>NZ_JBFTOX010000036.1:0-97778 GCF_056398185.1 Cupriavidus sp. 05L310
TGCGCGGTGACCATGCCCACATCTGCCGTTACCGGCGCGGGCTACCACGACACATCACATGCCCATGGTTTCGTGGTGGGGCGGGCGCGGTGGTGAAGGCCTCGGGCATATCACCCGGTGCCACCGCGCCCACGACGGAACCGGACCGCTTGCAACTTCGTGGCCGCCCATTTCGCGAGCGACAGACGGCTCGAAGTCAATGATGTCTGCTACCGGGGGCCCCACCACGAATCCCGGAGGCTGGCAGATCCGTGGCCGCTCAAGCCGGTACCGGCAGAAGCCCGCCGGCACTCTGGGCCGTACGACGAAATCATCGATATTCGAGAGCCTGATTGCTCTGCCCCCGGCAGGGTCGGCTTTCTTCTCGTTAGTCTTCTTTGCCGAGGCAAAGAAGAGTGACCGGCGCCCCCCGCAGGGGGATGTCGTATTCCTTTGAGTGCAACATGCCACCACCGCTCAAAGAAACAACGACCACCCCAGCAGGCGGACGTCGTATGGCTGTTGGGTGCAATAACCACCACCGCTCAAAAAAACAACGACCACCCCCAACAACCTCCCCCCATCACTCCAACACCCCCCGATGCCGAGTCACCGCCAACAGGACAATCTCGTCCAGCCCGGCATCCTCACCACTGTCCATCCGCGCCAGCAACGCGCGCCGCATACGCGGCTCCCAGAAACGCTTGATATGGCTGGCGATATCCGCCACCGCTTCCTCGCGGTCCGGCATGGCCTCGAAGAAGGTGCCAATCTGGTTCGCCATCTTGACAAGGTTATCGGAGTTCATGCCTGTTCCGTCCTGCTGTGCAAACGTTGGGGATGAGAGTAGACCACGTGGCGCCCGGCGCGCACAAAACCGGCCAGCGTAACGCCGGCATCGAGCGCCAGACGCACCGCCAGCGCGGTCGGGCCTGAGACGGCGGCCAGCACGCCAACGCCGGCACTGGCGGTCTTCAGCACCATTTCGTAGCTGGCGCGGCTGGTGACCAGCACGGCGCCGCGCGAGCGGTCCTCGCCAGTGCGTGCCAGCGCGCCGATCAGTTTATCAAGCGCGTTGTGGCGGCCCACGTCTTCGCGGACCAATGCTACCTGGCCGTCAGCGCGCAGCCAGGCGGCGGCGTGCGTGGAGCCGGTATGGCGCAGCAGTTCCTGGCGCGTCTGCAACTGCCCGAACGCGGCGTACAGCACCGCATCGCTGAAGCTCGCCTTGCTGCTGACCGGCGCCGGCGCGCGCATGACTTCCTGCAGCGATTCCGTGCCGCACAGCCCGCAGCCGGTGCGGCCCGCCATGGCGCGGCGCCGATCCTTGAGCGCGGCGAAGGCTTCCGCCGCAATGCGCAACTGCACCGCGATACCCTCGGGACGGACCTCGGTCTCAATCTCATAAACGTCGCGCGGGCTGGCCACCAGCCCTTCGCTCAGGCTGAAGCCCAACGCGAAGTCTTCGAGATCGGCCGGCGAGGCCAGCATGACCGCATGCGAGATGCCGTTGTACTCGAGCGCGACCGGCACCTCCTCGGCGATCTCGTCGTCCTCCAGCGCCAGCTCGCCCAGGCGGCAGCGATTGACGGCGAAGGTGCTGTGCGTAGGCGGCTCGGCATCGCTGAAAGACGCCACCGCATCGGGCCTGGCCATGGCGAGTTCGCAGAGCGTCATGCCGAACCCGCCTCGGCGCTGGCCGCCTGCAGCAACTGCATCTGCTGCTCGTGGAAGTCGCGGTACTGCCGCTGCCATTCGGACGGCTGCGCCACCGGCATCACCTGCACCGCGGTGACCTTGTACTCGGGGCAGTTTGTGGCCCAGTCCGAGTTGTCGGTGGTGATCACGTTGGCGCCGGACTCGGGGAAGTGGAAGGTGGTATAGACCACGCCCGGCTGCATGCGCTCGCTGACGATGGCGCGCAGCACCGTTTCGCCCGCGCGGCTTTGCACGCCAACCCAGTCCCCGCCCTTGATGCCGCGTTCCTCGGCGTCGTGCGGATGGATCTCCAGCCGGTCTTCGTCGTGCCACATCACGTTGTCGGTGCGCCGCGTCTGCGCGCCCACGTTGTACTGCGACAGAATGCGGCCCGTGGTGAGGATCAGCGGGAACTTGCGATTCACCCGCTCGGCGGTGGGCACGTAGCGCGTGATGATGAACTTGCCCTTGCCGCGCACGAATGCGTCGATATGCATGGTGGGCGTGCCCTCGGGCGCAGCGTCGTTGCACGGCCACTGGATGCTGCCGAGTTCCTCCAGGCGCTGGTAGCTGACGCCACTGAAGGTGGGGGTCAGCCGCGCGATCTCGTCCATGATCTCGGACGGATGCTTGTAGTCCATCGGATAGCCCAGCGCGTTGGACAGCAGCACGGTGGCTTCCCAGTCGGCATAGCGCGCCTTGGGCGGCATCACTTTGCGCACGCGCGAGATGCGGCGTTCGGCGTTGGTGAAGGTGCCGTCCTTTTCCAGGAAGGACGAGCCCGGCAGGAACACGTGCGCGTACTTGGCGGTCTCGTTGAGGAAGATGTCCTGCACCACGATGCATTCCATCGACGACAGCGCGGCTGCCACGTGCTGCGTATTCGGGTCGGACTGCACGATGTCCTCGCCCTGGCAGTACAGGCCCATGAAGCTGCCCGACAGCGCGGCCTCGAACATGTTGGGAATGCGCAGGCCCGGCTCCGGGCTGATCTCCACGTTCCAGGCGGACTCGAACAGGCCGCGCGTGGTGGAGTCCGATACATGGCGATAGCCCGGCAGCTCGTGCGGGAAGGAGCCGATATCGCAGGAGCCCTGCACGTTGTTCTGGCCGCGCAGCGGATTCACGCCCACGCCTTCGCGGCCGATATTGCCGGTGCACATGGCCAGGTTGGCGATGCCCATCACGGTGGTGGAGCCCTGCGCGTGTTCGGTCACGCCCAGGCCGTAATAGATCGCGGCGTTGCCGCCGGTGGCATACAAGCGCGCCGCGCCGCGCAGTTGTTCGGCGGGGATGCCGGTAATCTCGGCCATCGCTTCCGGCGAGTTCTCCGGCAGCATGACGAAATCGCGCCATTGCTGGAACGCACGGTCCTCGCAGCGCTCGGCGATGAACGATTCGGCCATCAGGCCTTCGCTCACGATCACGTGCGCCATCGAGGTCACGACGGCGACATTGGTGCCGGGGCGCAGTTGCAGGTGGAAGTCGGCGCGCACGTGGGGCGAGTCGACCAGGTCGATGCGGCGCGGATCGATCACGATCAGCCTGGCGCCGGCGCGCAGGCGCTTTTTCATGCGCGAGGCAAACACCGGATGGCCATCGGTGGGGTTGGCGCCCATCACCATGATGACGTCGGCCTTCTCCACCGAGCGGAAGGTCTGCGTGCCGGCAGATTCGCCCAGCGTCTGCTTGAGGCCGTAGCCGGTGGGCGAGTGGCAAACCCGCGCGCAGGTATCGACGTTGTTGTTGCCGAAGGCGGCGCGCACCAGCTTTTGCACCAGGTAGCCTTCCTCGTTGGTACAGCGCGAGGACACGATGCCGCCGATGGAGTCGCGGCCATGCCTGGCCTGGATGCGCTTGAACTCGGAGGCCGCGTGGCTGATCGCCTCTTCCCACGACACTTCGCGCCACGGGTCGGTGATCCTGGCGCGGATCATCGGGTTCAGGATGCGGTCCTTGTGGGTCGCGTAGCCAAAGGCGAAACGGCCCTTCACGCACGAGTGGCCCTCGTTGGCCTGGCCGTTCTTGTACGGCACCATGCGCACCACTTCATTGCCCTTCATCTCCGCCTTGAAGGCACAGCCCACGCCGCAGTAGGCGCAGGTGGTGACCTTGCTGTGCTCGGGCTGCCCCATGCGGATGATGGAGGTTTCGGCCAGCGTGGCGGTGGGGCAGGCCTGCACGCAGGCACCGCACGACACGCAGTCGGAATCCATGAAGCTGTCGCCCTGCCCCGCCGTCACGCGCGAGTCGAAGCCGCGGCCGCTGATGGTGAGCGCGAAGGTGCCCTGGGTTTCCTCGCAGGCGCGCACACAGCGGTTGCACACGATGCACTTGGAGGGATCGTAGGTGAAGTACGGGTTGGATTCGTCCTTGGCCTCGGCACGGTGGTTGGCGCCGTCGTAGCCGTAGCGCACTTCCCGCAGGCCCACCACGCCGGCCATGTCCTGCAGTTCGCAGTTGCCGTTGGTGGGGCAGGTCAGGCAGTCGAGCGGGTGATCGGAGATATACAGCTCCATCACGCCACGGCGCAGGTCGGCCAGCTTGTCGGTCTGCGTCTTCACTTTCATTCCGGCTTCGGCCGGGGTCGTGCACGAGGCCGGGAAGCCGCGACGGCCTTCGATTTCGACCAGGCACAGGCGGCACGAGCCGAAGGACTTGAGGCTGTCGGTGGCGCACAGCTTGGGCACGTTCACGCCCGCCTGCACGGCGGCCCGCATCAGCGAGGTGCCGGCGGGCACGGTGACGTCGAAGCCGTCGATCTCAAGGGTGACCTGCTGTTGCGAATCGCTGGCCGGCGTGCCGAAATCGATTTCGTTTCGTGTATTCAAGGCGGACTCCCGCTGCGGCCGCGGGCCGCGTACTGGTGATTCAGAGGGCGCAGAGGCAGCGCCGGTTCGGTATGCCGTAGCGCTGCGTTCAGGCAGCCTTGGCTGGCACGGCCACGCCAAAGTCTTCCGGGAATCCGTCGAGCGCCGACAGCACCGGGTACGGCGTCATGCCGCCCATGGCGCACAGCGATCCGCCCAGCATGGTGTCGCACAGGTCGCGCACCAGCTTCACGTGCCTGACCGGCTGGTCGCCCGCGATGATCTTGTCGATCACTTCGACGCCGCGCGTCGAGCCGATCCGGCACGGCGTGCACTTGCCGCAGGATTCGATGGCGCAGAACTCCATCGCGTAGCGCGCCTGCTTCGCCATGTCGACGGTGTCGTCGAACACCACGATGCCGCCGTGACCCAGCACCGCGCCGAAGGCCGCGAACGCTTCGTAGTCCATCGGCGTATCCAGCCGCGAAACCGGCAAGTAGGCGCCCAGGGGACCGCCCACCTGCACCGCGCGGATCGCCCGCCCGCTGCGCGTGCCCTGGCCATAGTCCTCCAGCAGCTCGCGCAGGGTCACGCCGAAGGCTTTCTCCACCAGCCCGCCCTGCCGCACATTGCCAGCGATCTGGAACGGCAGCGTGCCGCGCGAGCGGCCCATGCCGTAATCGCGGTAGAACTGCGCGCCGCGCGCGAGGATCAGCGGCACGGTGGCCAGCGAGATCACGTTGTTGATGATGGTGGGCTTGCCGAACAGGCCTTCGATCGCCGGCAGCGGCGGCTTGGCGCGCACCACGCCGCGCTTGCCTTCGATGCTCTCCAGCAGCGCCGTTTCCTCGCCGCACACATAGGCGCCCGCGCCCTTGCGCACCTCCAGGTGGAAGCGCCGGCCGCTGCCGCGGATATCGTCGCCCAGCCACCCGGCGGCATGGGCGATGCCGATGGCCGCTTCCAGCATGGCAATGGCGTGCGGATATTCCGAGCGCACGTAGATATAGCCGTGCTGCGCACCCACCGCGAGGCCGGCGATGGTCATGCCCTCGATCAGCATGAAAGGATCGCCTTCCATCACCATGCGGTCTGAGAAGGTGCCCGAGTCGCCCTCGTCGGCGTTGCAGACCACGTATTTGGTGGGCGACTGCGCGTTCAGCACGGTCTGCCACTTGATGCCGGTGGGAAAGGCTGCGCCGCCGCGGCCGCGCAGTCCGGAATCGGTCACTTCGCGCACGATCTGCGCACCGTCCAGCGCCAGCGCGCGGGTCAGGCCGGCGTAGCCCTCATGCGCGATGTAGTCATCCAGCGAGAGCGGATCGGTAATGCCCATGCGGGCGAAGGTCAGGCGCTCCTGCCCCTTGAGGAAAGGGATCTCCCCGGTGGGGCCGAGCGCCAGCGCGTGCGCCCCGCCCGCCAGGAAGCCGGCGTCGAACAAGGCGGCGACATCGGCCGGCGTGACCGGACCATAGGCCACGCGTCCGGCGGCGGTCTGCACCTCGACCAGCGGTTCCAGCCAGAACATGCCGCGCGAGCCGTTGCGCACCAGCTCCACGGTGGCGCCGCGCGCCGCGGCTTCGCGCGCGATGGCGCGCGCCACGTCGTCGGCGCCCATGGCGAGCGCGCTGGAATCGCGGGGAACGAAGACGGTCACGCTCATGCCTGCACCTCCGCTGCCCGATCCTGCGACGCATCCGCGCAAGCCTTGACCAAAGCATCGAAACGCTGCGGCGTCACGCGGCCTACCAGTTGCTCGCCGACCATCACGGCCGGGCCGCAGGCGCACTGGCCCAGGCAATAGACCGGCTCCAGCGTGAACTCGCCATCGGCGGTGGTTTCATGAAACCCGCAGCCCAGCACGCGCTCGGCGTGGGCGGCAAGCGCCTCGCTGCCGACCGACTGGCACGCTTCGGCACGGCAGACCTGGATCACATGCCGGCCCGGCTTGCTGTCGCGGAAGTGATGGTAGAAGGTGACCACGCCGTGTACCTCGGCGCGCGACAGGTTGAGCGCGCGGGCGATCTCGGGCAGGGCGTCGGCGGGCACGTAGCCTACCGCGTCCTGGATCTCGTGGAGGATCGGCAACAAGGCGCCCGGCATGTCGCGGCGCGTGGCTACGATGTGCGCGATCCGGTCGCGCCGGGCTTCAGCAGCTGGTGAGGACATCGGGTCTCCTGGTGACGCAGCACGGCCCGGCGCTAAAAATGGACCCAAAGTCCGGGGCCGGGGGCAGACGGTGTGGCGCATTGGCTTGCGCGTCTGGCCAGGAACTGCTGCGGGGCGCGGCAAACCGGTTTCCGGCTGCCACTATATATGCTATTTTTTTCATATCTTGGGGGCACTGAACGGGCATAAGCCATGTCGCCTTGCTGTTTTAGCTGGCCTTTTTCGGTTTATCTGCCTCTTTGAGCGGACTATAGGCAGTTGGCCGCGTTCGAGCAATATGCTATTTTTCTCATATGATTCGCATCTCGATCCTGCCCCATCTGCAAATTCGCGACGACCAGCAAGGCGCCGGCCCGGCACTTGACGTGTCCCGCCTCGTGGCCTTGCTGGGTCTGATTGAAAGCACCGGCAGCATCAGCCAGTCGGCGCAGGCAACCGGGCTGTCCTACCGTTACGCCTGGGGCATCCTGCGCGATGCGGAGGCGCTGTTCGGCGGCGCGCTGATTGCCAAGACACGGGGTCGCGGCACGGCGCTCTCGCCACTGGCCCAGCAACTGGTGTGGGCCAGCAAACGCATTGCCGCGCGGCTGTCCCCCACGCTGGAAAGCCTGGCGTCGGAACTGGAGATAGAGCTGAAGAAGCTGGTCGACCAGTCAGGCCCCACGCTGCGGCTGCACGCCAGTCATGGTTTCGCGGTGGCCGCGTTGCACGATTTCCTGGATGCGCACCAGGTTCGCCACGACCTGAAGTATTGCGGCAGCCTTGAGGCGGTTGCGGCACTTGCGCAGGGCGCTTGCGATATAGCAGGCTTTCATGTCCCGATCGGCGAATTCGAGCAAAAGACGCTGGATCGCTTCGCCACGTGGATCCGCCCGGAGACGCATCTGCTGATCCACCTGGCGGTGCGCTCGCAAGGCATCTTCGTGCGCCCCGGCAATCCGCTGGAGGTCAACACGCTGCAGGACCTGTGCCGCGCCGATGTGCGCTTCGTCAACCGGCAGACCGGTTCCGGCACGCGGCTGTTGCTGGACCTGATCCTGGAAGCACGCGGCATCGACAGCAGCCGGATCGAGGGCTATAGCAATGGCGAGTTCACCCATGCGGCGGTGGCTGCCTATATCGGCAGTGGCATGGCCGATGCGGGGTTCGGCGTGGAAACGGCGGCGCGGCGCTTCGGGCTGGATTTCGTGCCAGTGCTCAAGGAGCGGTATTTCTTTGCGATCGAGCGGGAGCGCCTGCAGAGCCCGGCGCTTGCCGGCGCCGTGGCGGCGCTCAGGAGCGGCAGCTTCCGGCAGGTGGTGGATGCCCTGCCCGGCTACGACGGCAGCCTGACCGGCACGATACTGACGCTGGACGAAGCCTTTCCCGAGGACGCCGGGAGACGCGGCCAGGGCTAGGACTGCGCGGCATCCTTGAGCAGCATGGGCAGCTTGTTGTCCCGCCCGGCCCATTGTTCGTGCCCGGGCAGCGGGCCCTTGGCCTTGAGCAGCGGCTTCCAGCCAGCCTGGCGCGAGAGTTCAGCGTTGAGGGCCAGGAAATGGTGCTGGCCGGCTGGCAGATCCTCGTCCGAGTAAATCGCGCCCACGGGACACTCGGGCACGCACATCGAGCAATCGATGCATTCGTCGGGGTTGATCACAAGGAAATTCGGCCCTTCGTGCAAGCACGACATAGGGCAGACATCGACGCAGTCGGTGTAGCGGCACTGGATGCAGGCATCCGTAACGACGAAGGTCATAAGGCTGGGAGGCGCGGAAAGACAGCGGCAAGGATAGCGTTGCCGCGCCGGCACGGGGGAGACGTGCTTTGTGCGAGTCAGTCAAAAGACTTCATGTGCGCCATCAGGATCTTGCAGCCTGCCGGCGTCCGCCTACCGCCAAGGTGCGCCCGGCGCGGCGTCCACATGTTCGACGCGAATGGCCGGCGCCCAGGTGCCTGGCTGGTTTGCGCGCAGCACCACGCCGGTTACTGTCACCCGCTGGCTGCCCAGGGCCTGGGCCTGTTCCACGGGGAATTTTTCGAGAACCCATGCCTCGCCGTCGGCGGTAACCAGCATAGGCTGCTGGAACAGCGCGCTGCCCTTGACCATGACCGTGCCCGTCAACGCAATGGACCTGCCGGCGGGCACCGCATGCACACACGCGGCAAGCACGACGGACAGTGCGGCAATCAGGATCAGGATTCGGTGCATGAGGTTCGATGGGTTGGCGGGCCGGGCGGCGGATGCCGCCGCCCGGGGGCCGCCGGAGGCGATCCGGCGTGTCCGCGCGTTGCGCGCTCAGTATCAGTACACCACTACGGACAGCGTGGTGCCAGCCGGCACGCGCACCGTTTCGCTGTACGTCGTGCCCACATTGCCGCGGACTACCGGGAAGCTGCCGTACGGCTGCAGCGTGGCGGCAACCGCGCTGGGCAGCTTGCGCACCGAGCGGTACTTGGCCAGGTCCGGATCGATCAGCGGCAGCGTAAAGCCGCCGTCGACGCGGGCCGGGTAGCCGTATCGCGCCGGCGACGAGGCCGCGGGCATCAGCGAGTTGCTGGTGACGGTCCAGCGCAACAGTTCCTGGTCGAAGCCGGAGTCCGGACGCGCCGCCTTGATGGCCTGGTCGAGCACGGTCTTCGAATCCATGCTGCTGGTGCGGTTCAGCAGATCCTTGTAGAAGGCCAGGCCAAGCTGCCGGTCGAGGAAGCCGCCAAAACTGCCCGACACCGAATAGCTCTCGCAGGTCGCGCCGAAACCGGTGAACTGCAGCAGATTGCAGTTGAAGTTGCCATTGCCTTGCGACAGGTAGTCGAGGAAGCGCACGTCACGGATCGCGTTATAGCTGGAATCGATGCTGTAGCTGGCGAAGTCCTCCATCATCATCGCGGACATTTCTTCCAGCCAGGTATCGAATGCATACTTCTGACCGGCCTTGACGCCGCGGCGATAGAAGTTCTGCATATGCATTCCCTCATGCGCCATGGTCATCTTCATTGCCTTCATGCCTGCTGCGCCGGCCAGCTGGAGCGTCTCGGAGTCGAGATAGAGCGACAGCGATTCGTTGCTGCGCGCATCCGAGGCAGCCGTCAGGTTATGCAGTCCCCAGAAATAACCCACGGTACCGCCCGCCTTTCCATTCTTGTCGAAGTTGAGGATGACGATATCGATCGGCTGGCCGCTGGCGGCAATCAGGTTGTTGTAGCTGTGCGCGCCCCACAGCGGGCCGCCGACCTGGGTCAGCATGTCGTAGATGCCGCCGGCGCCGACGAAACTGGTGAGCAGATCGTTGACGATTGGGCTGCCGATGTTGGACGCTTCGGCGTTTTCCACCCAGATGTTGACGACCGTCCCATCGCTTGCAGGCAGTTGCTGGGTCAGCGTAGCCAGGCGGCGCGTGCCGTCAGTGTGATACCAGGTCTTCGTGGAATTGAGCGCGGAAGCGTGCGGCGGCGGCGGCGCCATCTCGGAAAAGCTGGCAACGCGCTTGCCGCCGGCCAGTGCCGCCCAGCCGGCGCGATTGAACTCGGCGATATCGCGCCGCGTGCGCTCGTCCTGCGTGGACGACAACGACTCGGCCGACTGGATCGAGAGATTGGCCAGTTCGGACTGGATGACCGACAGCGACAGCGCCGGCATGGCTTGCTCGGCCGCGCCATTGGTGTAGAGCAGCGTCACCGATTTTCCGCTCACGCCACCGATGGAAATCGGCAGATCGGCTGCGGCGCCGGTGGTATTGGAGGCCGACCAGACGCCGACACCCGAGCCCGAGTAATTGCTGCCGTCCGCGGCGCTGCAGCCGTTGCAGGCCGGAGCGAGGGCCGGCATGACCGGCACCGCGGGCACAGAGGGCACAACGGGCGCAGCGGGTACGCTGCTGACCGGCGCGGCCGTCTGGCTGGTAGCGGGTGCATCGCCACCGCCGCCGCAGGCGGCGACCGAGGCGGCGGCAAGCCATGCTGCGAGCAAGCCTGCGCGGAGGCGGAAAGTGGTTCCCGTCATACTGAAAGCTCCGATTTCTGTTTTTTGGGCGCCGGCACCGGCGGAAGATGCCGGGGCCAGCACAAATATCGGCATCCGGGGACAAGAGCTTTAGGAACCGGCGTCATCGCAGAGCGTGCAAACCGTCCTGGCATGGGTACGGCGCGGACCGCGCAATCGTGCAGGAGGTGGCCGCGAAGCCGGCGGCTTCAGGCCTTGGCGGCACCGCGCCAGCGCCGGTACATGGCCATCAGCGGCGTCGCCGATGAACCATGCAGGGCCACCGACAGCACCACCACGCACAGCGTGGCGTCGGCCAGCAGGGCCACGTAGCGGGGATCGGCGCCGTGCGCCAGGGCAAAGGCGAGGTAATAGACCGAGCCGATGCCGCGCACGCCGAACCAGGCAATGAGCCGCCGCTGCGCTGGCTGCAGCGCGACCCCGATGGTGGATATCGCGACGGCAAGCGGACGCACGGCCAGGATCAGCGCGAGCCCCAGGGCCAGGTATTCCCCGCGCAGCAGCCGCGTGGAAAGCAAGGCGCCCACCACCACCATCACGCTAAGCTCGGCGAGCCGCTCCAGGTCCAGCGAGAACTCGCTGACGGTATGCGCCAGGTAAGCGGCGGCCTTGTCCTGGTGCACGGCCACGCGCTCATGTTCGGCAGGCGTCATTGCGCCCAGCACTTCGTCGGGCGCGACGTCCTGGTTCTCCTCGTGTTCGACGTGACGCATGGCGATGCCGGCGGCGAACACCGCCAGGAAGCCATAGCCATGCACCGCCAGCGCGGTGCCGTAAGCCAGCCCGATCAGGCCGATGGTGAAGAAGCTCTCCATCCCCAGGGCGCCGCCCAGGCGCTTGCGCAGCGCCAGCACCACGCGGCTGCACAGCCAGCCCAGCCCCCAGCCCACCGCCAGCCCCGCCAGCGTGGCCCACAGCAGGTCGAGCCATAGCCAGCGCAGCCAGGCAGCGCCCGGCAGGCTAAGCGCCAGCATGACGAAGGGAAAGGCGGCGCCATCGTTCAGCCCGCCCTCCCCGCTCAGGCTGAACCGCGTCCGGTCACGGTCCTGCGTGTCGTCGACCTGCACATCGGAAGCCAGCACCGGATCGGTGGGCGCCAGGATAGCCGCCAGCAGCAATGCCACGCCGGGCGGCAGCCCCATTGCCCAGATCCCGATGACAGCCAGCATGGCAATGGTGAGCAACATGCCCAGCGTGGCCAGCCGCAGCGGAAGGCGCCAGATGCGATCGCGCGGATGCGCGCGCAAGCGCAAACCCACCGCGAACAGCGAGACCAGCAGGGCGATTTCCGTAACGATCTCCAGCACCGCCACATGCTCGCGACGGGTGATATCGAAATGGATCAGACCGAAGCCGAACGGGCCCAGCAACATGCCGAACAGCAGGTAAAGCGCGGAGAACGAAATGGGCAGGCGCTTCACCACCGAGCCGATCAGCCCGATGGCGACAAGCAGCGCGCCGATGATCCATGCCCAGGTGCCGAACAAGCGATATCTCCCATGGCGAGCGCGTTCACGAAAGGACGCCGGCCGCAGGTCCGCGCGGGCAGGCTGGCACGGCAAACCCGTGGCGCCAGGCCCCGCGGCGCGCTACAACAAGGGGACACCGTACGTCTATGCAAGGTATATGCAAGAATGACCGGCGGCGCTTGAAAAAATCACCTGCCAGGAAGCCTAGCCCATGCCCAGACCGCGCTTTCTTTCACTGCTGCCGGTGCTGCCGCTGATGGGGCTGGGCGCGTGCTCCACGTCGGACGTGCTGAATGGCCTGACCCAAAGCAATGCCTATGCCCTCACCGCCAGCGTGCCCTATGCCGACGGCGCGCGCGGCAAGCTCGACATCTATGCGCCCCGCGAGCCGGCCTGCTCCGGCAAGGCGCCGGTGGTGGTGTTCTTCTACGGCGGCACCTGGAACAGCGGCGAGCGGGCCGACTACGCCTTCGTCGCGGCAGCCCTGGCCGCGCGCGGCATCCTGACCGTGATTCCGGACTATCGACTCTACCCCGAGGTCAGCTATCCGGATTTCCTGGTGGACAACGCCCGTGCCGTCGCCTGGACACGGCGCGAGATCGCCAAATACGGCGGCGATCCGCAACGGCTGTTCGTGATGGGACACAGCGCGGGCGGCTACAACGCCGCCATGCTCGCGCTCGATGCGCGCTGGCTTGCCCGCGTCGACCTGAGCCCCGGCCAGTTGCGCGGCTGGATCGGGCTGGCCGGGCCCTACGATTTCCTGCCGATCGTCAACCCGCAGGCGAAACCGGTGTTCCATCACCCCGACTACCCGCCCGGCTCCCAGCCTATCGACCATGCCGACGCGCGTTCGCCGGCCGCCTTTATCGGCGTGGACGAAGGCGACCGCCTGGTCAACCCGCAGCGCAACTCAGCGCAAATGGCCCAGCGCCTGGAGCGCAACGGCGTGCCTGTGCAGTACCGCAGCTATGCGCGGCTCTCCCACACCTTACTGATCGGTGCCTTCTCCGACCCGCTGCACTGGCTGGCCCCGGTGCGCGACGATGTCGCCGACTTCATCCTCCGGCGCGCCGATTGCGGGAGCGCCACATGAATGTGAAATCGCCCTGCATCAAGATCTGCAAGTTCGACGACGCGACCGGCTACTGCAGGGGCTGCCTGCGCACGCGCCCGGAATGCAAGGCGTGGAAGGCACTCAAGAAGAAGCGCCGGCGGAAGATCATCGAAGCCAGGCCGCGGCGCGAGGCCGAGTTGCGGCAAGCGAAGAAGACGGACTGAGGCGAGGCGGAAGCGCAGGCTTCCGCCTCGCCCGGAGATCGGGCAGGGCAATGCTGGCGCGGCCCTGCCCGGATGATCAATAGACTTCCGGCACGATCATGGTGTCCGGCACCGGCTGGCGCATGTAGTCCTCGTGCCGCTCGCGCTGCGGCAGCACCACGGGCGGCTGCGCGCGCTCCTCGTAAGGCATCTGCCGCAGCAGGTGATGGATGCAGTTAAGGCGCGCCTTTTTCTTGTCGACCGCCTGCACCACCCACCACGGTGCCTCGTCGATATGCGTGCGCTCCAGCATGATTTCCTTGGCACGGGTGTAGTCCTCCCAGCGCCGGCGGGATTCGAGATCCATCGGGCTGAGCTTCCACTGCTTGAGCGGATCGTGGATGCGGCTCAGGAAGCGCAGGTGCTGCTCCTCGTCCGAGATCGAGAACCAGTACTTGATGACCTGGATGCCCGAGCGCACCAGCATGCGCTCGAACTCCGGCACCGACCGGAAGAACTCTTCGTACTGGTCGTCGGTGCAGAAGCCCATCACGCGCTCGACGCCGGCGCGGTTGTACCAGCTGCGGTCGAACAGCACGATCTCCCCCGCCGCGGGCAAGTGCGAGACATAGCGCTGGAAATACCATTGCGTGCGTTCGCGATCGTTGGGCGCGGGCAGCGCGGCCACACGGGCCACGCGCGGGTTGAGCCGCTGGGTGATGCGCTTGATCACGCCCCCCTTGCCCGCCGCGTCGCGCCCCTCGAACAGGATCACGACCTTGTGGCCGGTCTCCACCACCCAGCTCTGCAGCTTGACTAGTTCGCCCTGCAGGCGGAACAGTTCGCGGAAATACTGTCGGCGCGCGGCACGCTCTTCATCGTCCAGCCCGCCGCCGCCCTCGCCGAACAGCGTATCGACATGGTGGTCTTCCAGCTCCAGTTCGAGTTCTTCATCATAGTGATCGGCCACCTCGCGGTGGATGCGCCGAATCAGCTCGTTCTCGTCTGGTCTCATCGCTCACTCCTGTTCGCAACAACGCGGTGCCTGGCAGGCTAGCAGCAGGTTATGACGCCCGCATGAAATCCGTCCCCGGGACGCTAGTAATCCCCCTGCTTGCGGAAAGCCCAGCGGCCGGCCAGCACGGTGAAACTGGCCACCAGCACCACCAGCACCCAGAAGCCGTGCGGATGATCGGCCAGCGGAATGCCGCCCACATTCATGCCGAAGAAACCCGCCACGATATTGATCGGCAACGCCAGCACGGTGACCAGCGTCAGCGTGAACAGCGTGCGGTTCGTCTGCTCGTTGAGCTTGGCCGCGATTTCTTCCTGCAACAGCTTGATGCGCTCGACCAGCGCCGCCAGGTCGTTGAGCACCAGCGAGAACTCTTCCGTCGAGTCGCGCAGGTCCTGGATATCCTGCTCCTGCAGCCACGCCGGCGGTCGGTTGAGCAGGCGGAACAGCGCGCCGGGCTCGGGCGCGAGCAGCCGCTGCAGGCGCACCAGTCCGCGCCGCATGGAGCCGAGTTCGGCGCGGTTGCCATGCAGGCGCTGCGAGAGCAGGCGATCCTCGACCTGGTCCACGGTGCCGCTGGTTTCGCGCACGATGCGCACCAGCACATCGGCCTGGTCGCGCAGCAAATGCACCAGCAGCGCCAGCGGCGTGTGGAACAGCTCGCCCTGCCGCACCGAGGCGCGCAACTGGTCGACCGAGCGCAAGGGCTTCATGCGCGCCGTCACCAGGATGCGGCGGTCGGCGCAGGCCCATAGCGTGGAGATGTCGGTGGAACTCACGCCGAAGTTGTAGATCACGTCGTTGACCACCGCAAGGAGCGCCACGTCGAGCCGCTCGATGCGGGTGGAACGCGAGCCTTCGCGCAGTGCTTCGAAAAAACCTTCTGGCAGGTCGAGCTGGTTCTTCAGCCAGCGCTCGCAGGCGCTGTGCGACAGGTTGAAGTGCAGCCAGAGAAACTCGTCGCCCGGCGGGGGCTGCTTGAGCCACATGGCCGCGGCGGCGGAATCCATGGGCTGGCCCGGCTCGCCGGGCAGGAAGCGGAAGCCGCTGACCAGACCGACCGGATCGGAGCCGTAGCTGGCTTCGACGATACCCGCATGCATGTGGTGCCTCTTCGAAAGCGCGTATTCGCGAAGATGGGACATTAGCATGAGGGGATGAACGCATGAAGGCCGGCGCGCGGCGCCGGCCTTCATTGGGTCACTGCCGGACGCGAAGCGCTTAGCCGAACTTGCGGCGCGCATCCAGCGCGAGGCCGGAGCCAATGCCGCCGAACAAATCGCCCTCGATCCGCTGCGCCCCCGGGATCAGTTCGGACAGCCGCTCGCGCAGCAGGGGCACGCTGCTCGAGCCGCCGGTAAACAACACCGTGTCGATCGCGTCAGCCTGCACGCCCGCATCGCGCAGCATCGCTTGCACCGTTACCTCGGTCTTGCCGACCAGCTTGCCGATGGACTGGTCAAAGTCCACCCGGGTGATCGCCATGGTTTCTCCCGGCGCGATACGTCCCAGGTCGAGTTGCGTCTGCGCTTCGCCCGACAAGGCAATCTTGGCCGCTTCCACCTGGATCGCCAGCCAGTGGCCGGCGCGCTGCTTGATCAGGCTGATCAGGCGGTCGAGCTTTACCTTGTCGGCCGCATCGCGATAGTTGTCCATCACGTGCGACCACGCCTTGCGCGTGTACACCAGGTTGATGGTGTGCCAGCTGGCCAGGTCGAAATACTGCCCCGAAGGCATCGCCTTGCCGTTGCGCAGTTCGCTGCCCAGCCCCAGGAACGGCATCACGCTCGCCAGGCTGAGGCTCTTGTCGAAATCCGTGCCGCCGATGTGCACGCCGCCATTGGCCAGGATATCGCCACGGCGGTCGGTCTTGCCGGCGCGCTCTGGCGACAGGCGGACCAGCGAGAAGTCCGAGGTGCCGCCACCGATGTCGGCCACCAGCACCAGTTCCTCGCGGGAGATCGTGGCTTCGTAGTCGAAGGCCGCGGCAATCGGCTCGTACTGGAACTCGATGTCCTTGAAGCCGGCGTCCGCGGCAATCTCGCGCAGCGTCTGCTCGGCAAGCTGGTCGGCCTTCGGGTCTTCGTCGATGAAGAACACGGGGCGCCCCAGCACGACCTTGTCGAAACCCGCGCCGGCCGAGGTCTCCGCGCGCTGCTTGAGTTCGCCGATGAAATGCGACAGCAGTTTGCGGAAAGGCATGGCCTGGCCCATGACTTCGGTGCTGTCTTCCATCATCGAAGTGCCCAGCAGGCTCTTCAGCGAGCGCATCAGCCGGCCTTCATAGCCTGCCAGGTAGTCGCCGAGCGCGGCCCGGCCGTAGCTGACCAGCGGATCCTCCGAATGAAAAAAGATCACCGAAGGCAGCGTGAACCTGCCATCTTCCAGCGGCAACAGCGTGGGTTGTCCCGGCCGGCACCAGCCCACCGTGGAATTGGACGTGCCGAAATCGAGGCCGCAAGCGTTTGACATCATGTTTCTGGTTTCTTCCCTACTGCATAGTTAAGTCCGGGTCGGGATGGCTTTTCCCGCGCCGGATGTCGCGGCCAGCATGATAGCAAGCCCTGCATCCTCACACGCGGCCTTCGACGTGATCAGACAGGCGCATTCAGCAGCGCCAGTATCTGCTGGTGCAATTGCCGGTCGCCGCAGGCCACCACGGTGCCGCCCTGCTGTGCGTCGCCGCCGGTCCAGCTCGTCACGACGCCCCCGGCGCCTTCCACGATGGGAATCAGCGCCTGCACATCGTAGGCCTTCAGGCCGGCTTCCACCACCGCATCCACATGGCCCGCGGCGACCATGCAATAGGCGTAGCAATCACCGCCATAGCGCTGCATCCTGGCGGCATCGGCCACGCGGCGGAACGCGGCGAACTGCGCCGCATCGTCGAACATTTCCGGCGTGGTGCACATCACCTTGGCCTGCGACAGGTCGGCGCAAGGCCGCGTACGCAGAAGCTCGCCGTTAAGCCAGGCCTGCCGGCCGTCGCCGCTGAAGCGCTCGCGCGTGAACGGCTGGTCCATGATGCCGAGCACCGGACGCTGGCCATCGTTGAGCGCGATCAGCGTGCCCCACAGCGGCAGCCCGGTGATAAAGGCACGGGTGCCGTCAATGGGGTCGAGCACCCAGGTCAGTGGCGAGCTGCCGGCCACGCGGTCTTCTTCCTCGCCCAGGATGCCGTGCTCCGGATACCGTGCCCGGATCAGGTCGCGCATGGCGCGCTCGGCCGCCTTGTCGGCCTCGGTGACCGGATCGAAGCGGCGGCCGCCCTTGTCCTCCACCGCAGGCGCGCTACGGAAGTACGGCAGGCTGGCGTTTCCCGCCGCCTGCGCAAGGCCAGTGGCGAAGTCCATGTATTCGATAAGCTGCTCGGCGGTCAGAGGCATGCGGAGATCCTGGGTCCGTGGATGGTGGCTGGGAGACGGATGGCGCGGCGCGGCCGAAGCCAGCACGCGCAGCGTTGCGTTGGGCGCGCTGCCCGCCAGCATTGTAGCGGCACCCGCGGCCGGACTTCCCAGGCCGGAGCGGCCAGGCAGGGATTACCTTTGGTGTCCCGCCGGCACGGTGCTACTGTGAAGCGTGGGTAGCCGCCCATGCGTCGCCCGACAGTCCGTTCTTCCTTCTGCCGAGCCAGCCGAGTGACTTTTGGGATACCCATTGCCGACGCGCCCGCGTGCCAGAAAAATTTCCCGTTTCGCGTGTAAGTTCGTGCCGCCACCGTCGACAAAGGCACACAAACCGTTTGCATCAGCACGCGCTGCCGCCACGGGAACATTGGAGAACGACGGTGGATACTGCCTCCCAGCTATCGCGGCCCGCGCCCGGCCGCCACGGACATGCGTCCGCCCCCAGCCAGCCGGCATGGGTACGCCTGACCCACTGGCTCAACGCCATCGCCATCATCATCATGGTGATGAGCGGCTGGCGCATCTATAACGCATCGCCGCTGTTCGGCCTGCACTTCCCCAAGGGCATCACGCTCGGCGGATGGCTGGGCGGCGCGCTGCAATGGCACTTCGCGGCCATGTGGCTGCTGGTCGCCAACGGGTTGTTCTACCTGCTGATGAACGTCATTACCGGACGATTCCGCCGCCGCTTCCTGCCGCTGTCGGTGCGCGAGGCATTGCGCGATGTGGCCGCGGCGCTGCGTGGCAGGCTGGCGCACCCGGACCTGGCCCAATACAACGCGGCCCAGAAGGCCATGTATCTCGGCGTGGTGCTGGTCATCGTGCTGACGGTGCTGTCCGGCCTGGCGATCTGGAAATCGGTGCAATTCCCGCTGCTGCGCGAGCTGATGGGCGGCTACGACGCCGCGCGCTGGGTCCATTTCGTGTGCATGAGCGCCATTGTGCTGTTCACCGCCGTGCATGTGGCCATGGTTGCGCTGGTGCCGCGGACCTTGCTGATCATGCTGCGCGGCCACTGAACGCCATCCCGCCGAATCCAGAGAGCCGCCTCGCGGAGAATCACCATGAACAAACCCAAACCCATCGTCACGCTCGACCGGAACCTGATCCTGCACGATGCCGTGCGCGAACTCGATATGCCCTCGCGCCGCCTGTTCGCCAAGCGCGCCGTCACGCTGGGCGGCCTGTCGATGCTGACCGGCTGCAGCCTGACCGACGATGCCTCGGTGGAACGCTTCCTTACCGCGGTATCGCGCTTCAACGATCGCGTGCAAGGCTGGCTGTTCGATCCCGGCCGGCTCGCGCCTACCTACGACGAATCCCGCATCACGCGGCCCTTCCCGTTCAATGCTTTCTACGGCGAAGACGAAGTGCCCGAGGTCGACGCCGGCGACTTCCGCCTGGAAGTGGGTGGCCTGGTGGCACGCAAGGCGTCCTGGACGCTCGAGCAGCTCTACGCGCTGCCGCAAACCTCGCAGGTCACCCGGCATATCTGCGTGGAAGGCTGGAGCGCCATCGGCAAGTGGGGCGGCACGCCCTTCTCCGAGTTCCTGCATCGCGTGGGCGCCGACACCAGCGCGAAGTATGTGGGCTTTCGCTGCGCCGACGATTACTTCACCAGCATCGACATGCCCACCGCGCTGCACCCGCAGACGCTGCTGACCTTTACCTACGACGGGCAGACACTGCCGCCCAAGTACGGCTTTCCGATGAAGCTGCGCATGCCGACCAAGCTTGGCTACAAGAACCCCAAGCACATCATGGCGCTGTACGTCACCAACACGTATCCCGGCGGTTACTGGGAAGACCAGGGATACAACTGGTTCGGCGGATCCTGATCCGCTTGAAATTGGCCGGCATGGTGCCGGCTTGCACACCGGCTATCAGCCCAAGGAGAACACCATGAACAAACTGTTCGCAACCGCCCTGCTCTCAACCACCATGCTGTTTGCGGGCCACGCCTTCGCCCAGGACGCCATGAAGAAGGATGCCGCTCCCATGGCCAACGACAGCAGCATGGCAAAGGACACCATGAACAAGGACGCGATGAGCAAGGACAAGACGAAGAAGAGCAGCGACAAGATGAGCAAGGACAAGGCGGGCAAGGACAGCATGAGTAAGGACAGCATGAGCAAGGACGCCATGGGCAAGGATGCAATGAAGCAGTAAGCGGAAGGGCAGCCCGCCTGCCGGGCTGGCTGGCCGGCGGCAATGTGACGACGCCCCGTCTTTTGCGCGGGGCGTCGGTGTTTCGGTCATGCGGGAACCGCAAGCGCCACTCGCGGCGCATCGGAATGCATCGGGACATACCCGCAGCGGCGTCCGCTGAAAGCCGGATGAAAGCACGCAAGCCTACCGTGCTTGGTAAGCCATTGAGGCGCGCCCGACGTGCGCGCACCTGCTGTCGATGACGATCTGCGGGGGAAACCTGCACAGCGACCCGCTGCGCCGGCGTCCTCCGATTCGCGCGCCAATTCAAAACACAGCGCGCGGCCTGGCATGCGGACTCCGCCTTACGGCGGATGCTCCGCCCGGGTTTCACTGCAGGCGAGGGAGACAGCCTCATGGAACTATTCGAACACCTGGCCCTTGGGTTCTCCACGGCGCTGACACTGCAAAATCTTGGCTACTGCTTCCTCGGCTGCCTGCTGGGAACGCTGATCGGCGTGCTGCCCGGCATCGGGCCGCTGGCCACCATCGCCATGCTGCTGCCGGTGACCTACACACTACCGCCGGTGGCCGCGCTCATCATGCTGGCCGGTATTTATTACGGCGCGCAGTACGGCGGCTCCACCACCGCCATCCTGGTCAACCTGCCGGGCGAATCGTCGTCCGTGGTGACCACCATCGACGGCTACCAGATGGCACGGCGAGGGCGAGCGGGCGTGGCGCTGGCCACCGCCGGCCTGGGCTCGTTCTTTGCCGGCTGCGTGGCTACCCTGATCCTTGCCGCATTTGCTACGCCGCTGTCGGAACTGGCGTTCAAGTTCGGGCCCGCGGAGTACTTCTCGCTGATGGTGCTGGGCCTGATCGGTGCCGTGGTGCTGGCCTCGGGCTCGCTGCCCAAGGCGGTAGCCATGATCGTGCTGGGGCTGCTGATGGGCCTGGTCGGAACCGACGTGAATTCGGGCGCGGCGCGCTTCTCCTTCGACATTCCGGAACTGACCGATGGCGTCGACTTCGTCGCGCTGGCCATGGGCATGTTTGGCTTCGCGGAGATCATCGCCAACCTGGAACAGAAGGAGCACCGCGAGACCTTCACCGATCACGTCACCAACCTGTGGCCGACCAAGGCCGACTTCAGGCGCATGGCGCCTGCCGTGTTGCGCGGCACGTTCCTTGGCTCCGCGCTGGGCATCCTGCCGGGCGGTGGTGCTGCGCTGGCTTCGTTCGCGGCCTACTCGCTGGAAAAGAAAACCTCGAAGTACTCGCATGAGTTCGGCAAGGGCGCCATCGAGGGCGTGGCAGGTCCGGAATCGGCCAATAACGCCGCAGCCCAGACCTCCTTCATCCCGCTGCTGACGCTGGGCATTCCGCCCAACGCGGTGATGGCGCTGATGGTGGGTGCGATGACCATCCACAACATCCAGCCGGGCCCGCAGGTCATGACCAGCAACCCCGCGCTGTTCTGGGGCCTGATCGCCTCTATGTGGATCGGAAACTTCATGCTGATCATCCTGAACCTGCCGCTGATCGGGATCTGGGTCAAGCTGTTGCAGGTGCCCTACCGCTTCCTGTACCCGGCCATCCTGACCTTCTGCTGCATCGGCGTGTACTCGGTCAACAACCAGACCTTCGACGTATTCACGGCGGCTGGCTTCGGTGTGATCGGCTACCTGTTCATCAAGCTCAAGTGCGAGCCCGCGCCGCTGCTGCTGGGGTTCGTGCTGGGGCCGATGATGGAGGAGAATTTCCGCAGGGCGCTATTGCTTTCACGTGGCGAATTCACGGTGTTCGTGACCCGTCCGCTGTCGCTGGGATTGCTGATTGCCGCGGCGCTGCTGGTCTGCATTGTGGCGCTGCCGTCGATCAAGGCCAAGCGCGAGGAAGCATTCCAGGAGGAATGACACGGGCCGGCGGGTGCCTGACTGGTAACAGCGCTAGGGAAAGCACAGGCACGCGCCTACACTGAGGAGGTGCCGGTCCGGCACTGTCGGTCACCGAGGGGGTACTTCATGAATTATTGTCCCAGGCCGCCTGGTCAGCGGAAAACGCCGGCCACGCCCTGGAAGACGCACTTCCAGCAACCCGGCGAGAAAGGCCGGACCTCCCAGCCCGGCCAGTTCGATCCGCGAACCGAGCAACCCGCCGACAAGAAATAGCATCAGCGATGCGATAGCGTTTTCAGGCCCGTGCCGCCATGGCTGCGGGCCTTGTCGTTTTATCGCGCGCAATATGCTCTCCGGCGGCACGGCCGGTCATGTTCCCGCTACGACGCACTGTGCGCTTCCGCGCGGTCATGTCCCGCCCAGGTCAGGCGCCATCCGGAGGTGGCCGTCTTGGCCACCAGGCCCGAATCCTGAAGCAGCAGCAAATGGTGACTTAGCTTGGATGCCTCGGCATTGCCCAGCGCCTTGGCGAGTTGAAGATCCGTCATCATCGCCTGGCTGTCGGACCGCAGTGCTGACAGCACCCGGTCCGCGAAGGACATGTCACGCCTCATCTTGCACTCCCGCTATTTTTGAACGCCCTGACAGCTGACTAGCGAACGTCGCTTCATCAAGCAATGCCAGGCGCTGGGCGCGCGCATAGCGGCAGCACCCGGGCCTCCCGCCAAGGGGCAGGAATGGCAAGGTCCGGCCGACGCACCGCTTCAGTCCCGTCCAGATTACTTCTTCTTGCCCGTTGCGCCATCATTGCCGACGCGCGACTGGACTGCACCGAACGGGGCGGCAGGGGCGACCGGCTTCTTGGGTTGCTTGGGCTTCTTGGTTTCGCGATTGCCGCGTAATTGACCTTTGGCCATGGTGATGCTCCACGAGTGGTTACTGCATTGCTTGCCAGGCGGCAGATCCAGCATACCCGCTTACTCCCGCATTCAGGGAATTATCACGCGCACCGGGAAGCGTTTCGCACCATGAAAATCGCCATTCGTTATCGCTATCGCGCGATAACAGCATCGCCTTCCATTATGCGGAAAAGTAAATCGGACACCACCGGGCAAACAGCGTATGCTCGTTGAAGAAAGGAGATCAACATGTCTCAAAATCATGCGATCTACAAGGGGTTCAAGGTTTCGGCCAATGTGCGTCGCTCGTTCGACGACAGTCCCGATGCCGAACTCGCGCGGGCGAAATTTCTCGCGACAGTGACCATCACCCAGGTCAGCGGCGACAGCGGTTCGCTCAGGCTGGTGCCCCCGCTGCTCCAGCATATCGCGCAGACGCCGCACGATGCCATCGACCTGGCCGTGTCTTATGCCAGGACCGTCATCGACGATATGTCCACCTTCGTCAAACGAAAGTAATCCCGCCCCGCGCTTGTTTCTCCCGTCCGATGCCCGCGCGCTCCAGCGATGCCCCACCGGCGTCTTT
Source organism: Cupriavidus sp. 05L310 (assembly GCF_056398185.1). Classification (NCBI taxonomy): domain Bacteria; kingdom Pseudomonadati; phylum Pseudomonadota; class Betaproteobacteria; order Burkholderiales; family Burkholderiaceae; genus Cupriavidus; species Cupriavidus sp. 05L310. Next base: position 23,324 of record NZ_JBFTOX010000036.1, read on the forward strand.
CCACGACGCGGCATCCACGCACGGACTTCGCCCCGGCCCCTCGATTCGCCCGGAATTGCAGTCCATCGCGCGGCCGCCCTGACCGGCACAGCCGCAGCCACGCCCGGCAACACTTCCCCACGAAAACACAGGAGACGACCATGGAAAGACAAATCAAGAACAAGGCGGAGTTGCGCGCGATGATCCGCGCAGAGCAGCAAAAATGGACGGAGTGCAACGGTGCCTGCTTTGGCGACGTATGCTGGCAGGCGCCGGATGCAGGCGGATGCAACTGGGACCTCTCGACCATGGAAGGCGGCGACAGCGCCGCCTGCCTGGAGAAGATCCGGCCTTTCACGACCGCGCTGCGCGAGCAGTACAACATTCCCAACGAAGGGAAATAAGGCGGGCGAGCGCCTGGCGTGCTGAATCCGGAATGCGTTGCAGACGGGATTCAGGACTTTATTCGACCAGGCGCTCGATCCGTGCCTTGGCGTTTTCCAGCGCGTCGGCCTTGGCCAGTTCGCGGGTGCCGAATGCGCTGCCCTGGTTTTCGAAGCGGCCGTGCGTGTCCAGGGTGTAGATCCAGTGCCATTGACCGAAGGTGCGCTGCGTCAGCTCGAAGTTGACGTAGTGCCCCTTATAGAAAAAACTCTCCGGCATCGTCCACCTCGCGCTGTTGCGGCCTGCCCGGCGCCCGGCCCCGGCATCCCTGGGATACGATTGGCGGCGCTTCGCCACGAAAGTGCCGCAAGCGGCGCCACGCGCAACGCCTTGCCTATCGTACGCCCAAATCCGGACGCAAGCGCCGATAGACGGAAAATGGTATCATTGCCAGTCTTGGCCGTTTGCCGACCGCATCTAGTCATCGGCGCCAACGTGCCGGTCGCCGTACATCATCAGAACATTAACGGCGGCCTGTCGGGCGTACACCCGATTCGTTCAGGGCGGCAACCGCCCATCACCCTTCCGACCCGGCGGCATGTCCGCTCCGCAACCTGTGCGCATGTACCTGGCGCATCAGCCTGCGCAAGCACGGTCCACTCATCACCAGCCACCTTCCTAGCGCAACAGCGCCGGGCCTGACGCGGCTGGCAACTCAATCACGGCGACCGATCGCCCCAAGAGAGCACGCGGCGCATCATGAGATGCGCTCAACGTTGCCTCAGATCGTCCGCCCGCACAAGGGCAGCACTTTGAATCAAAGCTTCAATCAAGGCATCAACCGCAGCAACAGCGGCAATCCGTACACCGTATCGGTGTACCCAATCCAACAAGAGCCAGGCGTGTGGTTTGCGACCTACCTGATCGCCGAATACAAGAACGGCTCCGAATGCATCGTTGCCAACGTTTCGATGCGCCATGCCACGCATGGCACCGAAGCCCAGGCAAAACAGGCCGCCCGACGCGCGGCCGAGAGCGTCGCTGCCGGCATGCGCCTGCAATAAGCCGGCCACATAAAAGCAACCCGCATGCGTCTAAACCTAATGTGCAGCAGCACTTGCTGCAAAAGGATCATCCTTGGCTAAAGAAGAACTGGTGGAATTTGGTGGACAAGTATCGGAAGTATTGCCGGACAACCGCTTCCGCGTCATTCTGGAAAATGGTTTCCAGGTGTGGGCATATTCGTCCGGCCGCCTGAAGAAGAATCGCATTCGTATCCTGGCCGGCGATCGCGTGACGCTGGAAATGTCGCCCTACGACCTGACCAAGGGCCGCATCAATTACCGTCACAAGTATTGAGACCAAGGCCAGACACGCTGCCGCGCCGTCAGGCTGTAGACCCGCGGCCCCCTCCCAACTCTCTTATGAAAGGAAGAAACATGTCGATCAGCGAAGAATGGGAAGAGATGCACCTGACGCCGGGCGGCTGGGTAGGCGGAAGCTACCGCCACGTGCCTGGGCCCGAGGTCACGGTGGAACGCCCGGCCGATGAAGTGCTTACCGTACGCAGGCATGTCGCCGCCACCTACTGCGGCCCGTCGCGCGCAACCGAAGACAGGACGCCGCGCACGGAAGACATGGCACTGATCGAAACGCTGCTGGCACGCTTCGGCAGCCCGGCGTTCGGGGTCTAAGCTCCGATTACGCCTGGCCACGGCGCGCAACGCGCCCGTGCCTTCGCCGTGAGCGGCGGAAGCTCAGCCGGGAAAACGCATGCGTGGGACGCTGGCACCAACGCGAGAGCCGACCGGGCGCAATTCGCCCTCCCAGGGTTCCGCGTCCAGGTCCAGCACGAAGTCTCCCTCGCCGGCCTTGTCATACAAATTGTCACGAATCGCCTGCCCGATCGCCAGCCGGCACAACGCCTCGAAGCTGTCGACGGCCGTGCCGGCCAGGGCTGCCTCCCTGGCCTGAACCCCGAACGAGCGCCTGCCGTCGCCGACGAAGCTGGTGAAACGCACGCCTGTCGGATGGCTGGAGTCCAGAAAGCTGACAGCCACGTGGTAGGCGATGCCTTTGCCTTGCCCCGGTAGCGTGCAGAGGAAATTGGATGGTGTGGCAACCTTGTTCATGACGTATGCGCCCTCGGGCCGGCGCGATGCGCACGGCAATATTTGACAGGTAGACCCGACGCCACGGGCATCGCACCGGACGTCGCACTGGGCAACGCCGCGCCGCTGCGCCGGAATCATCTCCGGCACAACCCTTACAGCGTGGTCACCGACTCACCGGGTATCAGCCCGTTGATAATATCTTCGCCGAACTTCACGGCCCCCCTGCGCGCCGTACCGATATTCTCCCACGGCGTGCTTTCCAGGCGAAACACGCGAGTGCGTTCGCTGCCGGGCCGATGACCCTCGATGCAAATGACCACCGACGCAGTAAAGCTGCGGTCAGGCTTGGTCCGGGGCCACGATTGCGCGGGTTGAATCTTGTACACCAGGGGATAGAGGTCGAATCCCTTGTAGCTGGCGGAAGGCGTATTGTTCATGTAGTGCTCCAGGCGGCTGGATGCCGCCGATGCGGGCCTCGTAAAAATTCGCACACACTGGACAATGCCGGGACCCATTGCGCGGCCACGCGGGGCAAGCTAGGGAGCCATCAGGCGATCGACGACAATCGCGATCGCTTTCCCTGGCCTGTCCTGCTTGCAATGGACACCAAGGCGTGCGCGCAAAAACCGGTCAAGGCTGCGTTGCAGTTGATATAAGGCGCGCTGGTCGGCACTGCTCAGCTGTTCCGCGACTTCCTGCGCCATCTCGATTTCAAGCGTCCTGGCGGACCAGGCAAGGCTTCCGGCATCAGGGATCTGCCAGTTCGCGGTGACTACGCGCTGTCCTGTCATCCAGGTCCTGACATCTTGCCCGGTGATCTCATCAAGCACGGGCTTCACGAAGGCAACGAGATCTATCATGGCACCGGCCAGGCGCATAAGCGGCCCGTCGCCTGGCCGATGGGCGATACAGCCGCGGCGGGCGAACCCGCTCCACCCTCGCACCACAGCGGACCCTGCCGCATATCGCGACAGGCGTCAGAGCGATACGACGGATTGCCCGGGGATCGCGCCGTTGATGATGTCCTCGGCGTATCGGACGACACCACGGCGCGCGGCACCGATATTGTCCCAAGGCACTGTATCCAGGCGGAAAGTACGGGCTTTCTCGCCCTCGGGTTCACCACCTTCCCGGCAGATCACAACGGCGGCATCGAAGGTCCTGTCGGGCCTGCGCTCCGGCCACGTGCGCACCACCGCATGCTTGAATACGAGGGGGTACAAATCGAACCCTTTGTAGCTGGCAATCGGATTGGCGTCCATGATGCGCTCCGCAGTTACATTGATCCCCACTCTACTCCTATAGGCGCAGCATCATCACCTTTATTTTGGCGGCTCTGGAGATATGGAAGGCGCCGGGGAAGGCGACCCGGCGGACGGCGTGGCTGGCGTGGCGGCAACAGGTGCGGCCGCGCCCGGAGCCGTCCTTGCTGGCGCCGCCTTCGCCGGCTCGGTCAGGGTCAGCAGCATGTCCGCATACCAGGCCGAATTCAGTCCGAGCACCTCGTCCTCCGCCAGGTCGCGCGAACCCACGTCGAAGCGGGCAGAGTGAATACCCAGCAGCATCCACGGCAGGTCCAGTTTCTCGCCCCGGCCATCGCGCATGCGCGAGACCACCAGCGCACCGCTCGTGCCGCGATGGGTCCTTGCATCCGTGAGGAAAAAACCCTGGCCCTGGAAACGCAATCCGTAAGCGGATGCGACCACCGCCTGGCGCGCCACCGGCAGATGATGAAGCGCATCATGAAAACCCAGCGGGAATCCCACGATCAACAGCGAATCGCCCACCTCGACGTGGTCCGACGGCCGCGCCAGGTGCTCCGGCGTGAAAGCCCTGTAGACAAGCTTCGGCGGCAGCGCCTTGCGCTCCAGCTCCACCACCCCGACGTCGACCGGACCGCCGCCATCCTCGCCTTCCCGCCAGACCGCAAGGCCATCGCGGTACAGCGGAATCGAAAAGCCGATCGAGTCGGCCATGTTCTCCGGCTGGCTATGCAGTTCGATCTCGATGCGGTCGGGGTGATGTTTGCTCGGCTCGTCGAGCAGCACATGGCGGCTGGTCACCACGAAGAGCCGCCCGTCGCGCTCGAAAAAAAAGCCACTCGCATTGGTGAGCGGTTGCTGGCCGTCGAAAGACGAGACCCGGACGGCGGCAAGAAGGATGGATTCGACCACAGGCATGATGATTTGGCGCAGGCGCCTCGCTGATTCCCGGTCGGTAAAAAAAAAGCCCCGCTAGGCGGGGCTTTTTCTAGGCGATTCGATTCGGCTCGATCAGATCGGCTCGATCTTGGTCGCTGCGGGGCCCTTTTGGCCAACGCCTGCGACGTAACGCACCTTCTGGCCTTCTTGCAGCGACTTGAAACCGCCGCCTTGAATTTCCGAGAAATGCGCGAACAGGTCGTTGCCGCCTGCGTCAGGGGTGATGAAGCCGAAGCCCTTGGAGTCGTTGAACCACTTGACGGTACCGGTTTCCATGCTGGATATCCTTTAAACCTTAAAAGTTCTGGATGAGCCTGTTGCTCACCAGGCATGACGATCAAGGAAGGAACATGGAGCAAACGAACCGCCGCTTGGAGGGACGATCCATAACATCTGAGTAACCGCTTGAAAGATCCTGCATCAACAACAATACAGGCATGGAAGGGGCATGTCAACGTGCCCGCAAAGAAAGTGCGCCAAGGATGGCGGGTGGGCCCGATTTAGCGTCCGGGCACCCCTCGCCCGCGACGGTTTGTGGCCACATGAACGTGCTACAGTCACCCACCTACCGCTGCCGGATTCCGCATGTCGCCTTGCCCAGCCTGCCTCGCCATCGAAGCCAACCGCGGTGGTTCGCCGGGGCATGCCATGCTCAGGATCACCGACACGCAGCGCATCAAGGTGCCACGCCGCCCCGCGAGCACTATCAGCACTTTCGTGTGCCAGGCTTGCGCCACCAGCTGGATCTACCGCGACGAAAAGAACGTCGATACGCAGGGCTGGCAACTTGCCCTGCAACAAACGCTGGCTCAGGACCTGCGGTGACATAGGCCGGCAGGGCCATTTCCCATCGTCGTCGGCACGCTGCTCCCGCTGGCCCTCACCACTCACTGCCGCGATCTCACTGAGACCGTGCCGCACGCCCGCGCAAACCGCGCTGCGGCGGCGCGAAGCACGCGGCGCGGTAATCTTTCAGGACCTGGATGATCCAGCGCATCGGACTCTTTTTCACCATCAGCCTGCTGCGTTTGCTCGCCGCACTACCCTACAGCGTGTGCGCACGTATCGGCATGGGCCTTGGCGCCCTGCTCTATCGCATTCCGAGCCGGCGCCGCAGCGTCGTGCAGACCAACCTGCGGCTGTGCTTTCCGGATGCTAGCGAGTCGCACCGGCATGCTTTGGGCGAGGCACATTTCAGCCATGTGATTCGGAGCTACCTGGAACGCGGCGTGCAATGGTATGGCGACGCCGGCAGGCTGAACGACCTCGTCGAACTGGACTCCGCCATCGAACTCGGCAATGCCGACGCCGGCCCGACCATTTTCCTGGGGTTCCATTTCGTGGCGATCGAGGCCGGCTGCATGTTCTATTCGACCAGGCACCCGGTGGCCTCGCTCTACTCCAAGATGTCCAACCCCTTGCTGGAACAGTTGGCTAGGCAGCAGCGCGGCAGGTTCGGCACCGAGATGATCCCGCGCAACGGCAGCGTGCGGCAGGCACTGCGGGCGCTTAAATCCGGCACGCCGCTGATGCTCGCCGCGGACATGGACTTTGGCTTGCGCGACTCGGTATTCGTGCCGTTCTTCAACGTCCAGGCCTGCACGCTTACCTCGGTATCCCGCCTCGCCGCGCTTAGCGGTGCGCGTGTCATACCGTTCACAACCTCGGTCCTGCCCGGCTACCGCGGCTACAAGCTGAAGATATTCGATGCGATGGCGGGCTATCCCTCGGGCGACGAGAAGGCCGACGCGCTGCGCATGAACGCATTCCTGGAAACCCAGGTGCGCGCCATGCCGGAGCAATACTACTGGGTGCACCGCCGCTTCAAGCACCGCCCGGATGGCGAGGCGCCCGTCTATTGAGACGGCACCGCTCCACCCGTGCGAGCAGCCGCCGTTTAGTCCTGGTGGCCGTCCACGCTCACGCGATAGAGCGTGGCGCCCACCTTTTCCAGCAGCGCCCGCGCCGCGTCGGAAAACGCCTCGCTGGCTAGCAGCGCTGCCAGCCCCGCCACGGCGTCGTCCACCGATAGCTCGACCGTCTCGTCATTGGCAATGCGTTCGAAGGTGCTGATCACTACTGTCGGATCCATCCAGATTCCCCTGCAAAGGTCGAAGTCCGCCGCCTGGGCATGATGCCCACGCTGGCAAGCAGCGCGAATGGTAGCACCGCCACGCCCTCTGCCGGCATCTGGCTAGCCGCCATGGCAATGCGGCACCGCCCGGGCCGCAGCGCGACAGCTTGTCGTGGACAGGATTTGTCAGTGCCTTGCGGGCAACGCGCGCAGCCGGCGATTCACCTCGAGCAATGTCTCGCAATCGTCGCTGCCGGCGGCAGTGCGCTGCTGGATATACGTCGTGATGGCAAGCAGGGGACGCTTGCGCTCGCTGCACGACGAAGCGCCGGAACGGGCACAAGACACCGCCACCTCCCTATCCAGGCTATCCCGCACGATCGCGATCAGATCCCCGCACTGCGCCGCCTCCACGGAAGACGCCGGCTCGGCCACCTCGGCGCAGGCGACGCCTGCCCGCAGGCCGAGTGCGACGGCGGCAATGCCGAGCGCCACCTGCCATGCCTGGCGGGCCGATGGCTTCCTGGCTATCGTGGACATTATCAAAGCGGCGGCAGCGTGGCATATATTGCAAACCGTGGCCCGCGGGGGTTGTAGAAAATACAAACTGGGGGATCCTTGTCCGGTAAGTGCCTGCCCGCGGCCTGGCAGGCGGGGCCGCTCGCGCGCCTTGGGCGCGGCACAAGCGTAAGTGCCCCGTCTCCATGCAGGATTCATTCCCTTGGCTAACATCTTCAGATGTGCCGGGCACGATTGCTGCGTCGCATTGCGCACAACCCTGGCGGCCGGGCTGATTCCCCCGCTCCCCCGGCCGCCTTGCGCGGACTATCGCTGACCTGCCTTCCAAGGTGTACGAGATGCCAGGACCATTGGAAAAATACCGCCAGAAACGCAACTTCAGCGTCACCAGCGAGCCCAGGGGGACAAAGGTCAAGCCTGCCGCCAGGCTGTCCTTCGTTGTGCAAAAACACGCGGCCCGGCGCCTGCACTACGATTTTCGCCTGGAACTCGACGGTACGCTGAAAAGCTGGGCGGTGCCCAGGGGGCCAAGCCTGGACCCCGCCGACAAGCGCATGGCTGTGCAGGTCGAGGACCATCCACTCGACTACGGCTCCTTCGAGGGCGTGATTCCTGCGGGGCAATACGGCGCGGGTAAGGTCATCGTGTGGGATCGCGGCACCTGGGTGCCCACCGGCGACCCGCATGCGGGATACCGCGAAGGCAAGCTGAAGTTCTCCCTGCATGGAGAAAAACTGCACGGGCACTGGACGCTGGTACGCATGGACGCAAGGCGCGACCAGGATGCGGACAAGCCCGCCTGGCTGCTGATCAAGGAGCGCGACGAAGAAGCGCGCGCGGCGGCTTCATTCGACATCGTGCAAGCACTGCCCGACAGCGTGCTGCCCGGCAAGCGCAAAGCCAGCGCGAAGCCAGCGGGCAGATTGGCGCAAAACGCGGAACGCAAGTCCGCGCGTGCCGTCAGCCAGGCCACGGCCTCCCTGGGTCCCGACGATATGCCGTCCGCCGCCAGGTCGGCCGCCCTGCCTCTCATGCTGGCACCGCAACTGGCGACCCTGGTCGACAAACCACCGGCGGCCGATGACGAATGGCTATACGAGATCAAGTTCGACGGCTACCGCCTGCTCGCCCGCGTCGAAGGCAAGAAGGTGCGCCTGTTCACGCGCAACGGCAACGACTGGACCAGCAAGCTGCGCGGACTGGCGCAGGCTGTCGCAGGCCTTGGCCTGCAGTCCGGCTGGCTCGACGGCGAGATCGTGATCGCCGACAAGCACGGCAGGACCGATTTCCAGGCCCTGCAGAATGCATTTGAAAACGCGCAACTCGACGAAATCCGGTACTTCCTGTTCGACCTGCCGTATTGCAACGGCTTCGACCTGCGCAAGGTGCCGCTATCCGTGCGCAGGGACATGTTGCGCCGCGCGCTGACAGCCAGGCCTTGCGATCACCTGCGCTTTAGCGAGAGCTTCGAGGCCAGCGCCGCCGAGTTGCTGCCGGTTGCCTGCAAACTCCGGCTCGAAGGCGTGATCGGCAAGCGTGCCGATGCGCCCTACGTGTCGACACGCTCACGCGCCTGGATCAAACTGAAGTGCACGCAGCGCCAGGAGTTCGTGGTGGTCGGCTATACCGATCCCGCCGGCTCCCGCCAGGGGATCGGCGCGCTGCTGCTCGGCGTGCATGACGAGCGCGGGCGGCTGCGCTATGCCGGCAAGGTCGGGACTGGCTTCGATGCGGATACGTTGTCCAGCCTTTCGCGCAGGCTCGTTGCCCTGCGGCAGGATGCCTCGCCGCTGGATTCCGCTTACGCGGGCCAGCCGGCAGGCAGGATGCCATCGCACTGGGTGAAACCAAAGCTCGTGGCCGAGATTTCCTTCGGCAGCTGGACGCAGGAAGGCCGTGTGCGCCATGCCGTATTCCACGGCCTGCGCACCGACAAGCCGGCCACCGCGGTCGCGGTGGAACGCGCTGCGCAGATCGGGCCGGATGGCAAGCGGAAGCACAAGAACAAGCCTGCGACACGCTCCACCGGGACAGCCAAGGCAACGCCCGAAGCATCTGCCGCACCGCGCGCGCGCATCAGCCATGCCGGGCGCGTCATCGATGCTTCGACCGGACTGACCAAAGGCGACCTCGTGGGGTACTACGAGGCCATCGCCCCGCTGCTGCTGCCGCATCTGCGCGGACGGCCCGTGGCGCTGGTGCGCGGCCCCAGCGGCATCGACGGCGAGCTGTTCTTCCAGAAGCATGGGGATGCATTGCGCATGCCCGGCATCAACACACTCGATCCCGCGCTATGGCCGGACCATCCGCCGTTGCTTGAAATTGCCACGGAAGCGGGCATCGTCGCGGCAGCCCGGTTCAACGTGATCGAGTTCCATACATGGAATGCCAACAAGCGCGCGCTTGGCAGGCCGGACCGGGTGGTCTTCGACCTGGATCCCGGCGAAGGGGTGCCGTGGAACCACGTACGCGAAGGCGCCGCGATGATGAAAACCGTGCTGGATGAGCTGGGCCTGCGCAGCTTCCTGAAGACCAGCGGTGGCAAGGGCCTCCACGTAGTAGTACCGATCTCCGCGCGCCACGACTGGGAGACCGTCAAGGAATTCGCCAGGCAAGTCGTGTTGCACATGACCAGCATCGTGCCGGAACGCTTCGTAGCCAGGAGCGGGCCCCGCAACCGCGTCGGCAAGACCTTTATCGACTACCTGCGCAACGGTTTCGGCGCCACCACGGCGGCCGCCTTTTCCGCGCGGGCGCGTCCCGGGCTTGGCGTTTCCGTGCCACTTGACTGGGACGAGCTGGACAGCATCGAATCCAGCGCGCGGTGGACCGTCACCAATCTGCACGAACGCCTCCGCGCGCGGCAGGAGGATCCCTGGGCCGGCTATGCCACCACCAGGCAGACACTGACCAAGCCGATCAAGCTGATGATGCTCTGAGCGGCCCTGCCGGTCCCTGCCTGATGGCCAGCAGCCGGAGCACGCTCCATGGATTGAGCAGGCATAGCCCGCGTGCCGCAAGCAGGCCGAGGCACTTTACCTGCCGGCGACTTGCCGGCGCTCTCCCGCGGTTCGCGCTACCGGCTCGCGGGCAATGCCGCAAGCCCATCGAGCAGCGCCTTGTGGAAGGCCTGGGGATCCTGCATCTGCGGCGCGTGGCCCAAGTCCGGAAACTCGACCAGTTTCGCATTCGGCAGCGCCTTCAGGGTGAGCTGCGCCAGCGCCGGATAGTTGCCGACTTTCGCGCGGACTTCGGGCGGTGCGGCGTCCTTGGCGATCGCCGTGGTGTCCTTGTCGCCGATCAGCAGAAGGGTCTGCGTCTTGAGCGCGCCCAGCTCGTACACGACGGGCTGCGTAAAGATCATGTCGTAGATCAGCGCGGAATTCCAGGCCACCTGCTGCTTGCCCGGACCGCGGTTCATGCCCGCCAGCATCTGCACCCACGGCTCGTACTCGGGACGCCACGTGCCCACATAGTAGGTTGCCTGCTCGTAGCCGCGAATCTTGTCGGCGCTGGTGGCCAGCTCGCGTGCGTACCATTGGTCGACCGACAGCGATGGCACGCCCTTCGCCTTCCAGTCTTCGAGGCCTATCGGGTTGACCAGCGCAAGCTGCTCCGTTTGCTGCGGGTACATCAGCGCATAGCGCATGGCCAGCATGCCGCCAGTCGAATGGCCGATCACCGTGGCCTGGCCCACGCCGGCCGATTCGAGCAAGGCGTGGGTATTGCGCGCGAGCTGCTGGAAGGAGTACTGATAGCGCGCCGGCTTGCTGGACTTGCAAAAACCGATCTGGTCAGGCGCGATAACACGATAGCCGACCGCGCTGAGTACCTTGATGGTGCCGTCCCAGGTCGCCGCGCAGAAGTTCTTTCCGTGCAGCAAAACCGCGGTGCGGCCGTTGGCGTGCTCCGGCTTGATGTCCATGTAGGCCATATGCATCACCTCGCCCTGCGAGGTGAACGCGAACTGCCGGACCGGCGCCGGGTAGTCGAAGCCTTGCAGTTCCGGCCCGTATGCCGGGCCATCGTCGGCCGCGGCGGCCAGCACGGCCGGAGACGTGGCGGCGATGGCCGCGATGAGGATGGCGAACAAGGATTGGCGACGGAACATCATGGCGGCTGGACTCGCTGGCGAAGAGAAGGTCGGAAAGCGCAAGCACGCGGGCGAGCTCGCGAAGTATGAACGAGAGCGCTGTGCAACAGATGCCGCGCGCGCCGATGACTCATGACGCCAGCCGTGCGCGGTCCGGCGGCGAGGCGAAATCAAGCACAGGACCCGCCGGCACTACGCCTGACGGATTGATCGAGAGATGGCTCTCGTAATAGTGCCGCTTGATGTGCTCGATACTGACCGTCTCCGCGATGCCGGGAAGCTGGTAGATGTCCCGCGTGTAAGCCGCGAGGTTCGTGTAGTCGGCGATGCGGCGCAGGTTGCATTTGAAGTGGCCGACATAGACCGCATCAAAGCGGACCAGCGTTGTAAACAGGCGGATATCGGCCTCCGTGAGAGCATCGCCGGTCAGGAAGCGTCGCGTCCCCAGGCGTTGCTCAAGCCAGTCGAGCGTCTCGAACAGCGGCGCGACCGCCTCTTCGTAGGCGCCTTGCATGGTGGCGAATCCGGATTTATAGACACCGTTGTTCACGGTGTCGTACACCCTCGCATTGATCTCGTCGATCTCGGTGCGCAATGCCTCCGGATAGTAGTCGCCGGCCCTTGCGCCCAGCTGATCGAAGGCCGTGTTGAACATCCGGATGATCTCCGACGACTCGTTGCTGACGATGGTCGATTGCCTCTTGTCCCACAGCACGGGCACGGTAACGCGTCCGGTGTAGTCCGGGGCGGCCGCGGTATAGACCTGGTGCAGCAGGCGCGCGTCGTTGACGGTGTCGGGGACCACGCCCGGGCCCTCGGCAAAGGTCCAGCCCTCGCCCCGCATCAGCCAGTGGACGGTGGAGATGCTGATCATGTCTTCGAGCCCTTTCAGGGCACGCATGATCAGCGTGCGGTGTGCCCACGGGCATGCCAGGCTCACGTAGAGATGATAGCGGCCGGCTTCGGCCCTGAAGCCGCCAACGCCGCTCGGGCCGGCCGCGCCGTCGGGCGTTACCCAGTTGCGGAAGGCCGCGTCCTTGCGGACGAAGCGGCCCCCGGTGGATGCGGTGTCATACCAGCGGTCTTGCCATTTTCCGTTGACGAGCAGTCCCATTTCGATACTCCAGGTGGCGCGATGATGCGCCAGATTTTTCAGTCGGCGCCAACTGCTTGCGACGGTGCATTGATAAAGCTCACGATGGCCGGGATGGTCTGCCCCGGCGCTTCTTCCATCAGCCAGTGTCCCGAGCCCTTGACGATCACGCCTTGCACATGGGTGGCGACAAGGCGTGCCTGGTCGATCAGGAAATTACCCGACGCCTTCTCGCCGGCCAGCACCAGCATGGGCATCGGCAGCGGCTGCTTCGCCAGGGCTGCGAAGTCCTCGGCATCCCGCGGGAACGCATGGAAGAATTCGAAGCCCGCGCGCATCCGGCCAGGCCGGGCGTAGGCCGCGGCGTAGCGCTGCCGGCTGGCTTCCGGCACCGAGTGCGCCGGGTCGGCGGCAAAGTCGTTCCAGAAATGCTCGAAGTACGTGCGCTCGCGTCCCTTCACCAGCTTCTCCGGCGTATCGCCGTAGAAATTGAAGTGCCACTTGTCGCGCAGCAGCCAGACCTTCTGCCAGTCGCCCACGCCGGGCAGGAACGCATCCATCAGCGTCACGCTCTCCACTTCGTCCGAGTATTGCGCCGCGTAGGCGTAGGCCACCATCAGGCCGATATCGTGGCCGACGATGTTGACCTTGCGGTAGCCAAGCGCCTGGACCCTTGCGTGAATATCCTGCGCGAGGTTCTTCTTCTCATAGCCCGACGGCGTGACTTCCGACGCGCCGGCGCCGCGCAGGTCCGGTGCGATCACGACACGCTTGTCACCGAGCCGAGTCATCAGCGGCAGCCACATATGGCTGGTTTCCGCGTAGCCGTGCAGCAGCACGACGGGCGTGCCGCTGCCTTGCCCGGTTTCAAGATAGTGCAACGTGACGCCATTTGCGTGGATCGTATGTGGCCGGACCGCGCTGCTGCCGGCGCGCTCCGCCGCGCTGGCGGGCGCCACAAAGGCGAACGCAGCGAATGTGAGCGCGGCTACGCCGGACATGAGTACCGCGACGCTGATACGGCGTGCCATGCAGTGGATGAGGGTCATGACGTTCTCCGGTGACAGCGCCGCCGCAGGACTGGTTGCCTGGCCGATGGCACCGCAAACAAAAGGGGTTTCGGGAATGCGATGAATTGCTGTGCATGAATACTGCCCCGGCGGCGCCGTTTTGCCGTACGATTTTCCCGATGAACTCGTTCGACGGAATTGAACATGTTGTCGGAAGACGAACTGGCGTTACTGGAAGCCATCAGGGAGAGTGGCAGCCTGTCCCGCGCGGCAGCCCGCCTTGGCAAAGCGCCATCGACCATCTCACATGCCGCGCGGCAACTCGAAGGCCGCTTTGACGCCCTGTTGTTCGACCGCCGCCGCTACCGGCTGCAGCTGACGCCGGCCGGACACCTGCTGGCCGACGAGGCCGCAAGGCTGATGCAGGACGTAGCCCGCATGACGCAGCGCGTGCGGCAGGTCGCCAGCGGCTGGGAAGACCGCTTGTGGATCGTCACCGACGAGGTGCTGGAGTTCGAATTGCTGATGCCGGTGATCCACAGCTTCGACACGTTGCAGTCCGGCGTGGCGATTCGCCTGACCCACGAAGTCCTTAGCGGCACCTGGGAAGCGCTGCGCGATGGCCGCGCGGATGTGATCGTGGGAGCGACCAACGAGCCGCCCGCCATTCCGGGACTGCGCTGGTTCGAACTGGGCGTGGTGGAGTGGGTATTCGCCGTGGCGCCGCGCCATCCGCTCGCCAGCGTGGAAGGACCGCTCACGCGGGAACGCATCTCGGCACACCGCGCGGTGGTGGTAGCCGATTCATCGCGCGGCACGGCGGGACGCGCCTACGGCCTGGTCGGCGGGCAAGCCTCGCTGGCGGTGCCGAGCATGCGCGCCAAAATTCTGGCGCAGCGCGAAGGGCTCGGTGTCGGCTGGCTGCCGCGGTACCGGGTGGCGTCGCTGCTCAAGCGTGGCGAACTGGTGGAAAAACGCACGGCCGATCCGCGCGAGCCCAATACGCTCTACGTCGCCTGGCGGGGCGACCATGAGGGCCGCGCGCTGCAATGGTGGCTGGATCAGTTGAAGCAGCCGCGCCTGGCGAAGCGCCTTGTGCAAGGCATGGACCTGTTCGCCTGAGCCGGCGGGACGGCTGAACGCGAACATCGCGGCGCAACAACGGAAAAGGGCCCCGATGGGCCCTTTTCCGTTTGCCGTTTGCCGTTCCGTGGCGCGGTTCACGCAGCGGAGTTGTCCGGTGCGCAAGCCGCCGCCGCTCGGCGGCAGCGCGAAATCAACCGGCGAAATTCTTGCTGGCGAAGTCCCAGTTCACCACATTCCAGAATGCCTCGACGTACTTCGGACGGGCATTGCGGTAGTCGATGTAGTAAGCGTGTTCCCACACGTCGCAGGTCAGCAGCGGCTTGGCATCGGTGGTCAGCGGAGTGGCGGCGTTGGAGGTCGAGACCAGGTCCAGCGAACCGTCGGCCTTCTTCACCAGCCAGGCCCAGCCCGAACCGAAGGTACCGACCGCGGTCTTGGTGAATTCTTCCTTGAACTTGTCGAAGGAGCCGAACTTGGCGTTGATGGCATCGGCCAGAGCGCCGGTGGGCTGGCCGCCGCCGTTGGGCTTGAGCGAATCCCAGTAGAAGGTGTGGTTCCACACCTGGGCGGCGTTGTTGAAGATGCCGCCGGAAGACTTCTTGACGATCTCTTCGAGCGTCGAGTTTTCGAACTCGGTGCCCTTGATCAGGTTGTTCAGGTTGGTGACGTAGGTCTGGTGATGCTTGTCGTGGTGGAACTCCAGGGTCTCCTTGGAGATGTGCGGGGCGAGCGCATCATGAGCGTAGGGCAGCGGGGGGAGAGTATGTTCCATTGTTCTGTCTCTTTCTGTGGGGTTGAAGATCAGGAATTGTCGATTGTAGGGGACTTGCCATACCCGCGCAAACGCGGCAAACAAAGCCCCTTCGATCATATTAGTTTGATCGATATGCGAGCGCTGTCGGTGGCCCGCCGACGCGCCGCCACGCCTACAGCTCGGCCAGCCGGGGCTGCACGCTGGCGATGCCGGCGTCGGCCACGCCTTCGGCCAGATGGATTTCGATCGTGGAGCCCGCATGCAACTCGGCCGGCGAGCGCAAGGCGCGGCCGCGCTGGTCCAGCAGCACGGCGTAGCCCCGCTCCAGGGTGCGCTGCGGGGCCAGCAGTTCCAGCGAGCCGGCGGCGCGCTCCCAGCGCTGGACGGCGCGCTCGTGCTGGCGCTGCGTGGCGTCGCGCAGCCGCAGGGCGGCCCGGCGCAGGTCGGCCTGGGCCAGCGCAAGGTCGGGACGCCCGGCCGCCCAGCGCATGGCGAGCACCTGCTGCCGGTGCCGCTGGGCCGCCACCGTATCGCGCAGCGCGGAACGCAGGTGGCGCATCAGGTTGTCGACCTGCAGGCGGCGCTCCTGCAACTGGGCCTGCGGGCTGCGCAGCCGGCGGGCCAGCCCGTCCAGGTTCTGCGCGCGCCGGTCGAGCTGGCGCTGCATGCCCTGGGCCAGCGCATCGCGCGCGCGATTGGCCTGCATCAGCATGTGGGCGCGGTCCGGGCTGACCAGTTCGGCTGCACCGGTAGGCGTCGGTGCGCGCACGTCGGCGACGAAATCTGCAATGGTGAAGTCGGTTTCATGGCCAACCCCGGATACCACGGGCACGGCGCAGCGGGCAATCGCCTGCGCCACGCTTTCCTCGTTGAACGACCAGAGGTCCTCGATGCTGCCACCGCCACGGCACAGGATCAGCACGTCGCACTCGTCGCGCTCGCTGGCGGTATCGATCATCGCGGCGATCCTGGCCGCCGCGCCGGCACCCTGGACCGGCACAGGGTAAACCACGACCGGCACATGCGGTGCGCGCCGGCGCAGCGTGCTGAGCACATCGCGCAACGCGGCAGCCTGCAGCGAGGTGATCACGCCGATGGTGCGCGGATGGGCGGGCACGGGCCGCTTGCGCTCGGGCGCGAAGAGCCCGGCCTGGGACAGCTTTTCCTTCAACCGCAGGAATGCTTCATAGAGATTGCCGAGACCCGCGCGGCGCATGGCCTCCACGCCGAGCTGCAATTCGCCGCGTGCCTCGTACATGGACACCAGCGCCCTGACCTCGACCGCCTCGCCCTCGCGGGGCATGAAGCCGACATGCTGGTTGCGGCCGCGGAACATCACGCAGCGGATCTGGGCGCGCGCATCCTTGAGCGAGAAGTACCAGTGGCCGCTCGCGGCGCGTGTGAAGTTGGAGATTTCGCCCCGGACCCAGGTAAGTGGAAAGTTGCGTTCCAGCACCTGGGCGATAGCGTGGTTGAGCTCCCCGACAGGGATCGCTTCGCGTGCGCCGGGAGGCGCCACAGGCTGCGGTTCACGCGAAAAGTTCAGCGGTTCTGACATGGCTCACGGCCGGGCAAGCGGCGTGGAATGGACATGTCCACAGCATAACCTGTCTGTCAAGCCTCCCTGCATTCGCGATGCAGCCACCCCGCCAGACCGCGTGACTTGACACAAGCCTTTGATTCTTATGCCCTTTCCGCCGTCTTATTTTTTAGGCAATGTAAGCAAACCCCTTATGCGTCAACGACTTACCGGCAGCACCCCCGGCTTGTTCACAAAGTTATCCACATTTTTTCTGGACAACCTTGCTGGAAGAGTCCTGCCTGTGGATAACCCACTGAAAGTCACTGACACAGTGTCGCCGATTAGCTAGGCGCGCCTTTTGCGGCGCTTTTTCGAGGCTCCACGTCCCGGCACCCCGGAAGTCGGCCGGGCTGCCGATATGGCCCCGTTAAACAAGCTCTGCCCATTTTTTAATCAACAACAATGAAGTACTTTCCAATCAATGGGTTACACCGCTTCTCAGATAGTTTTCCACAACCCGTCCACAAGACTGTCCCGGATGAATGTGGAAAGGGGGAGACTTGGCCGGTTTTTTCCCTTTTCGGAGGCGGACAGCTCTCTGGCGGCCCCATCTGGCGCGCTCTGCACATTATTTAAGCATTCCCTCTACCCCTCTTTTAAATCAATGAGTTAGGTGTCCTTTCAGGCTTCTGTCCACAACCGGTCCACAGCACTGTCCTGTTTTAATGTGGATAGCCGACGCCTGAGCGTTGGCCGTTTCCCAGCCGCTCGGAGGATGTCTTCGCCATTCGCTGGCTGCCCATTTTTTAAGCGATATATAATTTTTCCTTTCGAATCAGTAGCTTGACCTCTTTGTCAGCCCACTGTCCACAATTCATCCACAGCACTGTCCCTGTTCCATGTGGACATCCCGCCAGTCGACGCCCCGGGCACCACGGCGCGCGATGCGCTTCCGATACAACACGGTGCTGCGTCTTGCCGCGCCCGGTGCTGCGGGTTAGAGTGGCGCCTGATTTTTTCGAACACAGCCGGCACGCGAACCGTCGCGGCGGCTGGCATGAGAGACAGGCTGTCGAATCGGGGTCCCACGTGTTTTCTATCATTCAAGCGGCCGGCTGGCCGATCTGGCCCTTGTTGCTGGCTTCGGTCATCGCCCTCGCGCTGATCGTCGAACGTTTCCTTAGCCTCAAGCGCAGCAAGGTGCTGCCGCCCAAGCTGTACGACGAAGCCCTGTCGGTGGCACAGCAACGCCGTGCCACGCCGGAGGTGGTCAATACGCTGGAACAGAATTCCCCGCTGGGCCGCGTGCTGGCCGCCGGCCTGCGCCATGTGGTGCTGCAGCCGCATACCTCCCGCGATGCCGCCAAGGAAGTGGTGGAAGAGGCTGGCCGCGCGGTGGCGCACGAACTGGAGCGCTACCTGAACGCCCTCGGCACCATCGCCTCGGTGGCGCCGCTGATGGGCCTGCTGGGCACCGTGATCGGCATGATCGAGATCTTCGGCAGCCAGGGCGGATCTGGCGCCAGCCCCGAGCAACTGGCCCACGGCATCTCGGTGGCACTCTATAACACCGCATTCGGCCTGATCATCGCGATCCCGGCATTGATCTTCTGGCGCTACTTCCGCCGGCGCGTGGACGATTACGTGGCGGAACTGGAGTTCCGCGCCACCGCCTTCCTGGACGCCATCCTGCCGCAGCGCCGCGCCTGACCCGCCATGCAATTCCGATCCCGCCAGCGGCGCGAAGAACCGGAGATCAACCTCATCCCGTTGATCGACGTCCTGCTCGTGATCCTGATCTTCCTGATGATCACGACCACATACTCGCGCTATACCGAGTTGCAGATCCAGTTGCCGACCGCCGACGCCGAAAAGGCGCAACAGCGCCCCGGCGAGATCGTGGTGTCCGTGTCGGCCAAGGGTGTCTATTCGATCAACAAGCAGGTCATGGACCAGCAGGACGTGACCAGCCTGGCCCAGCGCCTGCGCGAGGTTGCCGGCCCGGCCGACGGCCAGCCGCCGGTGCTGATCGTCAATGCCGATGCGCAGGCCACGCACCAGTCCGTGATCAATGTCATGGAAGCCGCCCGCCTGGCCGGACTGCCCCGCCTGACCTTCGCCACGCAAAGCTCGCAGGCGCGCTGAACCGGCCCGACACCCAATATCCGATTCCCGCAAGCCGCGGCTTGCGGGGGGCGCAGCAAGGTGCCCATAATGGCTAGGTAGCATGCCGGTGCTGCCCGCCCGGGGCGCCGGTTCGCAGCGCGCTCGCTTCCCGCCCTTCACAACGCAACACTACCGCCCAGCCCAGCCAACCACGCCCATGTCCGCTCCCCGCCACGCCCTTGCCGACTTCGTGACCGCCCAATGGCAGCGCCGCGGCTGGTTCGCCTGGCTGATGCTGCCGCTGTCGTGGCTGTTCGGCCTGATCAGTGCCTGGCGGCGGCTGGCATATCGGCGCGGCTGGTACCGCTCGACGCGGCTGCCGATGCCGGTGATCGTTGTGGGCAATGTGACGGTGGGCGGTACCGGAAAGACGCCGGCGGTCATCGCGCTGGCTCATGCGCTGGCCGAGGCCGGCCTGCGCCCGGGCGTGGTTTCGCGTGGCTACGGCGTCACGCTCAAGCACCCGCGCCGGGTCAAGCCAACCTCGCAGGCCAAGGACGTGGGCGATGAGCCGCTGCTGATCGCTCGCGCCACCGACGTGCCGGTCTGGGTCTTCCCCGACCGCGCGCTGTGCGCGCAGACCATGCTGGTGTCGCATCCCGGCATCAACGTGCTGCTGCTCGACGATGGCCTGCAGCACTACAAGCTGCAACGCGATTTCGAGATCGTGATGTTCGATACGCGCATGGGCGGCAACGGCCTGCTGCTGCCGGCGGGCCCGCTGCGCGAATCGCTCTCGCGCCGGCGCGACGCCACCCTGATCAATGACCCCGACTTCCGCGCCAGCCCGGACAAACCGGATGTCTATGGCATGCGCCTGGTGCTCGACGACGCCTGGCAATTGGCCGACCCGTCCATGGCCAGGCCCTTGTCCGAGTTTGCCGGGCAGCGTGTGCTGGCCGCCGCCGGCATCGGCAACCCCGAACGCTTCTTCGCCAGCCTGCGGGCCGCCGGCCTGGCGCCCGACACCATGCCGCTGCCGGACCACTACGACTTCGCCGAAGACCCCTTCGCCGGCGATCCCGTCGCGCGCGCAGTCGACGCCATCCTGATCACCGAGAAGGATGCCGTAAAATGCGAGCGCCTCAGTGACCCGCTCGACCCGCGGATCTGGGTCGTCCCCACCACGCCCGTGATCGACGCGGGCCTGATCGACAAAATTCGCCGCGCCGTCGCCGCGCACGCCCAGGCCGCGCCCGCCGCGCAGGGTGCCGCGATCGCCGCCGGCCACACCAAGGAAACGCAAGATGGACAACCGGCTGCTTGAAATCCTGGTCTGCCCGCTGTGCAAGAGCAAGCTGGAACACGACCGCGCCGCCCAGGAACTGATCTGCCAGGTCGATAAACTGGCCTATCCGATCCGCGATGGCATTCCCATCATGCTCGCCGATGAAGCACGCCAGACCGTGCCCGGCAGGCTGGTCTCGCCGGAATAAGCGGGTCGCATCATGTCGCTGCCAGCTTTCACTGTCGTCATCCCCGCCCGCCTGGCCTCGACCCGGCTGCCCAACAAGCCGCTGGCCGATATCGGCGGCAAACCCATGATCGTGCGCGTGGCCGAGCGGGCTCATGCCTCTTCTGCGCAGCGCACGGTAGTCGCCACCGATGCGCCCGAAGTGGCGTCGGCCTGCGCGGCGCACGGCATCGAGGCTGTGCTTACGCGCGCCGACCATCCCTCGGGCACCGACCGCCTGGCCGAAGTGGCCACGCTGCTGGGCCTGGCGGATGACGCCATCGTGGTCAATGTCCAGGGTGACGAACCCTTGATCGAACCGGGCCTGATCGACGAGGTGGCGCTGCACCTGGCGCACCACGCCGATTGCGCCATCGCCACCGCCGCCCATCCGATCGGCGATATCGCCGACGTCTTCAACCCCAACGTGGTGAAGGTGGTGTGCGATGCCGGCGGCCGCGCGCTGTATTTCTCCCGCGCGCCGATCCCCTGGGCCCGCGATGCCTGGGCCGGCGTGCCCGCCGCGGCGGCTGCGACCGCGCAGGTGGCATTGCCCGCCATGCCGGTGCTGCGCCACATCGGCCTTTATGCCTACCGCGCGGGATTCCTGCGGCGCTTCCCAACGCTGGCGCTGTCGCCGGTGGAGCAGACGGAAGCGCTGGAGCAGTTGCGCGCGATGTGGCATGGCGAGCGGATCGGCGTGCTGGAGACGGCGGCCGCGCCTGCGCCGGGCGTCGATACGCAAGCCGACCTGGAACGCGTGCGCGCGCTGTGGGCGCAGGCCATGGCGCAAGAAGGACCTTGAGTGCACTTGGGGTGGCCGCCGGGCACCATGGCCATCCCGCAAGCCACAACATAAGTCATGACAGATGTCACCGCAGCGGCAAGCCGATTTCGCGCCGCCTCATGGCATAATGCTCGGCGATACAGAGCCGTCGGGCGCCCGGGCGCCCGGCCAAGGCTCGGTGGGGAGATGAAGAGTGAGCCCGTTCGGTACCCGCCCGCCGCCAGAGGCAGCGGCTAAAGCGTGCCGACCGTCAACAGACCAGACTCCGATCCGGGGCGCGCCGACCTGATGGCGCGGTAAGCCTCGCGTCAAGTTTCGGCGTTACCCTCCTTCCATTCCCCCTGCCATACCAGATTCAAAACTCTGAGGACCCGTAATGCGTTTGATCCTGTTGGGCGCACCTGGCGCCGGCAAAGGCACGCAAGCCCAGTTCATCTGCGAAAAGTTCGGCATCCCCCAAATCTCCACCGGCGACATGCTGCGCGCCGCGGTGAAGGCCGGCACGCCGCTAGGCGTGGAAGCCAAGAAGGTGATGGATGCGGGTGGACTGGTGTCGGACGACATCATCATCGGCTTGGTCAAGGACCGCCTGCAGGCGGCCGATTGCAAGGACGGCTATCTGTTCGACGGCTTCCCGCGCACCATTCCGCAGGCCGAAGCCATGAAGGAAGCGGGCGTGGCGATCGACTACGTGCTGGAAATCGACGTGCCGTTCGACGCCATCATCGAGCGCATGAGCGGGCGCCGCGCCCACGTGGCGTCGGGCCGTACTTATCACGTCAAGTACAACCCTCCCAAGACCGAAGGCCTGGACGATGTCACCGGCGAACCGCTGATCCAGCGCGACGACGACAAGGAAGAGACCGTCAAGAAGCGCCTCGATGTCTACTCCCAGCAGACCCGTCCGCTGGTGGACTACTACTCCAGGTGGGCCGCCGATGGCGATGCGTCGGCCAAGGTTTCGCCGCCACAGTACCGCAAGATCGCGGGCGTTGGCAGCGTGGAAGACATCACCGCGCGCGTGTTCGACGCACTGAAGTAATCTGCGCGCCGCAAGCGCTGCATGAAACAAAGAAAGCGACCTACGGGTCGCTTTCTTTGTTTCTGGGCAATGAGGGCCGGCCTTTGAGCGCGGATTGACGTTTACGTAAACGTTATGTCACCATCCCGTATCCGCAGCACCAGAAAATCAAAGAACCACACACTCAAGTTCAAGCGAGGAAGACAAGCATGGAAATCCGCGACAACGTATTTATCGTCACTGGTGGCGCCTCAGGGCTCGGCGAGGGCAGCGCCCGCATGCTGGCGGCCGCCGGCGGCAAGGTGGTGATCGCCGACCTCAACGAGGCCGCCGGCACCGCGCTGGCGGCCGAACTGGGCGGACGCTTCGTGCGCTGCGACGTCAGCAGCGAGGCCGACGGGCAAGCCGTCGTGGACGCCGCAACCGCGCTGGGCCGCCTGGCCGGCCTGGTCAATTGCGCCGGCATCGCCACCGCCAACAAGACTGTCGGCAAGAACGGCCCGCATCCGCTGGACGCCTTCGACAAGACCATCCGCGTCAACCTGATCGGCACCTTCAACATGATCCGGCTCGCTGCCGCGGCCATGGTGCGCAACACGCCCGACGCCGAAGGCGAGCGCGGCGTGATCATCAACACCGCCTCGGTGGCGGCGTTCGACGGCCAGATCGGCCAGGCCGCCTACGCCGCCTCCAAGGGCGGCGTGGTCGCCATGACCCTGGCCATTGCCCGCGATCTGTCGCGCGACGGCGTGCGCTGCATGACGATCGCACCGGGCATCTTCGAAACGCCGATGCTGCTGGGCATGCCGCAAGAGGTGCAGGACGCCCTTGGCAAAATGGTGCCGTTCCCGTCGCGTCTCGGCCGCCCGGCAGAGTACGCGAAGATGGTCGCCGCCATCATCGGCAACACCATGCTCAACGGCGAGGTGATCCGGCTCGACGGTGCCATCCGCATGCAGCCGAAGTAAGGCGCGTCAGCTTTCTTCCGCCAGCGCCCGCGCCGGCATCAGCATCACCAGCGTCAACCCCGGCGCGGCTGCCGGCACCAGCGTGAGCTGCTCGAAGTGCAGCAGCCCGCGCCGCGGATGGCGAAAGCCGCGGCGGCCGCCCTGGCGTTCTTCCACGTCCTGCGACAGCCAGTCCGTGCGGAACACCTGGCTCTCGGCAATCAATCCTTCCACCAGCGCCCGCGTCGGCGGGTCTTCGGCATGGCGGATGCTGTGCGCGCGGAATTCCGCCACCAGCCGCGCCGCCCGGTGCGGCCAGTCGTCCACCAGTGCCTGCAAGCCCGGTGACAGGAACATGCTGCGCAGCAGGTTGCGCTCGGCGCTGGCGGGATCGAGCCAGCCGACGAACAGGTCGGCCGCGGCGGCATTCCACGCCAGCGCGTTCCACTGCCGGTCCAGCAGATAGGCCGGTCCGGCGATGGCTTCCACGCTGGCCAGGACCGTGGCCGGGACGTGTTCGTCCTGCGCCTGCATCGGATCGCGCCGTCCGGCCAGCTCGAACAGATAGGCCCGCTCCGCGCGCGTCAGCCGCAGGGCGCTGGCCAGGCTGGCGAGCGCGCGCGCCGACAGCGCCACGGGCCTGCCCTGCTCCAGCCACGTGACCCAAGTAGCGCTGAGGCCCGACAGCTGCGCCAGTTCCTCGCGCCGCAAACCCGGCGTGCGGCGCCGGCGGCCCGGTGCCAGCCCGACTTGTTCCGGGGCCACGCGCTCGCGGTGCGCGCGCAGGAAGCTGCCCAGCACGGCCTCGCGCGTGAGTTCGCGTGCGCTGGCGGCATCGGGTGCGGCGGCGGACTGGCCGGACGATTCGGCTGTTGTGTCGTGATCGATCATGAGCGTGAGCGGACTGGGCGGAACGGGCAGGTAGCACCCCGCCAGGATGGAAACTGGTGCGTTTTATACCAGGATAAAAGCCTGACTTGTACCGGGAGAACAGCCTGCTACAGTACGTCGAACCCGTTAAGCGGGCAAGCACCGAATCCCTGCAAATCCCTTCACTAGAATTCACCAGCGGCCATCGCCGCCAGGAGAGCCTCATGCAACAACAAGAACTCGTTGCCGCCCAGTTCGGCGCCACCGCCAGCGCCTACCTCACCAGCGCGGTCCACGCCCAGGGCGCCGACCTGCAACAGCTTGCGCAGGAGCTGGCAAGCCTGCCGGCGGCGCGGGTGCTGGATCTGGGTTGCGGGGCCGGCCATGCGAGCTTCACGGCGGCGGGCGTTGCAGCCGAAGTGACGGCTTACGATCTGTCAGCCGAAATGCTGGCGGTGGTGGAAGGGGCAGCCCGCGACAAGGGCCTGGCCAATATCCGCACCCGCCAGGGCACGGCGGAATCGCTGCCCTTCGGCGATGCCAGCTTCGATGCGGTGATCTCGCGCATGAGCGCCCACCACTGGCGCAACGTGCCGGCAGCGCTGGCGGAGATGCATCGCGTGCTGAAGCCGGGCGGCAAGATCGTGCTGATCGACATTGCCGGCTCGGAAGACCCGCTGCTCGACACCTGGCTGCAATCGGTGGAACTGCTGCGCGATCCTTCCCATATCCGCGACTACACCGGGCCCGCCTGGCAAGCCATGCTGGAGGCCGCAGGCTTCAGCGCCAGCGTGTCCCCGGTCTGGCGCATCGAGCTTGAGTTCGCCACCTGGGTGCAGCGCATGCGCACGCCGTCCGTGGCGGTGGCCGCGATCCAGCATCTGTGGCAACTGGCGCCGGCGGAAGTACGCGACCACTACCTGGTCAAGCAGGATGGCAGCTTTGCGCTGGAAGCGGTGATGCTGACGGCCTCGCGCAGCTAAGCCTGCCGGCCGCCGATGGCTACGGCATGGCTGGCTCGGCCGGCAGCGGCAGGCTCCGCACCATCTGCCAGACGGCCGCCGCCGATGGCGACAGGGAGCGGTCTTCCCGGCACACCATGACGATGCGGCGTTCCTCGCGCGGCGTCAGCGGCCGCCAGACCAGCGGCGACGCGGCGGGCAGCGGGAGCGAGAACGAGGGCAGCACCGAGGCGCCGATGCCGGCCTCGACCATGCCGAACACGCTGGCCGAATGCCCCAGTTCCTGCACCACGTTGGGCGATATGCCGTGACTGGCGAAGATCCGGTCGATCAGGGGCCGGCTGCCCGAGGCGAAATCGAGCAGCACCAGCGGCATGCCATCGAGCGCCGACCACGGCACGGAATCGGCGTCCGCCAACGGGTGATCGCGCCGGCACACAAAGCAGAACGGATCGGTGGCCAGCGGCGCGATGGTCAGCCCTTCGGGCGCCTGCGGATCGATCAACACGCCGAAATCCACCGCCCCCGCCCGGATCTGCTCCAGGCCGTCGGCCTGCACGTTATCGCGAATGCTGAGGCGGATATCCGGATACTGGCGCGCGCAGGCCGATACATAGAGCGGCATCAGGCGGGCCGAAATCGTGGGCGCACTGGCAATCACGACGCGACCGCGATAGCGCTCGCCAAGTTGCCGCGTTTCTTCCAGCGTGTCGTCCAGCTGGCCAAGCAGGCGTTCGATCGCGGGCGCCAGCGCCTGCCCCGCATCGGTCACCACCACCTCCCGCGTGGTGCGGTCGAGCAACCGTACCCCAAGTGCTTCCTCAAGCTCCGCCACGCCGCGGCTGACCGCGGGCTGGGTCAGGCCGACGGCATCCGCGGCACGGCTGAAACTGCCATGCCCGACCACGGCAAGAAAGACGCGCAACTGGCGCAGGGTGTAATTCATGCGTCTATGAGATGAATGGATACGATAAATGAATTTGCATTCTAGGCTTCGCTAGCGTCCAATACTAGGCGAAACCCTAATCCAACCTTGCAGTCATGTCCGCCATCCTCTCACCCTTCAAGAAAATCTACGACCTGATCGACGGATTCGTATTGATCATGCTCACCGCCATCGGCATCGCGCTGCTGGCACCGGAACTCGGCACCGGCGACGGCCCGCTGCACCTTGGCATGGTGACCAACCTGGGCGTGGCCCTGGTCTTCTTCCTGCACGGCGCCGCCCTCTCGCGCGACAAGCTGGTGGCGGGCGCGCGCCACTGGCGCCTGCATGCCTTCGTGCAGAGCTTCACCTATATCGTCTTCCCGGTGGTCGGGCTGGCGCTGATGTTCGGCCTGCGCAACGCACTGCCCGCCGAACTGCTGCTGGGCGTGTTCTACCTGTGCGCGCTGCCGTCGACTGTTTCCTCCTCGGTGGCGATGACCTCGATGGCGCGCGGCAACGTGCCTGGTGCAATCTTCAATGCCACCATCTCCGGCCTGATCGGCATGGCCGTCACGCCACTGCTGATGGGCCTGGTGATCAGCGCCAGCGGTGCCTCGATGCCGCTGGGCAAGGCGCTGACCGGCGTGGCGCTGCAACTGCTGCTGCCGTTCGCGCTGGGCCAGCTGGCCCGCCCGCTGATCGGCAGCTGGCTTGCCAAGAAGAAGCAGATCACCAGCAAGATCGACCGCGGCGTGATCGTGCTGATCGTCTATTCCTCGTTCTGCGACGCCACGGCCGCCGGCCTGTGGCACAAATACAGCTGGGAAACCATCGGTGCCGTGATGGCGCTCGCCGCCGTGCTGCTGGTGGTGATCCTGGCCACCACCACCTTCACCGCACGCCGCCTCGGATTCTCGGTGGAAGACGAGATCACCGCGGTGTTCTGCGGCTCCAAGAAGAGCCTGGCCAACGGCATCCCGATGGCCAAGATCCTGTTCGCCGGCCACCCGGCGCTGGGCCTGCTGGTGCTGCCGCTGATGGTCTATCACCAGTTGCAGCTGATCGTATGCTCGGTGATCGCCTCGCGCTACGCCAGCCGCGACGCGCTGCCCGAAGGCGCTGCCGCCCGCGCCTGAGTTTCACCGCGTAGCATGGCAAACGGCCGGCATGATTGCCGGCCGTTTTGTTTCTTGCCCCGCCCTTTACCCATTACACCGACGGATTCTTCGACAGCGGCGGATTGCGCGCGAAATAATTGCGGATGCCGCGCAGGATGGCATTGGCCAGTTGCTCCTGATGACTCTCGTCGTTGAGCTTGCGCTCTTCCTCCGGATTGCTGATGAACGCCGTCTCGACCAGGATCGAGGGAATATCCGGCGCCTTCAGCACGGCAAAGCCCGCCTGCTCCACGCTGCCCTTGTGCAGCCGGTTGATGCCGCCGATCTCCGCCAGCACGGCCTTGCCCACCTGCAGGCTGTCGTTGATCTGCGCGGTGGTGGACAGGTCCAGCAGCACGCGCGCCACCTGGGCATCCTTGTTGCCCATGTTGGCGCCGCCGATCAGGTCGGAGGCGTTTTCCTTGTTGGCCATCCAGCGCGCGGCGCTGCTCGATGCGCCGCGCTCGGACAGCGCGAACACCGAGGCGCCCTTGGCTTCCGGCGACAGGAACGCATCGGCATGGATCGACACGAACAGGTCGGCCTGCACCCGGCGCGCCTTCTGCACGCGCACATTGAGCGGCACGAAGAAGTCCGCGTCGCGCGTCATCATGGCGCGCATATTGGGCTGCGCATCGATCTTGGCGCGCAGGCGGTGCGCGATCTGCAGCACCACGTCTTTCTCGCGCGAGCCGGACGCGCCGGTGGCGCCGGGATCCTCGCCGCCATGGCCGGGATCGATCGCCACCGTCAGCAGGCGGCGCATCTTGAAGGGGCGGTCCGCCGGCGGGTTGTTGGCCGGCAGGGACGGAGGCGGATTGTTCTGCGCCAGCGGCGGGATGGATGGCGCAACCGACGGTGCCGGCGGCTTGGGCCGGGTGGCGGCCATCGGCGGCAAGGCGGGCACCGGGTTGCCGCCCTTGTCGTCGAACTTGCGCACCAGCGCGCCGATAACGTCCTCCTCGCTAGTGGCGGGCGCGCCGGACACGCCGTCCGCGCCGGCCGGCGGCTGCGTGGCGGCAAAGCGGCGCTGCTTGTCCTCGGTATCGCGCACCAGCTTCCACAGGGGGTCGGGCGGGTTGACCGGATACAGGTCGAACACGAGGCGGTTGCGGTAGCTGCCGATCGGCGCCAGCGTAAACACCTGCGGCGAGACGTCTTCCTTCAGGTCGAATACCAGCCGCACCACGCGCGGGCGGTTCTGTCCCACGCGCACGGTCTGGATATAGGGGTCGTTGGAGGTGATCTTGGCCACCAGCTCGCGCAGGGTCGGCGACAAATCCAGGCCATCGATGTCCACCACCAGGCGGTCGGGGCCGTGGACCATCTGGTGGACGGCGGCCAGCGGCGCATCGGATTCGATGGTGACGCGGGTGTATTCCTCGGCGGGCCAGACCCGCACCGCGACAATGCCGGCGCCAAAGGCGATCTGCGGTCCGGCCAGTGTCAGCACCACGGTGCCGGCACTCGCCTTGAGGCACTGCGCCAGCCATTTACGGCGGGCCAGCTGGATATCGTCGGGGCGGTCGGTGGCGATTCGCTTGATCAGCATGCGCAAAGCAGGGTAAGTCCAGTCTGAGTATAGGCACTAAGCGTAACGATACGGCGTTCGGCCGCGTCGTCGGCGTCGCTTGTGTCCGATTGGAGCAACAGGTGCAGGTCCGGTTCCCCAAGCAGGCGGCCGGCCTTCTCCGGCCATTCCACCAGGTTAACGGCCGGTTCGGCAAAACAATCGCGAAAACCGGCATCGGCCCATTCCTCCGGATCGGCGAAACGGTACAGGTCGAAGTGATAGGCGGTCAGCGGCGAGCCATCCGCGCGCGTGACCGAGTAGGGCTCGCACAGCGTGTAGGTAGGGCTGCGCACCTTGCCGGCATGGCCGAGCGCGCGCAGGATGGCGCGCGACAGCGTGGTCTTGCCGGCGCCGAGGTCGCCCGAGAGCTGCAGGTGCACGGTCTGCGGCGGCAGCTTGCGCACGGCATCGGCCAGCGCCGCGCCCAGCCGGGCGGTGGCCGCTTCGTCGGGCAGGTTGAGTGTGCGTTGTTGGAGCAGGGGCATTGCGTACAATTCGGGAATGATCGACCGAGCAACCCTGGCGCCAGCCGCCTCGCCCCCTCCTGCCAGCGACTCCGACCCTAGGGGCGAGCCTGGCACCGGGCCGTCCCTTGCACGTCCGGGCACGGACGCCGCGGGGCTGGCGGACCTGGCGCGCTCGATCCGGACCTGGGGCGCGGAGCTTGGCTTCGACGCGGTCAGCATCGCCGAAGTGGATCTCAGCCGGGCTGAGGCAGGATTGATGGCGTGGCTGGCGCAGGGCTACCACGGCGACATGGATTATATGGCGAACCATGGCCTGCGGCGCGCCCGGCCCGCCGAACTGGTGCCCGGCACGGTACGTGCCATCGTGGCGCGCATGCCTTATCTGCCGGCCGCGGGCCCCGACGACTGGCGCGCACACGAACTCGCCCGGCTCGATGACCCCGCCACCGCCGTGATCTCGCTCTATGCGCGGGGCCGCGACTATCACAAGGTGCTGCGCAACCGCCTGCAGCAGCTCGCCAGCCGCATCGAGGCCGCCATCGGACCGTTCGGCTATCGCGTGTTCACCGATTCGGCGCCGGTCATGGAGGTGGCGCTGGCCGCCCAGGGCGGGCTGGGCTGGCGCGGCAAGCACACGCTGCTGCTCGACCGCGACGGCGGCTCGATGTTCTTCCTCGGCGAGATCCTGGTCGATGTGCCCTTCCCGGCCGACGCGCCGGAGCCTGGCCACTGCGGCAATTGCCGCCGCTGCATCGATATCTGCCCGACCCAGGCCATCCTGGAGCCTTACCGGATCGACGCGCGCCGCTGCATC
The DNA here is from genome assembly GCF_056398185.1 of Cupriavidus sp. 05L310. Classification (NCBI taxonomy): domain Bacteria; kingdom Pseudomonadati; phylum Pseudomonadota; class Betaproteobacteria; order Burkholderiales; family Burkholderiaceae; genus Cupriavidus; species Cupriavidus sp. 05L310. The sequence goes on from NZ_JBFTOX010000036.1 coordinate 53,298, forward strand.
TCCTACCTGACCATCGAGCACAAGGGCGCCATCCCCGAGACGCTGCGCGCGCCGATGGGCAACCGCGTGTATGGCTGCGACGACTGCCAGCTGGCCTGCCCCTGGAACAAGTTCGCCCACCGCGCCACGCTGCCCGACTTTGACGTGCGCAATGGCTTCGACGCGCCCGACATGGCCGAGCTGTTCGGCTGGACCGAGGCGGAATTCAACCAGCGGCTGGAAGGCAGCCCGATCCGCCGCATCGGCCACGAACGCTGGCTACGCAACCTGGCGGTGGGGCTGGGCAACAGCCTGCGCGCGGCAAGTGCCAGCGGCGACGCGGCGCTGGCCGCCCGCATACGCGCCGCGCTGGCGGCGCGCCAGCCCGAGGCCAGCCCGCTGGTGCGCGAGCATATCGACTGGGCGCTGGCGCAGGATCGCGCCGCCGAGGCCCGCGCTAGCTGACCAGGGACAGCCAGAACGGCGTGGTCACGATGGCCAGCACGGTCATGACGGAAATCGTCGCCGCCACCATCGGCCCGTTGCCGCCCATGCGCACGGCCAGGATATAAGCGCTCGACGCGGTCGGCAGCGAGGCGAATAGCACCACGATCTGCGACTGCAACCCGGTCAGCGGCAACATCCGCCCCACCGCCCAGGCAAAGCAAGGCATGGCCAGCAGCTTGACTCCGCTCCACCACGCCACCGGCCCCATCGCGCCCGTGGCGCCGCTCATTTGCAGGCCGGCCCCTACCGTCATCAGCCCCAGCGCGGTCGATGCGGAGCCGAGCCGGTTCAGCGTCATTGCCACCACGTCCGGCGGGTGCAGGCCGATCAGGTTGGTCAGCAGGCCGCCAGCGGTGGCCAGGATCAGCGGGTTGCGCGCCAGTTCGCGCCACAGCCGGGTTTCGCCGTGGCGGGCCAGCGCCCAGACCGCGGCCACATTGCACAGCGGCACCGTGCAGCCCACGATCACCGCCATCATGGCCAGCCCCTCGCTGCCGCCCAGGCGCGCGGCCAACGCCAGCCCGATATACGAATTGAAGCGGAATGCGGTCTGCAGCCCGGAGGCGAAATCCAGCGGTTCGGGCCGCAGCACCCATTTGACGGCATAGCCGCCCACCATGCCGAATGCCGTGGTCAGCAGCGCCAGGCCGAGCATGGCGGAGGTGGAGGAGAAATCGAACTTGGCGCTGTTGGTGGACTGCAGCAGCAGCGCGGGGAACAGCACGAAGTACACCAGGCGCTCCACGCCCGACCAGAAGGCCCGATCGAACGCGGTGTAGCGCACCAGCAGCCAGCCTATCAGGATCAGGCTGAAATCAGGCACCAGCAGGAGAGCAGAAGACATCGTCTCGTTTTATTTATTGTGATGGCCGCCGCGTCACGCCAAGTGCAGACTAGGGCAGATACCAATTGGTATTGTTTCAGAAATCGACGAATATGGCACGTTCCGTCGTACCGTCCAGCTTCCATGTTTTCCCGTCGTACCCCGTCCGTGCGTGCATCGCTGCGCCGCCGCGCCAGCCAGCTGGCGCTCACCCTCTGCGTGGGCTCGGCCCTGGCCATGCCGCCGGGGCACGCGCGCGCCAACGTTGTCGAGGGGATGCGCATCGACGATGCGATCCGGGTCGGCGGCAAGGAACTGCAGCTCAATGGCACCGGGCTGCGCTCGGCGTTCATTCTCAAGGGCTATGTGGCCGCGCTTTACCTGCCGGAAAAGGCGCGCAACGCCACCGTGGTGCTGGGCGGCCACGGTCCCAAGCGCCTGCAGATCCGGCCGCTGCGCGAAGTCGCACCCGATACCTTTATCAAGGCGCTGAACGACGGGCTTCGCGAAAACCACAGCGAGCTCCAGCTGCAGCGGCTATCCGACCGCATGCTCCAGCTCAGGCAGACCATGGAGCAGATGGGCACGGCCCGCAAGGGCGACGTGATCAATTTCGACTTCTCGCCCGATGGCGGCACCATGGTCGCCATCAACGGCACGCCGCGCGGCAAGCCGATCCCGGGCGAGGATTTCTACCAGGCGGTGCTGCGCGTTTTCCTTGGCGACCATCCGGTCGACCGGGAACTCAAGCGCGGACTCCTGGGCGGTTGACCGCCAAGGGCGGCCACTAAGCCCGCCCGCCAGAACTCACGCCGCCGGCCTCGCCGCTCCGCCACCGCGGATGCCTGGCCGGCGTTCTTTACCTAGGGCGGGATATCCCCGCCCGGTCTTTTGACGGGAGACACGATCTCATGCAATCCAGCAAAATCGCACTGGCCCTGGGCCTGGCAGCCGCCGCCACCCTGGCGCAGGCACAAAGCTTCCCGAGCAAGCCGATCCGGCTGATTATCCCGTTCGCGCCCGGCGGCACCACGGATATCGTGGGCCGTGGCGCGGCCGACCAGATGAGCCGCATCCTGGGCCAGCCCGTGGTGGTGGAAAACCGCGCCGGCGGCGGCGGCTCGATCGGCGCCGACGCCATCGCCAAGGCCGCGCCCGACGGCTACACCATCGGCATCTCCACCGTGTCCACCATGGCGGTCAACCCGGCTTGCAATCCCAAGCTGTCGTATGACCCGATCAAGGACTTCAAGCCCATCACCAACCTGGCCAACGTAGCCAACGTGATCGCGGTCAACCCGAATTTCCCGGCCAAGGACTACAAGGAGTTCCTGGCTGCGCTGAAGGCCAATCCGGGCAAGTATTCGTACGCCACATCCGGCACCTGCGCCTTCGGCCACATGCTGGGCGAGCAGTTCAAGGTCTCGACCAAGACCTTCATGGTCCATATCCCCTACCGCGGCGCGGGCCCGGCACTGAACGACGTGCTGGCCGGCCAGGTACCCATCATGGTCGACAACCTGCCCTCCTCGATGCCCTACATCAAGGCCGGCAAGCTGCGCCCGATCGTGGTGGCATGGAACAAGCGGATCGACGCGCTGCCGAACGTGCCGACCTTCGGCGAACTGGGCCTGAAGGAGCCGAACGACCCGGCCTGGTACGGGCTGGTGGCCCCGGCCGGCACGCCTGACGACGTCATCAAGAAGCTCAATGAAGCCGCCGTCAAGGCACTGCAGGACAAGGACTTCCAGCAGCGCCTGCGCGCCGCCGGCGCCGAACCCTCGGGCAACACCCCGGCGGAGCACGCGGCCGAGATCAAGAAGGAATTCGAAAAGATGAAACACCTGGTCAAGGTGCAGAACATCAAGCTGGAGCAGTGATACCGCGCCTGCCGGCATGAACGCCAGGCTTCAGCGCATCGTTGGCCCCCGATACGGGGGCCTTTTTATTTGGCGGGCATTTGCGCCCCGGTGCCGCTTATTCGAGCGTGACGTTGGCGGACTTGATCACCCCCGCCCACATCTTGCGGTCCTGCGCCAGGAAGCTGGCGAAGTGCTCAGGCGTATCGCCCACCGGTTCGGAGCCGAACTCCGCCAGTTTCTTCTTCACCTCCGGCCGCGCCAGCGCTTTCACCAGTTCCTTGTTGAAGCGCTCCACAACCGGCTTTGGCAGGTCCCTGGGGCCGAAAATGCCCTGCCAAGTGGGCATGTCGAAGCCCTTGAGCCCGCTTTCCGCCAGCGTCGGCACGCCGGGCAGCAACGCGGAGCGCGTGCTGCCGGTGACGGCCAGCGCCTTGACCTTGCCAGCCTGGACCAGGCTGGCTGCCGTGGTGATATTGTCCACGGTCATGGCGATATGCCCGCCCATCAGGTCGGTGATGACCGGGGTGGCGCCCTTGTACGGCGCATGGACCATGTCGATCCCGAGCCGGTGCAGCATGGTCTCGGCGATCAGGTGATTGGAGGTGCCGACGCCCGACGTGCCGAAGGTGGCCGACGGGGTCCGCTTCACGTAGGTGACGAAGTCGGCCATGTTCCGCACCGGCAAGGTGGGGGCGACGATCACCACATTGGGTTGCGTGGCGAGCATCACGATGGGCGTGAAATCCTCCACCTTGTAGGGCGTTCCCTTGGGATTGAGCAGATGGCTCACGGCCATCGCGCCGGCGGCACCCATGCCGATGGTGTAGCCATCCGCCGGGGACTTCGCAACCTTGTCGGCGGCGATATTGCCACCGGCGCCGGGCACGTTCTCCACCACCACGGGAACCCCCAGGCTGTCCGACAGCGGCGCCTGCACCAGCCGCGCCAGCAGGTCCGCCGAGCCGCCCGGCGCAAAACCGACCAGCAGCCGTACCGGCCTTGCTGGCTTCCACTCCTGCGCCTGCGCAACCGATACCGTCGATACCGCGGCCATGCCTACGCCCACCGTCAGCAAGCCGCGTAGCAGCGGCCGCATGCGTTTCACCAGCTTTTCCATCTTGAGTCGCGCTCCAGCTATGTCATGGGCAATGGGTAACAGGTCTGCCGGGTTGCCCGCACCCCGGTTAGTCGGCTTATGCCCGCGCGGCATCAGTGCGATCGAGCACCTGCGCCAGCACGGTGGCCACCATGCGGTTCGACAGCAATACCGGTGCCTGCGCATGCCGCGCCACCTCAAGGCGCATCGCCTCGGTGAAGCCCATGCAATGCATGACGATCAGGTCGCAGCCGCGCAGGGCTTCGCCGGCCTGCGCGAAGCGTCCGCTCATGGCATCGAGATAGGGCGAGGCGTGGGTCACGCGCAGCTCGCAAGGCACCGGCTGGATCAGGTGAAAGTCCTTCACCTGCGCTTCCAGCGGCAGCACGATGCCAAGACGCTTGCAACCTGATGCAAGCGCCACGGTGAGGTGATCCACCACCTGCTGGGGCTCCACCACCAGCGTGTTCAGCGGCGGCAGCGCCGTGCCGGTGCATAGCGGCACCAGCACATCGAAGCGGCCGTCGTCCAGCGATTGCAGCAGCCGCGCGAGGCGCGCTTGCGCAACGGGCTTGCCGACCACCGCCTGGCTGCCGTCGCGCATGCGGGTGGCAAAGCGATACTCGCCGGCGCCCGGCGCCATTGCCGCGATGCCGGCGGCGTCCAGCGCGTCGAGAATGCCGAACTCCTCCGCCACCACCGGCATGCGAAGGTCGGCCATCATCTGCGGCACCACATCCACACGCGGCGACTGCCCGATGGTGACGAATCCCACGCGCGGTTCACGGCGGGCCGGCATCATGCTTCACGCCCCACCGTTTGCAGATGCGCCAGCGAGCCGTAGCGGCGCAGCAATTCGGCCCACTCGGCTTCATCGTAGAAGGCGCAGTTGCCAGGGCCGAACAGTTTGGCCACTTCAATGCAGAAGCGCGTGGCCACGTCGAGGTCGAAGGCGTTGGTCACGCCGGTGGCGCAGCCCGGCACCGTGGTCTGCGCGGTCAGCGCCACGCCGATCACGGGCGCGGTGGTGACGATGCCCGGCTGCATGATGGAGTTGACGTGCCAGAGGCCGTTTTCATATGGCGTGATGTCCTGCGTGGTCAGCGGCAGCACGGCCGGCAGTTCGCCGCTGACCCAGCCCATCACGTCCAGCATGCGCTCGGGCAGGCGCAGCAGCCAGCCCTCCTTGGCCACCGGCGTGAGCGCCACGCCGCGGCGGTTGACGAAGCGGTTGCCCCGCGTGGTGTCCACCGACAGGATGGCGGCCATCCCGGCATGCACCTCATGCGACATCATCCTGCGCATTGCGAAAGGCGATTTCATCATCGGCACCGGATGGTGCGGCCGCGTGGCCGCGTGCGGGCAGATATGGGTGTGAATCCGCACCGGCCCGGCCAGCACGTCGCCGGTGGCAGCCATGTCGGCCAGCTTGAGCGCGGCGGCAATCGCAACGATGGCGCCATCCGCATCCGAAACCAGCCCGGTCACGGCCGGGCGCGCACCCACGCCCCCGAGCCGCCCGACCAGGCCAAGCGCCGGCAAGCCGGGGTCCCGGCCTGGCAGCGTGCAGGCGAGGAAATCCGTGTACAGCCCGCCCTCTTCCACGCGCGTGACAGTGACATCGGCCACGCCGCGCGCACGCAGCAGCGCGGCGACCGTCTCGCCGTCGACCGTTGCCGCCGAGAGCAACTCGATCGACTCAATAACCTGCTTCATCGACATCCTGCCTGACCTCCCGCGACTCGCGCGCTCATTTCCAATTGGCCCTGCCCTGCTTACTCTGGAAGCACCAGTGCGCCCGGCGCAACGTCCCAGGTGGACGGCCCCTTGAACCAGCGCGCCTGGTGCGGCCCGCCCATGTCGAACCGCTCGCCGGAAACGCGCAGCCAGTTGCCCTCCGGCAAACCCAGTACGGGCATATGCGGCGCCAGCGTGGTGAACTCCGCCAGGCGCTGGTCGCGCGTTTCCCCGCGGAAACCAGGCACGGTGAGATTGAAGTAGTGCGGATTGATCTGGAACTGCACCAGCCCGAGCGCGTCGAAGCCGCCCGGATAGACCACCGGCATGTCGTTGGTGGTGCAAATGCTCGGGCAAGCCAGATTGGATCCCGCGCTCCAGCCCAGATAGCGGGCGTGCCCGGCGGCAACGCGCGCGGAGATCGCGGCGAGCAGTCCGCGCTCGCGCAGGCATTGCAGCAGGCGGAAGGTATTGCCACCGCCGACCACGATCAGCTCGGCCGTGTCGATGGCGGCAATGGCGGCCCCTGCATCGGCCGCGCGATGCAGCGAGTGCGTGGCCAGGCCCAGCGGCGACAGTGCATCGCGCACGAGGGCTTCGTAGTCGTCCCATTCGCGCGTCACGCCCGCGAAAGGAATGAAGCATGCCTGCCGGCGTCCGCCAGCCAGTTCGGCGATCGCGTCGTGTGCATGGACGAGGTAGCCCTCGTCGCTGCTTGAATTGCTCAGTAACAGTAATTCCATGGGAGTGTGGGGATCTTCTGCGTTATTCATCCGCGAGTGCCGGCGGGTCGCGCCACAGCGGGTCGCCAATGCGCTGGCCGAGGGCAGCTACCGCCTCCACCAGCGCGTCGCGCAATGCCTGCGCCTGCGCCTGGCCGACCTGCATGGCGGTAAAGGACAAGCACAGGCCGCGCAGGTCGCCCGACGCCGGATCGGCAATCGTGGTGGCAACCGCGCCGATGCCCGGCATGCCTTCGTTGATGGCGATCGCGCTGCGCTCCGCGCGCGCGGCCGCCACGCGCTCACGCAATTCCCCCACCGTCGCGGGGCAACCGGCCGGGGCATCCGGCAGCTTCTTGCCGGCCAACTTGCCGTAGCGCTCGCTGAACGCCTCGCCGGACAGGCGCGACAGCAGCACGCGCCCCATCGCCGTGGTGAAGGCGGACCGGCGCGTACCGGGCGGGGACAGCACCTGGACGGGATTGCTGCCGTTCAGGCGCTGCAGCACCACGGTGTCGGTGCCGTCGAGCATGGAAAGGTAGGCGGTAAAACCGGTGGATTCCGAGAGCGCCGCCAGCAGGTCACGGCATTGCTCGTCGAAGGGATGTGCCTGGGTGGCCGCTTGCGCCGCGCGGATCAGCAGTACGCCAGGGCGATAGCGCCGCGTGGCTGGATGCATCTCCAGCAGGCGGTATTTCACCATTTGGGCGAGCAGGCGCGACGCGGAACTCTTGGCCAGGCCGAGTTCGTCGGTGATGTCGTTAAAGACAATCTCGTGCCGGCCCTGTTCGAACAGGCCCAGCACGCTTTCGACGCCTTCAAGAATGCTCATGCGGGATCTTTCCCTTCGGGCCGCACCCGTCACCCGGCGGTGCGGCCGGCTAGAATTTCTGGTTCCGTTTTTTGGAACCTTGGTTCCGTTAAATGGTTGTTCGGAAAAATTCTAGCTGTATTGAAGGAAAGATTCAACAGATGCTGCGCCGTATGGCGCCGTTCCGGCCCCGTCAGGCCGGAACGGCCATCTTGCCCAGCAGCGCCTCGACCTCCGCAACCGTGGGCGAATACGCCCCCGCCCGCGTAGCCGCCACCGCCGCGCTAGCCGCCGCCCATCGCGCCTGCCGCGCCGGTGTCGCCCCGGGATCCAGCAGCAATCCCGCCATCCACCCTCCCATGGCGGCATCGCCGCAGCCCACGGTGTCGACCACATCGACGGCAAACACCGGCTGTTCGCAAACCGCATCTCCATGCAGCAGCGTCATGCCATCGGCGCCGCGCGTCAGCAGCACGCTCGCGCGCGGGGCCAGCGCCCTGAGCGCGGCCAGCGCGGCGTGTTCATCCAGTGCCGGATACAGGCCGCGCAGGTCCTCGTCCGAGACCTTGATGTAGTCCGCCAGGCCGGCGAGATGCGCAAAGACCGCCTGGTACGCCGGCGCGCGCATGGGCATGCGGAAATTGGGGTCGAAGGCGATGCGCTTGCCCGCCGCCGCTGCTTGCGTGGCTTCTTCGCAAAGGCGCGCGGCCAGCGGCTGGCGCGCCAGGCTCAGCGAGCCGAAATGCACCGTGCGCGCGGCCTGGCGCCAGCCCTGCGGCAAACGCGCGGGATCGAAGTAGAGATCGGCGCTGTCGTCGCCCACGAAGAAGTACTGCGGCGGGTGCTGCGCGCCGACAAAAGCCAGCAGCGGCGAGCGTTCGACGCGCTGCAGGAAACGCAGGTCAAGGCCGGCGTCCTCGCTGGCCAGGGCGAGCTGGTCGCCCAGCGCGTCGCAACTGATCGCGCCGGCGAACGCGGTGGGAATGCCCAGCCGCGCGCCCACGCGGGCTACGTTCCAGCATGAGCCGCCGGGCAGGCCGAGCCAGTCCTGACCGCCCTGGTGGACCATATCGGTCAACGCCTCGCCGAAGACGACGTACGCAGGCCATGGTGTCGTTGTCATTGCATCCTCTACTGTGTTGGATAGCGGCCGCGCGCCGCGCCTCAGCCTTGCCACGCCGACGCCGCGGCCAGCGCGCGCCGGATCAGGCCGGCGGTGGAAGCATCGTGGGGCCGCACCGGTCCGCCGTCGAGCTCGCAGGCGATCGGCCCAGCCAGTTGCTTGCCGAGTTCCACGCCCCACTGGTCGAACGAATTGATGTTCCAAAGCACGCCCTGCACGAAGGTGCGGTGCTCCGAGAGCGCAATCAGCGCACCCAGGTGCCAGGGATCGAGCCGCTGCAGCAGCAAGGTATTGCTGGGCCGGTTGCCCTCGAACACCATGTGCGGCACCAGCGCCTCGTCCCGCACGCCCAGCGCCCTGACCTCCTCGGCGGTGCGGCCGCGCAGCAGCGCCTCGCCCTGCGCGAAGCAGTTGGCGAGCAGCTTGCCATGGTGGCCGGGCATCGCGTACGCCGGTTCGAGCGCGGCGATGAAATCCACCGGCATCCAGTGCGAACCCTGGTGCACCATCTGGAAGTAGGCATGCTGGCCGTTGGTGCCGGTGGTGCCCCACACCACGGGCGCAGTGCCTTGCGCGGCGGCGGCGCCGTCGAGCTGCACGGACTTGCCGTTGCTCTCCATCTCAAGCTGCTGCAGGAAGGCCGGCAGCAATTCGAGCGGCTCGCAGTACGGCGCCACGCAGCGGCTGCCGGTGCCCAGGAAGCTGCGATACCAGACATCGAGCAGGCCGAGGATCATCGGCATGTTGCGCGGCGCGCCGGCCTCGGCAAAATGCCGGTCCATGGCGCGGGCGCCGTCAAGCAACTGGCGGAAGCGATCGAAGCCGACCACCAGCGCAATCGACAGGCCCACCGCCGACCACAGCGAGAAGCGCCCGCCCACCCAGTCCCAGAACGGGAACATGTTGACGGGATCGATGCCGAACGCCACCACGGCCTCCCGGTTGGTGGAAACCGCGACGAAATGGCTTGCCAGCTGCGCCTGCGGCACGCCGTGGCGCAGGAACCAGGCGCGCGCGGTCTGCGCGTTGGCCATGGTCTCGAGCGTGGTGAAGGTCTTGGAGCAAACCACCACCAGCGTGCTGGCGGCATCCAGCCGCGCGAGCACCGCGGCGAGATCGCTGCCGTCCACGTTGGCGACGAAATGCATGCGCGGCCCTTCGCTATCCAGGTGCGCGAGCGCGCGGCAGACCATGCGCGGACCCAGGTCCGAGCCACCGATGCCGATATTGACCACATCGGCAATCACGCGGCCATTCCAGCCGCGCCATGTGCCGCCGCGCACCGCGCCGGCGAAGCGTTCCATCTGCGCCAGCACCGCGGCCACGTCGCCGGCCACCGGCACGCCCTGCGCATGGAAACCATCCTCCGGCCACGCGCGCAGCGCCATGTGCAGCGCGGCGCGGCGCTCGGTGGTATTGACCGCTTCGCCGCGGTACATCGCATCGCGCCGCGTGGTTACGCCCGCCTCGCTGGCGAGTTCGAACAACAGCGCCATCGTGGTGTCGGTGACGCGGTTCTTGGCATAGTCCAGCGTCAGGCCGGCCGCCTCGGCCACGAAGCGGGCACCGCGGGCTTCGCCCTGCTCGCCGTCGAACCAGTCGCGCAGGTGGGCATCGCGGATGACTTGGGCATGCGCCTGCAGCCGTTGCCAGGTGGGCAGGTGGTGGGACATATTGGACATCGGTTCAACTCCTGTACTCGCCGCCGCCCTGGCCATGGCAAGGGCGGCGGTATCCCTCAAGCTGACTTCACAGCTCTTCATGCCAGACCGCGCCATCGCGCGAAGGCAGCGCGCTCGACGCGGCCGGCCCCCAGGTGCCCGCGGTGTAGAGCTTGGGCGCGAGATTGCTCTGCGCCCATGCCTGCTGGATGGGCGCGACCCAGCGCCAGGCCTGTGCCTGTTCGTCACGCCGCACGAAGAGCCCGAGACGGCCCCGGATCACGTCAAGCAGCAGGCGCTCGTAAGCCCCGGTCTTGCGCTCATGGCGACCGCCCTGCCCGCGCGGCAACATGCGTTGCAGATCCAGCGTGGCGGGCTGCAGCGCCTGGGTGTCGCCAGGATGCTTGACCAGGAAATGCAGGCGGATGCTTTCCTCCGGCTGCAGCGTGATCACCAGCCGGTTGCCGGGCTCGTGGTCGAGCGGGCGCGGGAACAGGGAATACGGGACGTCGCGGAACTGGATCACGATCTCCGCCACGCGCGACTGCATGCGCTTGCCGGTGCGCAGGTAAAACGGCACGCCGGCCCAGCGCCAGTTGGCGATCTCCGCCTTGATGGCGACGAAGGTTTCGGTCTGGCTGTCGGGCGAGACGGCCGGCTCGTTCACGTAGCCCGGCACCGCATCGCCGCTCGCCGCGCCGCGGCAGTACTGTCCACGTACCACTTTCTCCGCCACCTCGTTCAGCGCGATCGGCTTGAGCGCCTTCAGGATCTTGAGCTTCTCGTCGCGGATGGCGTCCTCGGACAGGCTGGAGGGCGGCTCCATCGCCACCATGCACAGCAGTTGCAGCAGGTGGTTCTGCACCATGTCGCGCAACGCACCGATGCCGTCGTAGAACGCGCCACGCTTTTCCACACCGATTTCCTCGGCGATGGTGATCTGCACATCGCGCACCCATTCGCGCCGCCACAGCGGCTCGAACAGGACATTGCCGAAGCGCATCGCCATCAGGTTCTGCACCGATTCCTTGCCCAGGTAATGATCGATGCGATAGATCTGGTCTTCGGCAAAATGGCGCGCCACCGCGGAGTTGATCGCGTCGGACGAGGCCAGGTCATGACCCAGCGGTTTCTCCAGCACGATACGCACGCCGGCGTGATTAAGCCCCGTGCGGGCCAGATGGTCGCAGATCGGCACGAACAGGTGCGGCCCCGTGGCCAGGTAGAACACCACCACCGGGGCGGCGCGCGCGCGCACCAGTTCGGCCAGGGAATCGAAACCGTCCGGCGCGTTGGCATCCACCTGCAGGTAAAGAATGCGCTCGGCAAACGAGCGCCATGTTTCGTCGGCCGCGGCCGCCGGCAGCGCGGGACGCACCTTGGCCTCCAGCATGGTCAGGTAGGCTTCCTGGCCGAGCGGCTGGCTGCCCAGCGCGAGGATGCGCCCGCGCGGATGCAGCGAGCCCACGCAGTGCGCGTCGAACAGCGCCGGCAGCAGCTTGCGCGTGGCCAGGTCCCCGGTGCCGCCGAACAGCACGAAGTCGAATTCGGGTACTGCGCCTACAGCATTGCTTTGCATCATGTCACCAGTCGGTTGGTTATTCGATTCATCGGTTTGAAGCGGGTTGGCGTGGCCGCTGGCCACGCTAGCGCGGCGCGGACCAGCCCTTGTAGTCGTTCACATTGGCGCGCGTAACCAATGCAGGCGGCAGCAACACGGTGCGGCTTGCGGGCGGCCTGCCGTTCATCAGCCCCACGCCGATCTCCACCGCGGTGCGCGAGATGGCCCAGGGGTCCTGGCTGGCCGAGGCCTCGACCAGGGTGTTGGCCTTGAGCGCGGCCTCGATATCGGGCGCGCCGTCGACCGAGGCGATCAGGATGCCGCGCCGGTTCAACTGGCGCGCGGCCAGGTCGGCGCCGACCGCCTGCGGGTCGTTGATGGTGAACACCGCATCGACCTTGGGGAAACGGGTCAGGTAAAGCTGCATGACGTTCAGCCCGCCCTCGCGCGAGCCCTTGGCATCCTGGTCGTCGGAGAGCACATGGATACCGGGGTGCTTGCCCAGCACGGTCTTGCAGCCCTTCACGCGATCCAGCACCGCGGACACCGGCGGGCCGTTCTGAATGATCAGGTTGCCGCGCCCGCCCAGCCGCTCGGCGAGGAAGCCGCAGGCAAGCTCGCCGGCCTGGGTGTTGTCGGTCTGCACCGTGGCGTCGGCGCCCGCCGCCGCCACGTCCACCGCCACCACCACGATGCCGGCCTTGCGCGCCTTCTTCACCGCCGGTTCGATGGCACGCGCATCGGCCGCGTTGATCAGGATCAGGTCCACCTTGGACACGATGAAACTGTCGATATGCGAGAACTGCTTGTTGAGGTCGTAGTCGGCGGACAGCACCGTGACCTTGACCTCCGGGTTGATCTTCCTGGCCGCGGCTTCGGCGCCGTGCGCCAGCGCGACGAAGTACGGATTACCGAGCGAGCCGAGCGTGACGCCGACCTTCTTCAACGGCTTTTGCGCGGCCGCGGGCGCCGACGCCGGGTCCGGCGCGCCCTGCGCCGCCGCGCCGGTGCACAGTACGCTCATTGCCGCCAGCGTGAGTGCCGCCAGGTAATGCTTGGACATGTCGTGTCTCCAGTAGCCGGTGTGTTCAGCGCAAGCGCATCAGGTACGTGCCGAGCCCTTGCGGCGGTAGCGGTCGAGCGCCACCGCGCCGATGATCACCAGGCCCTTGATGATGTACTGCCAGATATCGGACACGCCCAGCAGCACCAGCCCGTTGGACAGCACCGCGATGATCAGCGCCCCCACCAGCGTACCGACGATCGAGCCGGTGCCGCCGACGAAGCTGGTGCCGCCAAGGATGACCGCCGCGATCGCGTCGAGCTCATACGACTGGCCCAGTTGCAGGCCGTTGGCGGCGTACAGCCGCGAGGCGGACATCACGCCGCCGAGGCCGGACAGCAAACCCGAGACCGCATAGACGAACAGCAGCACGACCCACACCTTGATGCCGGACAGCCGCGCCGCTTCCGCATTGCCGCCCACCGCGTAGATCTGCAGGCCCAGCACGGTACGGCGCAGCACGAACCACGACACCCCCACCACGGCGAAGGCGATGATCACCAGCCAGGGCACGCCCAGCACCTCTGCGTTGCCGATGAAGGCGAAGCCGATATCCGGGTTGTAGATCGTGCTGTCGTTGCCGACCAGCCGCGCCAGCCCGCGCACGGCGGTCAGCGTGCCGAGCGTAACAATGAACGGCGGCAGTTTCATGAAAGCGACCAGGGCCCCGTTGACGATGCCGAACAGCAAGCCGCACAGCAGCGCGGCCGGCACGCTCAGCATGCCTAGCTGCGGCGACAGCGATGCCAGCATCGCCACCACCGCGGAGATCGACAGGATCGACCCCACAGACAGGTCGATGCCGCCAGTCAGGATCACGAAGGTCATGCCCGCGGCCAGCACCATATTGATCGAAGCTTGCTGCGCGATGATCGACAGGTTCTGCCAGCCGGCGAAGTTCTCGGTGAGCACCGTGAAGCCGATGCACAGCAGCACCAGCACCGGCAGCATGCCGAGCGCGCGCAGGCGCTCCTGCGTGGTGATGCGGCCGAGGGACGCCGACGGCGCGGCCGGACCGGAGGAAGGAACGGGACGGGTGATGGATTCGTGCATGGTTGTCTCCTGCGCCGGCGGCTGCGGGGATCTGCAGGGCGGCGTCAATATCTCTTGCGGGTGGCGGAGAGGCTCCGCCCTGTCTCAGTGCAGCATGCTGCTTGTTGCGTTGCCCGCGGCGGCATTGACGGCCGCGGCCAATGGCGTGCCAGTCCAGCCCGCCGCCGGCTGCGCCGCGCCCGTCGCCAGCGCAATGATGCGTTCCTGGGTTTCGGCGGCGCTGCTGGCAGGGCGGACCTCGCCGGCCAGCGCACCTTCGCGCATGACCAGTACGCGATCGCACAGGCCCACTACTTCGGGCAGCTCGCTGGAGATCATCAGGATCGCCACGCCGCTCTCGGCCAGCGCGTTGATCAGGCGGTAGATTTCCGACTTGGCGCCGATATCCACGCCACGGGTGGGCTCATCGAGGATCAGCACGCGCGGCTGGATTTCCAGCAGCCGCGACAGCATCACCTTCTGCTGGTTGCCGCCCGACAGCGCACCCACATTGACCTGCGCATGCGCGACGCGGATGCCGAGCGTGTCGATGGCCTCCGTGGTCCGCCGGCGCGCGGCCGGCCGGTTCAGGCGTCCAAGCCCGAGGGCATCGCGCGCGGCCACGATAAGGTTGATGTTCTCGAGCACGCTCTGGTCGAGAAACAGGCCTTGCAGCTTGCGGTCCTCGGTCAGGTAGGCAATGCCGGCATCGATGGCCTGGCGCGGGCCGCCGGGTGGCAGCGTGACCATCCCGGCCGGGCTTGCAATGCGCACCTCACCGCGCGTACGCACATCGGCGCCGAACACCAGCCGCGCCAGTTCCGTGCGGCCCGCGCCGACCAGGCCCGCCAGTCCCAACACCTCGCCGGCACGCAGATCAAAGCTGCAGCCCTTGACGCGGCGCCCGTCCGCTATATCGCGCACCGACAACATCACCTCGCCCTGGCGCGACTGGCCATGCGTCTTGGTATAGAAGCCCGACAGGTCGCGCCCCACCATCATCTTGACCAGCGCCGCCTGCGACAGGTGATCGCGGTCCAGCGTGCCGACGAAGCAGCCGTCGCGCAGCACCGTCACGCGATCGGCCAGTTCGTCGATCTCGGCCATGCGGTGGCTGATATAGAGGATCGCCATGCCTTCGCCGCGCAACTGGCGGATCAGCGCGAACAGGCGGTCCGTCTCGTGCGTGGACAGCGGCGTGGTGGGTTCGTCCATCACCAGGATGCGCGCTTCGAAGTGCACGGCACGCGCAATCTCGACCAGCTGGCGTTGCGCGATCGACAGGCTGGAGACACAGGCAACGGGCGAGAAATCCGCGCCGAGCCGGGCCAGCGTCGGCTCGCAGGCGCGCGCCATTTCGCCGCGCGCCACCAGCCCGCGCCGTTGCAGCGCGCGGCCAAGGTAGATGTTCTCCGCCACGCTCAGGTTGGGCGCCAGGCTCAGCTCCTGGTAGATCACCGCCACGCCGAGGTCGCGCGCGGATTGCGGCCCGTCGATCTCCACCCGTTGCCCGTCGATATGGCATTCGCCGCCGGGATCCGCGGTGTAGGCACCGGACAGGATCTTCATCAGGGTCGACTTGCCGGCACCGTTTTCACCCATCAGGGCATGGACCTCGCCGGCATAGGCGGTCAGCTCGACATTGCGCAGCGCGCGCACGCCGGGGAAGGTCTTGCAGATATTGCGCAGCGCCAGCAAGGGCGGCCTGGCACACGCGCCGGAAAAATCGGACAGGTCAGACGATGGCATGGTTGGCCTCCGGAATCATGGCGGATGCGCCCCTGAGCATTTCGGCCCGCGGCGAGAAGTTCATGAACATTGGCAGCGAGGCGGCACCCACCGCGCCGGCGTTGGCACCGAAGCAACCACGCACCACGCGCGGCGGGCGCCGCGCCTCCGGCGCGCCCTCGTCCAGTTCGGTCTGCAGGCGCCCGATCAGCGCCGCCACGAGGCCGGCATCGATGTCGGCGTCAAGGATGATCAGCGGCACGTCGAGCACCGCCAGCGCGGACTGCATAGCCGGCGCGAGCGCGTCGATGCAGTCTTCCAGCCACTCCCCCACCGCCGGATGCTGGTTGCGCACCTGCGCTTCCAGATCCGCGTGGCCGTCGATGGTCACACCGTGATGGCGCAGGTGCCGGGTCAGCGCATTGAGCGAAGCGCGTGCCAGCAGGATGTCGCGCCGCTTGCCGGTGCGCGGCGCCGAGGCCAGCGTGCCCGGCTGGACCGGCATCATGCCGATATCGCCGGCATTGCCCGACACGCCGCGCACGCAGTCGCCGTTGAGCGCCACGCCGCCGCCGATGGCCGGGCCGAGGAAGACATAGAGGAAACTCTGCGCGTGGTGGCGGCCGTAGAACAGTTCGGCCACGGCGGCGGCGGTCCCGTCGTTCTCGCCGAACACCGGCATGTCCGTGGCGTCCGCCAGTTCGGCGGCGAAGTCCACCGCATCCCAGGCGCGGAAGGTGGCTTGTGAAGCCTCGTCCTGCAGATCCAGTTCGCGCAGCCAGGCGCCGAGGTTGTAGGGCTGGGCCACGCCGATGCCGAGCAGGCGCTTGCGTTCGGCCGGCGTCAGCTGCGCGCGCAGCGCGGCCACGTCGCCGCGCACGATCTCGAGCGCCTGATCCGGGTGCGGCAGGATCATCTGGTGGGCGCGGGTGGCGAGGATCTCGCCGCCGAAATCCACCATCACGCACTCGATGCTGGCGCGGTCCAGCCGCACGCCGATGCCGAACGCCCCCTTCGGCTGCAGGCGGATCAGGCTGGCCGGCTGGCCACGCTGCCCGTCCTGCCTGCGGCCGGCGACTTCGATCAGGCCATCCTCGGTCAGCGTCTGCACGATGCTGCCCACCGCCGTGTTGGTGAGCTGGGCCATGCGGGCGAGATCGGCCTTGGACGCCTCCCCGGCCCGGCGCAGCGCCAGCAGCAGCGCGCGCTCGTTGTACAGCCGCAGGCTGGCGGAATTCACGCCGCGGCCGGCCTTGGCACTGTTCATATCGTCTCCGGTGTTGTTCTGGGCGCCGCCTGGATCACAGGACGGATTCGCCGCTGCATTAATTAATTCAATTTGAATTAAATAATACGGAGAGGCAGAACTCAAGGAAGGGGAAACCCGCAGGCAAGCGGTTGCATGCCTCCACCAAAGCGCCGCCCGAGCGCCTCGCACGCCACCGGGCATCCCACCGGCTCCGCCATGCTCTAAAATCCAGGCTCGCGCCTTCCGCACCCTGCCATGGACTCCATCTTCGACGCCATCCTTCCCGCGCCTTTCGGCAAGATCGGCGTGCGTACCGACGGCGAAACCATCCGCGAGATCGTCTACCTGCCCGAGAGCATGAAGCTCATCGAACCCGCCAATGCGGTCGCGCGACGGCTGGCGCGGCAACTCGAGGCCTACTACGCCGATCCGGATGCCCCCTTCGATATCCCGCTGGCGCCGGTCGGCAGCGCCTTCCAGCGCCGGGTATGGCAAGCCATCGCGAGCGTGCCGCGCGGCAAGGTCACCACCTATGGCGCCGTGGCGCGGCAGATCGCCAGCGCGCCGCGCGCGGTCGGGCAGGCGTGCGGGGCCAATTACTTCCCGGTGGTGATTCCCTGCCACCGCGTGGTCGGCGCCAGCGGCATCGGCGGCTTTGCCAACCACCAGGGCGATGGCTTCTTCCTTGACATCAAACGCTGGTTGCTGATCCACGAAGGGGTGATGCTGGCATGAACGATATCGCCTCCGTCGAAGGCGGCACCGAAGCCCAGGACAGCCCCGAGCTGCTTGCCGACCTGGACCTGGTCCACCGTTTCTGCGATGCGCTGTGGCTGGAAGACGGGCTGGCGCGCAACACCATCGACGCCTACCGGCGCGACCTGACGCTGCTTTCGCGCTGGCTGCATGGCACGGCTACGGCCACGCTGCTGGGGGTGAACGATGCCGCCCTCAATGGCTACTTCGCATCGCGCCACCTCGAGACGCGCGCATCGTCGGCCAACCGGCGGCTCACCGTGTTCAAGCGTTTTTACCAGTGGGCGGTGCGCGAGCACATGATCACGGCCGATCCCTGCCTGCTGCTGCGCCCGGCCAAGCAGCCGCCGCGCTTTCCCAAGACGCTGACCGAAGCCCAGGTCGAAGCCCTGCTTGAAGCGCCCGACACCGCCACTCCGCTCGGCTTGCGCGACCGCACCATGCTGGAGCTGATGTACGCCAGCGGATTGCGCGTGTCCGAGCTCACGCAGATGAAGACCATCGAAGTCGGCCTCAACGAAGGCGTGGCGCGCGTGGTCGGCGGCAAGGGCAACAAGGAACGGCTGGTTCCCTTCGGCACCGAAGCCGGCGACTGGCTACGCCGCTACCTCGCCGAAGGCCGGCCCGCGCTGCTGGGCGAGCGCGCCTGCGACGCGCTGTTCGTCACCCAGCGCGGCGAGGGCATGACGCGGCAGGCCTTCTGGCACCTGATCAAGCGCCACGCGCGCGACGCCGAGATCTACGCGCCGTTGTCCCCGCATACGTTGCGGCATGCCTTTGCCACCCACCTGCTCAACCACGGCGCAGACCTGCGCGTGGTGCAGTTGCTGTTGGGGCATGCCGATATTTCCACTACGCAGATCTATACGCATGTGGCGCGCGAGCGCTTGCGGGATCTGCATCAGCAGCATCATCCGCGCGGGTAGGTTTTTTTGCGCGGTCATTGCGAAC
This sequence comes from Cupriavidus sp. 05L310, assembly GCF_056398185.1. Classification (NCBI taxonomy): domain Bacteria; kingdom Pseudomonadati; phylum Pseudomonadota; class Betaproteobacteria; order Burkholderiales; family Burkholderiaceae; genus Cupriavidus; species Cupriavidus sp. 05L310. The sequence continues at coordinate 71,959 of NZ_JBFTOX010000036.1, forward strand.
AGTCATTCCATCATGAGCAAGTCCAAACACGTTTCGGAAACCCCCGCTACCCAGTTCCTCAAGCAGCATGGCGTTGCCTTTGGCGAACATGCCTATGACTATGTCGAGCATGGGGGCACCGGGGAGTCGGCGCGCCAGCTTGGCGTGGATGAACATGCCGTGATCAAGACGCTGGTGATGGAGGACGAGAAGGCGCAGCCGATGATCGTGCTGATGCACGGGGATTGTTCGGTGTCGACGAAAAACCTGGCTCGGCAGACGGGGCGCAAGAGCGTGCAGCCGTGCAAGCCGGAGGTGGCGCAGCGGCATAGCGGGTATATGGTGGGGGGTACTTCGCCGTTTGGGACGCGCAAGCGGATGCCGGTGTTTGTGGAGGCTGGGGTGCTGGCGATGGGGCGGATCTATATTAATGGGGGGCGTAGGGGGTATCTGGTTAGTATTGATCCGCAGGTGTTGGTGGGGTTGGTGGGGGCTGAGGTGGTGGAGTGTGCGTTGGTGGATTGAGGGGGACTTGGTTGGGGTTGGGGGGCAAAACCGTTGGTTTTTTATTGCGGGGTTGGGATTGGTTTTGGCGGTGTTGGTTGTTGCACCCAACAGCGTACGACATCCCCCTGCGGGGGACGCCGGTCACTCTTCTTTGCCTCGGCAAAGAAGACTAACGAGAAGAAAGCCGACCCTGCCGGGGGCAGAGCAATCAGGCTGTTCGGCGGCAGTGATTCCGTCGTGCGGGCAGTGGCTTCGGCTGACATGTCCTACCGGTTTCCCCGCTGCACCACTGCGCGCCACACGGGTTTCGTGGTGCAGCCCCTGATGGCGGGTGCCCTGCCCATTCGGCCATCTGCCGTACGCGGTGCAAACGGCCGCGAATCTTCGAGATTTACTGGTTTCGTGGTTTTGTCTCTGACGGCAAGCGCAGTGATTGTTCAGTCCCTGCCGTTCGCGGAGGTGGGCGCTGCGCAATTTCGCAATGATGGGTTTCGTGGTGGGCGCGGTGGCCCGTGCTCAATTGCCGGCAGCCTCGCTCATGAAGTGGCAGCGAACCGCCCAACACCGTCGCCAGATCCTTCCGTCTTCGCTGACCGGGCCACGGTGCCCACCCAGAAACGAAGACGGTTGTATTCAGTCACGGCCAGCGCCGGTACGGCAGGGTGTCAATTGGCACGCTATTCGCCGTCAGAGACAAAACCACGAAACCAGCAAGGCACGATACGCTGCAGCAATTCGCGCCGCGAACGGCAGATGTGGGAGCAGGCACCGCGCACGAGGTCAGGGGCCCCACCACGAAACCCATGGGTCATGCGATTGCGCTGCCCTTCGAGTCAGTAAGGCACGCCAGCCAACACTCAGGGCCGTACGACGCAACCACCGAGGCCCACAAGCCTGATTGCTCTGCCCCCGGCAGGGTCGGCTTTCTTCTCGTTAGTCTTCTTTGCCGAAGCAAAGAAGAGTGACCGGCGTCCCCCGCAGGGGGATGTCGTACGCTGTTGGGTGCAACAACCAACACCGCCAAAATCAAAAGCCAACCGTTTCGCACACCGCCATAGCCCGCCCCCCACCCCCCTTCCACGCTACAATCCCGCCAGCCTCAAATACCCGGTTCCCCCAAATGGCCAACCTAATCTTCACCCTCGCCGCCTACCTGATCGGCTCCATTTCCTTCGCCGTCGTGGTCAGCAAGGCCATGAACCTGCCTGACCCGCACACCTACGGTTCCGGCAATCCTGGCGCCACCAACGTCCTGCGCAGCGGCAACAAGAAAGCCGCCGTACTGACGCTGATCGGCGACGCCTTGAAAGGCTGGCTGGCGGTCTGGCTGGCGGAGCGTTTCGGCCCGGCCTACGGCCTCGACGACACCGGTATCGCGCTGGTGGCCGTGGCGGTCTTCCTGGGCCACCTGTTCCCGGTCTTCTTCCGCTTCGCCGGCGGCAAGGGCGTGGCTACCGCAGCCGGCATCCTGTTCGCCATCGACCCGCTGCTAGGTGCGGGCACGATGGCCACCTGGCTGATCATGGCATTCTTCTTCCGCTATTCGTCGCTGGCAGCGCTGGTGTCCGCGGTCTTCGCGCCCTTCTTCTATGTGCTGATGCAGGGCGTGGACGTGATCGCCGGCGCGGTCTTTGCGATCAGCGTATTGCTGGTGGTTCGCCATCGCCAGAATATCGGCAAGCTGCTGGCGGGCAAGGAAAGCCGCATCGGCGAAAAGAAGAAGGTGCCCGGCGCCTGAAGGCGGAACGCATCCAAGGCCAAGAAGAAAGCCCGCACGATGCGGGCTTTCTTCTTGGCGAGCCGGTATGAGGAATGCGCTTACGGCATCTTGCCGAGGATGCCATCCATCTCGTCTGCGGAGAAAGCACGCAGCGTCTGCGTGCGCACATTGCCCGCCATGCCCAGGGACAGTCCGAACGCGGTCATGGTAGCTTCGTCGGGCGCGGTAAAGGTCACTACAAGGTCATATTGCCCGAGCGTCCAGTAGATATCTTTCATGTCGATGCCGTTTTTCTTCGCCATTTCGCGAACGGCAGCGGCGCGCTTGGTTGTGTCTTTTACGGTACGGATTCCCTGGTCGGTAAAGTTTAAGAGTGCTACGAAAGTTGCCATGATGCGTCTCCTGATCAACTGGAATGGCACTACGCGTCGCCAAAGCGCACAGAGCAAGTAAGTGCTGCAATCTGCGTACCATGCGAGACATCGTCTGGCCCGCGTGGCCATGACGCCAGGCGGAAGCGCCCGCGGCGGGAGAATTTACCCGAAAGTGTTCCAGGATTGAGACACTCCGGACGCCGCGGCAGGTGGCCGGCGCGGCGCCGAAGCTGCATTTGGAGCGGCGTTCAGGCTGCCTGTGCCAGCGCCGCGAACGGAAACACCATTTCCACCCGCAACCCGCCCTCGGCACGGTTTTCCAGCACGAGCCGCCCGCCCGCCTGGCGCACCAGCCGGTCCACGATGGCCAGGCCCAGGCCCGAATGCGCATTGCCGCCGCGCGCCGGATCCAGTCGCACGAAAGGCAGCGTCACCTTGTCCATCGCTTCCGGCGGAATGCCTTCGCCGTGGTCTTCCACCCCCATATGCCAGCCATCGGCCTGGCGCGAGGTACTGAGCAGCACCGGCGGCGCGCCATAGGCATACGCGTTGTCGATCAGATTGCCAACGATGCGGTCGAGCTGGGTGGCAATCAACCGGAATCCTTCGCCTGCCATCAGCGACACTTCCACCGGCTTGTCCTGCTCCGCCAGCGAAGCGGCCAGTTCACCGATGCGGCGGTCCACCGGCACCGGCCGGGCGGCAGGCTCGCCGCTTTGGGCGAAGGTGAGGAATTGTTCGACGATGGCGGACATGGATTCGACGTCACGCGTCACGCCAGCCGCCGCCTTGGGATCGGCCAGCATCTCGGCGCGCAGCCGCAGCCGCGCCAGCGGCGTCTTGAGGTCATGGGCGATACCGGCCAGCATGGTGTTGCGTTCCTGGTCGATGCGGGTCAGGTCGGCCATCATGCGATTGAAACGCACGATCAGCTGGCGCAACTCGTGCGGGCCGCGTTCGCGCAGCGGCTCGACGGTGTGCTGGCGCGACAACTGCTCGGCGGCCGCGGCCATGTCGCGCACCGGGCGCTGGATCTGCCAGGCGATCAGCAAGGCCACCGCCATGGCCACACCGACCACCAGGATCACGCCGGGCAGCAGGCGATTGTCGGGCGGCGGGTTGACCACCCACAGCACCGGCATCGCGATCCAGTCCTGCCGCTGGGGTAGCTTGATCCAGATGCGCGACGTCTCTTCTTCTTCGAGCCGCACCTGGGTACCGGCCGGCATGCGCTGCGCGAACTTCTCGACCAGCCGGCGCGCCCTGCCCTTGGCCGCCACGGTATGCTCCGCCGCGCTGGCCTCGCTGGCCACTTCCACCAGGCTCGGCAGCCTGGCCGGAGGCTGCGCGGCGAGCGCGCGCTGGATGCTCTCGAACTGGAACATCATCTGTTCGACGGAGTAATCCACCTGCTGCTGGCGGCGATCCATGCGCAGGATGGCAAGCCAGGAAAAATGGCTCAGTACCAGCACGGCTGCGATCAGCAGCGCGATGCGTCCGAACAGCGTATCGATGCGCAGCTTCATTGCGGTATGTCGTCTGCTTCGTCAGGCACGAAGGTATAGCCTCGCCCCCGCACGGTCTGGATGTAGCGGGGACGCTGGGCGTCCTCGTCGAGCAGGCGGCGCAGACGCCAGATCTGCACGTCGATGCCGCGATCGCTGATGCCGCTGGCGGTGCCGTACATCAGTTCCACGATGCGCTCGCGCGACAGCACCTCCAGCGGATGCATCAGCAGCAACTTGAGCAGCGCGAACTCGGTATCGCTGATCGCCATCTGCTCGCCGGCGCGCGCCAGCGCGCGCTGGCGAAAGTTGACGCGGAAGGGCCCGAAGGCGATGCCCTCGCGGTCTTCCGGCGCGGCGGCCGGGCGCGCCAGCTTGCGGCGCAGCACGGCATTGATGCGCGCCAGCAGTTCGCGCGGCGAAAACGGCTTGCCGAGATAATCGTCGGCGCCGATCTCCAGCCCGACGATGCGGTCGATCTCGTCGCTGCGCGCGGTCAGCAGGATCACGGGAATATCGTCGTTCTTGGCACGCAGGTTGCGCAGCGCTGTCAGGCCGTCCACCTTCGGCATCATCAGGTCGAGCACGATCAGGGCCGGCCGCTCGCGCTCCAGGCGCGCCTGCAAACCTTCGCCATCGTGCAGCACGGACACGGCGAAACCCTGCTGGCTTAAATACTCGCGCAGCAGGTCGCGGAGTTCGGGATCGTCGTCGACGACCAGGATCTGGGTAGGCTGATTGACTCGCATAGGCAGATGATAGCTAGGCTGGGCGCGGCAATCCGGGCGAATTGTTTCAGGGCATTACACCCGAGCCGCTGGTAATGGTCTGTAAGAATGGATGCCGGCGTTGAAACACGAGGAGCATCAAGGCGCATTATGCTTCGCTTATGTTTGCCGTTGCCGGCGGTCGCCGGACTAAACGGACCCGCCCCGATGCCGCCCGGCCACTACAAGCCGCGTGCTGCCTGCGGCACGTGCCGATGGCATTACGGCATACTGCTGCCTCTCTTACTCCGAAATTTGTTCGAACGCGCTCTCTTTTTCGCGTCGCTCCCAGGATCCGGTCATGGCCAAACCCGAAGAACATCAACAGGCTAAGCTGCCACCGCCGCCCAAGGCTGCCTCACGCCGCCGCAAACTGATCGCCGCCGCGCTGATCCTGCTACTGGCCGGCGGCGGCTGGTACTGGTACCAGCACCGTACCCCCGCCGCCAGCGCCCCTGGCGCGCCCGGCGCAGCCGGTGGTCCCGGTGGCCCGGGCGGCCGCGGCGGTCCTGGTGGCCCCGGTGGCCCCGGTGGCCAGCGCTCGCCGGTGGTGGTCAGCACCGTGGCCCAACGTAATATGGATGTCATCCTCAACGGCCTGGGCAACGTCACGCCGGTGGCCAACGTGACCGTGCGGGCCCAGGTGTCGGGTCCGCTGCTCAAGGTGCTGTTCAAGGAGGGCCAGATGGTCAAGGCCGGCGATGTGCTTGCGGAGATCGACCCGCGCCCGTTCCAGGCCACGCTGGACCAGGCCGTGGGCACGCTGGCGCGCGACCGCGCCCTGCTGGAAAACGCCCGCCTGGACCAGAAGCGCTACCGCACCCTGCTTGGACAGGACTCGATCTCCAGCCAGCAGGTCGACACCCAGGACGCGCTGGTGCGCCAGTACGAAGGCGTGGTCAAGACCGACCAGGCCAACGTGGACAGCGCCCGCCTGCAACTGGGCTACACCCGCATCGTGGCGCCGGCTTCGGGCCGCATCGGCCTGCGGCAGGTCGATCCGGGCAATATCGTCAGCACCAGCGACACCAACGGCATCGCCCTGATCACCCAGATCCAGCCGATCGCCGTGCTCTACACCATCCCCGAAGACAACCTGCCTTCGGTACTCAAGCGCCTGCATGCCGGCGAGACCATTCCGGTCCAGGCCTGGGACCGCCAGGCGCGCAACCGCCTTGCCGAGGGCACGCTGCTGACTACCGACAACCAGATCGACACCACCACCGGCACGGTCAAGCTCAAGGCGATCTTCCAGAATACCGACGGCCTGCTGTTCCCTAACCAGTTCGTCAACATGCGCACGCGCGTGGACACCATCGAGGATGCCACCGTGGTACCGGTGGCGGCCATCCAGCGCGGCCAGCAAGGTACCTTCGTGTATGTGGTGGACGAGAGCAGCAAGGTCAAGGTCCAGGTGGTCACGCTGGGGCCGTCGGACGGCGAGCGTACCGTCGTGACCAAGGGCGTGCAGCCCGGCCAGCGCGTGGTGATCGACGGCGCGGACCGGCTCAAGGAAGGCATGACGGTGGAAACCGTGGACCCGGCAGCGCGCGCTGCCGCGCTGGTGCCGGCCAGCGCGCCGCGCGGGCGCGGACGCCGCCGCGACGGCGGCTCGGGTGGTGCCAGCGGCAGCGGGGCTTCGAGCGCGGCGGGTGCCTCCGGCGCCCATGCCGAAGGACGGCGCCACCGCGACGGCGCAAGCGCCCCGGTTCCCGGCGGCGATGGCGCCCCGGCGGGCGCGGCGCCCCAGCGGCCGCAGTAAGGACTCAGCATGAACCCCTCACGCCTCTTCATCGAGCGGCCGGTCGCCACCGCGTTGCTGATGGTCGCCATCCTGCTGTCCGGTCTGGTGGCCTTCAGGCTGCTGCCGCTGTCGGCGCTGCCGGAGGTCGATTACCCGACCATCCAGGTCACCACGCTCTACCCGGGCGCCAGCCCGGACGTAATGACGTCGTCGATCACGGCCCCGCTGGAGCGCCAGTTCGGCCAGATGCCGGGCCTCAAGCAGATGTCGTCGTCGTCCTCGGGCGGCGCCTCGGTGATCACGCTGCAATTCGACCTGACGCTGTCGCTGGACGTGGCCGAGCAAGAAGTCCAGGCGGCCATCAACGCCGGCGGCAACCTGCTGCCGGCGGACCTGCCGATGCCGCCGGTCTACAGCAAGGTCAACCCGGCCGACGCGCCGATCATGACCCTGGCCATGACCTCGGACACCATGCCGCTGCCCAAGCTGCAGGACATGGTGGATACGCGCGTGGCGCAGAAGATTTCGCAGTTGCAGGGGGTGGGGCTGGTCAGCATCAGCGGCGGGCAGCGCCCGGCGGTGCGTATCCAGGCCAACCCGACCGCGCTGGCCGCGCTCGGCATGTCGATCGATGACCTGCGCACGGCCATCGGCAGCGCCAACGTCAACGGCGCCAAGGGCAGCTTCGACGGCCCCGCGCGCGCCTCCACCATCGACGCCAACGACCAGCTCAAGTCCGCCGACGAGTACCGCCAGATCATCGTGGGCTACCAGAACGGCGCGCCGATCCGCATCACCGACGTGGCCAATATCGTCGACGGCCCCGAGAACAGCCGGCTGGCGGCGTGGGCCAACGACAAGCCGGCCATCGTGCTGAGCATCCAGCGCCAGCCCGGCGCCAACGTGATCGAGGTGGTGGACCGCATCAAGGGGCTGCTGCCGCAATTGCAGAGCTCGCTGCCGGCCTCGGTCAAGGTGCAGCTGCTGACCGACCGCACCACCACCATCCGCGCCTCGGTGCGCGACGTGGAGTTTGAACTGCTGCTGGCGGTCGCGCTGGTGGTGATGGTGATCTTCGTCTTCCTGCGCAACGTGCCGGCCACCATCATCCCTGGCGTGGCGGTGCCGCTGTCGCTGGTGGGCACCTTCGGGGTGATGTACCTGGCGGGCTTCTCGATCAACAACCTGACGCTGATGGCGCTGACCATCGCCACCGGCTTCGTGGTGGACGATGCGATCGTGATGATCGAGAACATCATGCGCTACATCGAGAAGGGCGATTCGCCCATGGAGGCGGCCCTCAAGGGGTCCAGGCAGATTGGCTTCACCATCATCTCGCTGACCTTCTCGCTGGTGGCCGTGCTGATCCCGCTGCTGTTCATGGGCGACGTGGTGGGGCGGCTGTTCCGCGAATTCGCCATCACGCTGGCGGTATCGATCCTGATCTCGGCGGTGGTCTCGCTGACGCTCACGCCGATGATGTGCGCGCGCCTGCTGCACCATGTGCCCGAAGAGAAACTCTCGCGGTTCCACCGGGCCACCGGGCGCTTCTTCGACAACGTGATCGCCAGCTACGGGCGCGCCCTGGACTGGGTGCTGGACCGCCAGCAACTCACGCTGCTGGTCGCCGTCGGCACGCTGGTGCTGACCGTGCTGCTGTACATGCTGGTGCCCAAGGGCTTCTTCCCGGTGCAGGACACCGGCGTGATCCAGGGCATTACCGAGGCTTCCCAGACTACGTCCTTCCCCGCCATGGCGCTGAAACAGCAGGCGGTGGCGAAAGTGGTGCTGGAAGATCCCGCGGTGGAAAGCCTGTCCTCCTTCATCGGCGTGGACGGCACCAACACCACGCTCAACGCCGGGCGCCTCTTGATCAACCTGAAGCCCAAGGACCAGCGCCGCGATTCCATCGAGGACGTGACGCGCCGGCTGCAGGCCGCGGTCGACAAGCTCGGCGGCGTCTCGCTCTACACCCAGCCGGTGCAGGACCTGACCATCGAGGACCGCGTGTCCCGCACCCAGTACCAGTTCACCGTGCAGGATCCGGACCCCGTCACGCTGGCCACCTGGGTGCCCAGGCTGGTGGAGCGCCTGAAGCAGGAGCCCGAACTGCGTGACGTGGCGAGCGACCAGCAGAACAACGGCCTGCGCGCCTACGTGGATATCGACCGCGACGCCGCGGCGCGCTTCGGCATCACCACCGCGGTGATCGACAGCGCGCTGTACAGCGCATTCGGCCAGCGGCTGGTGTCGACCATCTTCACCCAGTCGAGCCAGTACCGTGTGGTGCTGGAAGCCATGCCCGAGTTCCGCACCGATCCGCGGTCGCTGGCGGAACTGCGCCTGCCCTCGTCCTCGGGCGGGCAAGTGCCGCTTGGCGCGTTCGCGCGCATCAGCGAGCGCACCGGCCCGCTGGTGATCAACCATCAGGGCCAGTTCCCCTCCGCCACCATTTCGTTCAATCTGTCGCCCGGCGAATCGCTCGGCGCGGCAGTGGACAAGATCACCAAGGTGGAGCACGAAATCGGCCTGCCGATCTCCATGCAGACCGAATTCCAGGGCGCGGCGCTGGCATTCCGTGCCTCGTTGTCCAACACGCTGTGGCTGATCCTGGCGGCGGTGATCACGATGTACATCGTGCTGGGCGTGCTCTACGAGAGCACCATCCATCCGGTGACCATCCTCTCCACCCTGCCCTCGGCCGGCGTGGGCGCGCTGCTGGCGCTGCTGGTCTCGGGCCAGGACCTGGGCATCATCGCGATCATCGGCATCATCCTGCTGATCGGTATCGTCAAGAAGAACGCCATCATGATGATCGACTTCGCGCTGGACGCGGAGCGCGAGGGTGGCATGGCGCCGCGCGAGGCGATCTTCCAGGCCTGCCTGCTGCGTTTCCGCCCGATCCTGATGACCACCATGGCGGCATTGCTGGCCGCGCTGCCGCTGATGCTCGGCACCGGCATCGGGTCCGAGCTGCGCCGCCCGCTGGGCATCACCATGGTGGGCGGCTTGCTGGTCAGCCAGGTGCTGACGCTGTTCACCACGCCGGTGATCTACCTGGCGTTCGACAGCCTGGCAATGCGCCTCAAGGACTGGCGCCGGCGCCGTTATGGCGACACCGGCGATGGCGACCAGACCGGCGGCCCCGCCCCCGAGCCGAGGCCGTGATGAACCTGTCGGCTACCTTTATCCATCGGCCGGTCGCCACCGCGCTGCTGACCATCGGCATCCTGCTGGCGGGGCTGGCGGCGCTGCGGCTGCTGCCGGTGTCGCCGCTGCCGCAGGTGGACTTCCCCACCATCTCGGTGTCCGCCTCGCTGCCCGGCGCCAGCCCCGAGACCATGGCCGCCACCGTGGCCACGCCGCTGGAGCGCGCGCTGGGCGCCATCGCCGGCGTCACCGAGATCACCTCCAGCAGCTCGCTGGGCTCGACCCGCGTCACGCTGCAGTTCGAGCTGTCACGCGATATCGACGGCGCCGCGCGCGACGTGCAGGCTGCCATCAACGCCTCGCGCGCCACGCTGCCCACCAGCCTGCCGAGCAACCCGACCTACCGCAAGGTCAACCCGGCCGACGCGCCGATCATGATCATCGCGCTGACCTCGCCCACCATGACGCGCGGCCAGCTCTACGATGCGGCCTCGACCATCCTGGCGCAGAAGATGTCGCAGATCGAGGGCGTCGGGCAAGTCACCATCGGCGGCTCTTCGCTGCCGGCGGTGCGGGTGGAGCTCAACCCCACCGCGCTCAACAAATACGGCATCTCGCTGGAGGATGTGCGCAACACCATCAGCGCCACCAACGCCAACCGTCCGCTCGGCTCGCTGGAAAACGCCACCACCAACTGGCAGGTCTACGCCAACGACCAGGCCATGAAGGCGGCGGACTATATGCCGCTGATCGTGCGCTACGCCACGCCGGGCACGTTTTCCTCGGCCTCGGCGGGCGCGCTGATCGCCAGCACCGCCAACGCCACCGCGGGCGGCGGCGTCAGCACCAAGACCGTCAACGGCGTCACCACCACCACGCTGACCACCAGCAGCGGCACCACCACCATCAGCACCGGCGCCACCGGCGGCAACGGCAGCAGCAGCGGCCCGAACGCCTTCGCCGTGCCGGTGCGGCTGTCTGACGTGGCCAGGGTGACCGATTCGGTGCAGGACGTGCGCAACGCCGGCTCCGCCAACGGCCAGCCCTCGGTGCTGCTGGTGCTCAACCGTTCCCCCGGCGCCAACATCATCGAGACCGTGGACCGGGTCAACGAGGTGCTGCCGTCGCTGCAGCAGATGATTCCGTCCGCCATCAAGATGGAAGTGATGATGGACCGCACCCCCACCATCCGCGGTTCGCTGCGCGAGGTGGAGCACACGCTGATGATCTCGGTGGCGCTGGTGATCATGGTGGTGTTCCTGTTCTTGCGCAATGCGCGCGCCACGCTGATTCCCAGCGTGGCGGTGCCGGTGTCGCTGATCGGCACCTTCTCGGTGATGTACCTGGCCGGCTTCTCGCTCAACAACCTGTCGCTGATGGCGCTGACCATCGCCACCGGTTTCGTGGTCGATGACGCCATCGTGGTGCTGGAGAATATCTCGCGGCATATCGAGGAGGGCATGAAGCCGCTCGAAGCCGCGCTCAGGGGGTCGCGCGAGGTAGGCTTCACCGTGCTGTCGATGAGCCTGTCGCTGATCGCGGTGTTTATCCCGCTGCTGATGATGGGCGGCATCGTCGGACGCCTGTTCCAGGAGTTCGCCATCACCTTGTCGGTGGCGATCCTGGTATCGCTGGTGGTCTCGCTGACCGCCACGCCGATGATGTGCGCGCGCCTGCTCAAGCCGGTGAAGCCGGAACAGCAGGGCCGCTTCTACCGCGCCAGCGAACGCGTGTTCACCTGGATGCACGACCTGTACGCGCGCACCCTGGCCGTGTCGCTGCGCCACAGCGTGCTGGTGTGGCTGGTGTTGCTGGCCACCATCGGCCTCAATGTCTGGCTCTACACGATCGTGCCCAAGGGCTTCTTCCCGCAGCAGGACACCGGGCGCCTGATCGGCTTTATACGGGCCGACCAGGCCACCTCGTTCCAGGCCATGCGGCCCAAGCTCGATAACTTCATCAAGATCGTGCAGTCCGACCCGGCGGTGGTCAACGTGACGGGCTTCACCGGCGGTTCGCAGCGCAATACCGGCCAGATGTTCGTCACGCTCAAGCCGATTTCAGAGCGCGATTCGGCCGACGCCATCGTGGCCCGGCTGCGCGTCAAGCTGGCCAAGGAGCCCGGTGCCAGCCTGTTCCTGACCTCGGTGCAGGACATCCGCATCGGCGGCCGGCAAAGCAGTTCGGCTTACCAGTTCACGCTGCAGTCGGACGATCTCGACGTGCTGCGCGAGTGGGAGCCCAAGGTGCGCGCGGCCATCTCCAACCTCAAGGGGCTGGAGGATGTCGATACCGACACCAACGACAAGGGCCTGCAGACCTCGGTCATCATCGACCGCGACACCGCTTCGAAGCTCGGCGTCACCGCGCAGCAGATCGATGCCGTGCTCAACGACGCCTTCGGCCAGCGCCTGGTGTCCACCATCTACCACCCGCTCAACCAGTACCGGGTGGTGATGGAACTCAGCCCCGAGTATCTGCAGGGCCCGCATGCGCTCAACGATATCTATGTAGTCACCGGCGGCGGCAAGCAGGTGCCGCTGTCGGCCTTCGCGCGGTTCGCGCCCACCAGCACGCCGCTGGGCGTCAACCACCAGGGCCAGTTCGCCGCCTCCACCATTTCCTTCAACCTTGCCGAGGGCGTCTCGCTGTCGCAGGCCACCGACATGGTCAAGGCGGAGATGGCGCGCATCGGCGTGCCGGAGACGCTGCAGGCCAACTTCCAGGGCAGCGCCAAGGCCTTCCAGGACTCGCTCAAGAGCCAGCCGCTGCTGATCCTGGCCGCGCTGATCACCATCTACATCGTGCTCGGCATGCTGTACGAGAGTTACGTGCATCCGCTCACCATCCTGTCCACCCTGCCATCGGCGGGCGTCGGCGCGCTGCTGGCGCTGCTGGCCTCGGGCACGGACTTCAGCATCATCGCGCTGATCGGCGTGATCCTGCTGATCGGCATCGTCAAGAAGAACGCCATCATGATGATCGACTTCGCCATCGATGCCGAGCGGCGCGAGGGCCTGTCGCCGCGCGATGCCATCTACCGCGCCTGCCTGCTGCGCTTCCGCCCCATCCTGATGACCACGATGGCTGCCTTGCTGGGCGCCATCCCGCTGGCGATCGGCCGCGGCGACGGCGCCGAACTGCGCGCGCCGCTGGGCATCTCCATCGTCGGCGGGCTGGTGGTCAGCCAGTTGCTCACGCTGTACACGACGCCCGTGGTCTACCTGACGCTGGACCGCTGGCGCCTGAAGGTGAAAGCCTGGCGCCAGCGCCGTTCGGCCGTGCCCCCGGCCACGGCCAGCCTCGAACCCTGAATGCGATCCATGAACGCTCTTCTCCGCCTCCCTACCCTTTCCTTCCCGGCGACCGCGATGACGGTGGCGTGCGCCCTGCTGCTGGCCGGCTGCGCCGTGGGGCCCGACTACAAGCGCCCCGATGCGCCGTCCACGCCGACCTTCAAGGAGGCACCGGCCGACGCCTCGCAGTGGGGCGAGTGGAAGCCGGCCGAACCGCAGGACACCAGCGAGCGCAGCAACTGGTGGGCGGTGTTCGCCGATCCGGAGCTCGACAAGCTGATGGCACAGGTGCAGGTCGCCAACCAGAACATCAAGGCATCCGAGGCGCAGTACCGGCAAGCGCTGGCGGCGCTGGAATCGGCGCGCGCGGGCTACTTCCCGACCGTGAACGCATCGGCCGGACTCGACCGCACGCGCGGCAGCAACGGCCAGGTCGCCAACGGGCAGAGGGCCACGTTGTCGGCAAGCTGGGAAATCGATGTGTGGGGCCGTGTGCGCAGGCAGGTGGAAAGCAGCGAAGCCAGCGCGCAGGCCAGCCAGTCCGACCTGGCTTCGACATTGCTGTCGACCCAGTCCACGCTGGCGCAGAGCTATTTCCTGCTGCGCATCGCCGACCAGCAGAAGGCCTTGCTGGACCGCACGGTGACCGACTACGAGAAATCACTGCAGCTGGTACGCAACCAGTACGCAGCCGGCACCGCCCAGCGCTCCGACGTGCTGCAATCCGAGACCCAGCTCAAGAGCGCGCAGGCGCAGCAGATCGATATCCAGATCACGCGCGCGCAGCTGGAGCACGCCATCGCCATCCTGACAGGCAAGCCGCCGGCGGACCTCGCCATCACGCCGCAGGACTACGCCTCCGCCGTGCCGCGCGTGCCCATCGCGGTGCCGTCGGCGCTGCTGGAACGCCGGCCCGATATCGGCGCGGCCGAGCGCCGCATGGCCGCTGCCAATGCGCAGATCGGGGTGGCCCAGGCGGCTTATTACCCGACGCTGACGCTATCCGCCACCGGCGGTCTATCCGCCAGCACGCTGGCGCGCTGGCTGGCGCTGCCGGACCGCGTGTGGTCGATCGGCCCCGCGCTGGCCGGCACGCTGTTCGACGGTGGCCTGCGCAGCGCCGCCAAGGCGCAGGCGGTTGCCGCTTACGACCAGAGCGTGGCCAATTACCGCCAGACGGTGCTCTCCGCCTTCCAGGAGGTCGAGGATGGCCTCGCGGCCGCGCGCCTGCTGGAGCAGGAATCCGTGGTGCAGAACGACGCGCTGCGTTCGGCGCGCGACGCGCTGGCCCTCGTCAACAACCGCTACCGCGCCGGCACCGCGAGCCTGCTGGATGTGCTGACGGCGCAAACCACCGCCTACACCGCGGAGCGCACCGCGCTGACCATCGTAGGCCGCCAGTACACGACCAGCGCGGTGCTGATCAAGGCGCTGGGCGGCGGGTGGCATATCGAGACGGACAATGCGTCGAACGCGGCGCCGGCTATGCCAGGTACCGTGCCAGCCGCACCGGCCCCTGGCGGCATGCCACCGCCCGCCGGAACGCAAGGCGCCGCGCCGGCACCGGCAATCGCACCGGCGCGCTCCGCCGCCAGCGTGGCCGCGCGGCGGTAGCCGTCGCTGGCATCCGGTGGCGTTGCGCCGCCCTATGCCGGCGGAAAACGCACCCGCACCAGCAGGCCATTGCCGCCCTCGCCCTCCAGCAGCGCCAGCGTGGCGCCGTGCGCGGCGGCAATGTCGCGCACGATGGTGAGACCGAGCCCGGAGCCGCCCGGGTTCGCCTCCCCCGCGGCGCTCAAACCGGCGGCCTTGCCGCGATAGAACGGCTCCAGTACCGCCGCGCGTTCCTGCAACGGAATGCCCGGGCCATCGTCTTCCACCTCCAGTACCACCGCTTCGCCAGCGCGATGGACGCGCGCCGTGACGACGCCGTCCGATGGCGTGTAGCGCAGCGCGTTGTCGACCAGGTTGGTGACCAGTTCGTGCAGCAGGTCGGTGCCAAGCACCGGCAGCGCGCCCTCGCCCTCGAAACCCAGGTCGATGCGCCGCGCGCGGGCGGCGGGCGTGAGTTCGAGGCAGACTTCCCTCACCAGCGCCGCCAGGTCCAGCACGCGCGGTGTCTCCGCGCCGCCGTGCGCGGCGCGCGCCATCGACAGCAGGCGGTCGGCCAGCGCGGCCATGCGCGCGGTGCTGTCGGCCAGGCCCTGCGCGATGCGCCGCTGCTCGGCGGGATCGTGCTCACGCGCCGCCAGTTGCGCCTGCGTGTGCAGCACCGCGAGCGGCGTGCGCAACTGATGTGCCGCGTCGGCGATAAAGCGGCGCTGCGCGGCCAGCACCTGCTCCAGCCGCGCCATATAGCCGTTCATCGCCTCCACCAGCGGCGCCGTTTCGCGCGGCGCGCTATCGAGCGGCAGCGGCGTGGTGGCGCCGGGCTGGCGCTGCGCCACCTCGGCGCGCAGCGCATCGAGCGGCGCCAGCGCGCGCCGCGTGAACAGCCAGATCACGAGCACCACCGCCAGCACCAGCATCAACTGGCCCCACAGCACATCGAACAGGATGTTGCGCGTCAGCGCCTGGCGCGAGTCGAGGGTCTCGCCAACTTCGATCAACGCCATGCCGCCGTGCGTGCCGCTCGCGTCCATCACCGGCTGGCGCAGCGCGGCGATGCGGATCGGCTGGCCGCGGTAAGTGCGGTCGTAGAAACTCACCAGCGCGGGATAGAGCCTGGTGCGGGGCTGGCTGGCATCGAACGGCGGCAGGTCGTCGTAGCCCGAGACGAACTCGCCATGCACCCCGCTCACGCGATAGAACATGGTGGCGTTCATACCCACCTCGAAGGTATCGAGCGAGATATAGGGCACGTCCACGCGCACGCCTTCGGGTGTCAGCGTGATGCGCTCGGAGATATTGCGCGCGGAGGCGAGCAGCGTGCGGTCGTAGGCCAGGTCGGCTGACGCCAGCGCATTCGAATACGCCACCACGCCGTACACCGCCTGCAGCACCAGCATGGGCGGTATCAGCCACCACAGCAGGCGCGCGCGCAGGCTGGCGGGACGCCTGCGCGGCTCAGCCAACGCTGGGCTCCAGCACGTAGCCCAGCCCGCGCAAGGTCACGATGGCCGCGCCGGAGCCTTCGAGCTTGCGGCGCAGGCGATGCACATAGACCTCGATCACATCGGGCTGGGTCTCGTCGGCCAGCGTGAAGATGCTGGCGTAGATCCGGTCCTTGCTGACGGTCTTGCCTGGCGGCGTCATCAGGATCTCCAGCACCGCGTGCTCGCGCGGCGTCAGCGCGAGCGGCACGCCGCCCACCTGGAAATGGCGCGACACCGTATCGAAGCCCAGGCCGCCGCAAA
The DNA here is from genome assembly GCF_056398185.1 of Cupriavidus sp. 05L310. Lineage (NCBI taxonomy): Bacteria > Pseudomonadati > Pseudomonadota > Betaproteobacteria > Burkholderiales > Burkholderiaceae > Cupriavidus > Cupriavidus sp. 05L310. The sequence continues at coordinate 88,357 of NZ_JBFTOX010000036.1, forward strand.
CCACCAGCGGCGCCTCGGTCTGGCGCGCGCGGCGCAGCAGGGCCTTCACGCGCGCCTCGAACTCGGCGAGATCGAAGGGCTTGGCCATGTAGTCGTCGGCGCCCAGGTCCAGGCCCTTGACCCGGTCGCCCACTTCGCCGCGCGCGGTCAGGATCATCACCGGCACGCGGCAGCCGCGGCCGCGCAGGCGGGCGAGCAGGTCGAGGCCGTCGCGGTCGGGCAGCGTGAGGTCCAGCAGCACCAGCGCGTAGTCGCTGCCGGCACCGGTGCCGCCCGCGTGCGTGCTGAACAGGAGGGATTCGGCGCTGGCCGCGTCGGCGGCGCGCTCCACGGTGAAATGCAGGGCGCGCAGCGCCTGCATCACCCAGGTGGCCAGTTCGTCGTGGTCTTCGACCAGCAGTACTCTCATGGAAGGTTCTTCTCCTGCGCTTCTGGCACTCCGTTATGCCTGATTTTCTCACCGGCAGCCAGCGGATTTGCCCGGGATTTCCCGGTAAGCTGTCTGCCGCGTTGTCGTTCTATCCCGTCGTCCGGCCCCATCCCAGGAGAATCCATGAGCATCGTCCCGGCCGCCCTGCGTCTCGCCTGCGCCGCGCTCGCCCTCGGGGCGGTTTGCGCGCATGCGTCCCCCACGCCGGAGTGCATCGTGCCCGCCAAGCCCGGCGGCGGCTTCGACCTGACCTGCAAGCTGGCGCAGCGAGCGCTGCTGGAAGCCGGACTGACCGAGCAACCGATGCGGCTGGTCTACGTGCCGGGTGGCATCGGCGCCGTGGCCTACAACAGCATCGTGGCGCAGCGCCCCGCCGAGCCCGATACGATCGTCGCCTTCTCCGGCGGCTCGCTGCTGGCGCTGGCCGAGGGCAAGTTCGGCAAGTATGGCGTGGCCGACGTGCGCTGGGTCGGCGCGCTCGGCACCGACTACGGCATGATCGCGGTGCGCGCCGATTCGCCTTACAAGACCTTGAAGGACCTGGTGGCCGCGCTGAAGTCGGACCCCGACCAGGTACTGTTCGGTGCCGGTGGCACCATCGGCAACCAGGACTGGATGAAGGCCGCGCTGGTGGCCAGGCAGGCCGGCGTTGGCTACAAGCGCATGCGCTTCGTGGGCTTCGAAGGTGGCGGCGAGGCCTTCACGGCACTGCTGGGCGGGCACGTGCAAGCGGTGTCGGGCGACGTCTCCGAAGCCGCGATGCAACTCGGCGCAGGCGGGATCCGCATCCTCGCCGTGCTGGCCGAGCGGCGCCTGCCGGGCAGGCTTGCCAGCGTGCCGACGGCGCGCGAGCAAGGCTACGACATCACCTGGCCCATCCTGCGCGGCTTCTACATGGGCCCGAAGGTCGCGCAGGCCGACTACCAGCGCTGGGCTGGCCGCTTCGAGCGCCTGCAGGCAAGCCCGGCATTCGCCCGGCTGCGCGCGGAGCAAGGCTTGTTCCCCGCCGATCTGGGCGGCGCGGCGTCGCTTGACGCCTATGTGAAGGACACCGTGCAACGCTACGGCACGCTGGCGAAGGAGTTCGGCCTGGTCCGCTAGGCGGCGGCGTGCGCGAGCCTCCGGAGTAGCGGCCCTATGCCGGCCGCTTCTCCGGACGCGGCAGCGGCTGCTTGCTCACCCGTTCCTTGAGCCACGTAGCGGCCTTGCCGAGCGGCCGCTGCTTGTGCCACACCAGCTCCATCGCCACCGGCCAGTCCTGGTCGTCGAACTCCAGCACCGGCGACACCAGTTGCGCCGCGGCCGGCGAATTGGCCGCCACGTGCCAGGGCACGAAGGCCCAGCCCAGCCGGCGCTTGACCAGTTCGACGATGACCCACTGGCTCTCCACCCACCAGACTTCGGCGGCCACGCGCAGCCGCATTTTTTCCTCGCTATCGCTGCGGGTCGCCACCATCAGTTGCCGGTAGCGTTTCAGTTCCTCCCAGCCCACGCGCTGGTCCGCGAGCGCGTGGTCGGGCGCGCAGATGATCTGCATCGGCACCCAACCCAGCGCACGGAAGCCCAGCTCCGGCGGCAACACCTCCTGGCGCCACATCAGGCCCAGGTCGGCGGAACCGGCCAGCACCAGCCGGCTGACATCCTCCATCAAGGGAAACAGCAGCTCCAGTTCCACCGCCGGGAAGCGCGCCGAGAACTCTTCGAGCAGCACGCCCAGGGTTTCCTCCGGATACAGCTCATCCACCGCCAGCACCAGGCGGCTCTCGACGCCTTCGCCCAGGCTCTTGGCCACACCGCGGAAATGCTCGCAACGCTCCAGGATCACCCGTGCTTCGGCCAGCAGGCGTTCGCCCGCGGCGGTCAGGGTCGGATAGCGGCCGGCACGGTCGAACAGTTGATTGCCGAGATCGATTTCCAGGTTGGCCACGGCCGCGCTGACCACCGACTGCGCCTTGCCCAGGCGGCGCGCGGCGGCGGAAAAAGAACCGCACTCGGCGGCGGCCGCGAAGGCCTGCAATTGTTCCAGGGAAAGGCTCATGGGATTCCTGATGGCGCGATGCCGTCACAACCATCGTTTTTAGCGATGGATACCAACTTGGCTATGCCACGATTATAGATAGAATGGCCTGCATTGACGCCAGACAGGAAGTATCATGCGCAGCACCAAGGACAGAATCCGCCACACCATCGGCTTTGAACTGATCGGCCTGCTGATCTTCGCGCCGGTGGGCAGCTGGCTATTTGGCTTCGCCCTGCACCAGATGGGCATCATTGCGGTGGTGGCATCGGTGATCGCCGCCGGCTGGAATTATCTTTACAACCTGCTGTTCGACAAGGCCATGCTCCGGTTCACCGGACAATTGCGCAAGCCGGTGGCCGTGCGCGTGCTGCATGCCATCCTGTTCGAACTGGGCCTGCTGGTGGTGTTCCTGCCGATGGTGGCCTGGTACCTGGACATGAGCTTGCTCGATGCCTTCATCATGGATATCGCGGTGGCGGCGTTCTACGTGGTTTATGCCTTCATCTACAACTGGGCGTACGACGCCGTGTTCCCCGTTGGCGCTGGCGCCCGGACCAGCACGAAAACAAAGGCTGTCGGGGAATCCGCCTGAGCGGCGCCCCTCCGAAAGCAAAAAGCGGATGCCACCGGCATCCGCTTTTTGCTTTGTAACGGCCTGGAACGTATGCCGGCCGGCAGCTTGTCCTGCTCACTTCCGGTCGGGGGTCGCCACATTACCGACCACGCCACCCAGGGCCGCGCCACCGATGGTGGCCGCCGGCCCGCCGATCAGGGCCGCACCGGCGACGCCGCCGACGCCTGCGCCAATGGCCGTATTGCGCTGCTTGGGAGTCATGTCGGCACAGCCCGCCACGCTAAGCAGGGTGGCAAGCAGGAGAGACAGGGTCACGGTACGCATGATGGGGCTCCTTGATGGATTGGCTTTGCGCCTGGCAATGCACCCATGCATTGCGGCAGTTGCTTTCAGTATGGATGCCGGGTAAGTCACGCGCGACCGGCAAGGGGCCTAACCTCTTGTCAGAGGAATCCCACAAGCTTCCACACAGGCTTGCCCCGGCATGCCCGGTATTGCGGGTTTCTCCCCACGTTTCAGAGCTTGATGCGATCATCCATTTAGTTATACTACATAACAATATTGCTGCTTGCCGCCGACCCTGCATGAGGGACCCACGCGGCGCGGGCAATCCATAACAAGCTGTGGAGACAACATCATGAAGATCGCGATAGCCGGCGGCGGCATCGGCGGCCTGACGCTGGCACTGCTTTGCCACCGGCACGGCATCGAGGCCGAGGTCTGGGAAGCCAGCGAAACGCTGCGCCCGCTCGGCGTGGGCATCAACCTGCTGCCGCACGCCGTGCGCGAGCTGGCGGAACTGGGGCTGCTCGATGCGCTGGCCGAACTGGCGGTGCAGACCTCATCACTGTCTTACTACAACAAGCTGGGCCAGCGCATCTGGCACGAGCCGCGCGGGCGCGCGGCGGGCTACGACCTGCCCCAGTTTTCCGTTCATCGCGGCGAATTCCAGATGCTGCTCTACCGCACGGCGGTGGAACGCCTGGGCGCCGATCGCGTGCACACCGGGCATACTTTCGAATCGGTGGTGAGCACCGGTGCGCGCGCCGGCGAGCCGGTGGCGTTCACGCTGTGCCGTCGCAGCGACAACGCCGAAGTCACGGCCCGGGCCGATGTGCTGGTGGGCGCCGACGGCATCCACTCCGCGGTGCGCCGCCACTTCTATCCGCAGGGCGACGCGCCGCGCTTCTCGCGCCGCACGCTGTGGCGTGCCGTCACCGAAGCGCCGCCGTACCTGGACGGCAGCTCGATGTTCATGGCGGGCCACCAGGACCAGAAGTTCGTGGCCTACCCGATCTCCGAACCGCTGCGCCGCCAGGGGCGCTCGCTGGTCAACTGGATCGCCGAGCTGCGCGTGCCCGACCACGTCTCGGACACACCACCGCGCAGCGACTGGAACAAGCAGGTCGACAAGTCCGTGTTCAGCGCGGCCTTTGCGAACTGGCGCTGGAACTGGATCGATATTCCCGCGCTGATCGACGGCGCCGAAGCCATCTACGAATTCCCCATGGTCGACAAGGACCCGCTGCCGCGCTGGACCTTCGACCGGGTGACGCTGCTGGGCGACGCCGCCCACCCGATGTACCCGATCGGCTCCAACGGCAGCGCCCAGGCCATCCTGGATGCGCGCTACCTGATGGACAGCCTGCTGGCCAACGGCGCGCCGCGCGATGCGTCCGGCGCCGGCTACGCACTGCGCGAGTACGAGGCGGAGCGGCTGCCGCGCACCGCCGCCATCGTCCTGCGCAACCGCCTGAACGGGCCCGAGCAGGTCATGCAGCTGGCCGAGCAGCGCGCGCCGCAAGGCTTCAGCGATATCGACGCCGTGATACCGCGCGCGGAGCTCGAAGCCATCGCATTGCGCTACAAGCAGCTCGCCGGCTTCGACCGGCAGTCGCTGCAGGCACCTGCGCGCTAGCCCACTGCTTCGCCCCTCGCATTACGCCCAACGACCGGCCCCGAGAAGCCGGCGTTATCACAAGGAAAAAAGGAGACATCGTGCCGCGCCCCAGCCCTATCCGCCCCGCTACCGCTGCCCGCCTCGCGCTGGCCGTGGCCGTAACCCTTGCCGCCGCGCCCGCGCTGGCCGACGTGACTGTCGGTGTCAGCATCTCGTCGACAGGCCCCTCGGCTTCGCTCGGCATCCCGCAGAAGAACAGCATGCCGCTGCTGCCGGAGACCATCGGCGGCGAGAAGATCCGCTACGTGGTGCTGGACGACGGCTCCGACCCCACCCAGGCCACCAAGGTGGCGCGGCGCTTTGTCAGCGAAGACAAGGTCGACATCATCCTCGGTTCGTCGGCGGTGGCGCCGTCGATCGCGATCGCCGAAGTCGCCGACGAGAGCCAGACCGTGCAGCTGGCATTCTCGCCCATCGAACTCAAGCCCGGCCGTGGCGAATGGACCTATCGGCTGGCGCAGCCGGTCAGGCTGATGGCCGAAGCCGTGGCGGAAGCGGCGCACGCCAGGGGCGTCAAGACCATCGCCTTCATCGGCTTTGCCGACGCCTACGGCGAGACCTGGCTCAAGGAGTTCACCGCCGCCGCCACCGCGCGCGGCATCCGCCTCGTCGCCACCGAACGCTATGCGCGCTCGGATGCCAGCGTGACCGCGCAAACGCTCAAGCTGATCGCCGCCCATCCCGACGCGGTGCTGATCGCGGGCGCCGGCACCGGCGCCGCCCTGCCGCACACCACGTTGCGCGAGCGCGGCTACGCGGGCCCGGTCTACCACACGCACGGCGCCGCCACCAAGGACCTGATCCGCATCGGCGGCAAAGCCGTGAACGGCTCCATCCTCCCGGCCGGGCCGGTGATCGTGGCCGAACAACTGGCGGACAACGCCGCGGTGAAAAAGCCAGGGCTGGACTATGTGGGCCGCTATGAAAAGCAGTACGGTCCCGAGAGCCGCACCCAGTTCGGCGCGCACCCCTACGATGCCGGCCTGGTGCTGCAGCGCATCGTGCCGGTGGCGCTCAAGCAGGCGAAGCCGGGCACGCCGGAATTCCGCAAGGCACTCAAGACGGCGCTGGAGACCGAGCGCAATATCGTGGTCTCGCACGGGGTGCTGAACTACACGGCGCAGGACCATTTCGGCTTCGACACGCGTGGCCGCGTGCTGCTGACCATCGACAACGGCAACTGGAAGCTGCTGAAATGACCACGCCCCTGGTTAGCGACGCGCTGCCCGCCCCCACGCTGGAACATGTGGCCGACTTCAGCTTCCGGCTGGCGCCGGCCACCGAGGTGGGCGCGAGCGCGCTGGGCAACCGCCGGGTGATCCCCATCCTGGACGGCGCGGTCAGCGGGCCGCGCCTGCAAGGGCGCATCCTGCCCGGCGGCGCTGACTTCCAGCTGGTACGGCATGACACGGGCAACGGCATCGCCGTGGCCGATATCGAAGCGCGCTACGTGCTGGAGACCACCGACGGCGCGCGCATCTACATCGTCAACGCCGGCTTGCGCAGCGGCCCCGGCGAGCTGATCGCGCGGCTCGGCGCCGGCGAGGTGATCGATCCGCGCCTGATTTACTTCCGCACGGCGCCGCGCTTCGAAACGGCATCGCCCGGTTACGACTGGCTCATGCAGCACCTGTTCGTCGCCACCGGCGCCCGCTATCCCGACCGGGTGGAAATGCGGTATTTTCGCGTCATCTGATCCCGTTTCATTCGACCGACGCCAAGGCATCATGACCACAGCAAAGGCGCGCCCGCGCCGCAGCCGCGACGCCCCCGATCCCGCCGGCGCCAGCCAGGCGGCCGACACCATCGGCGGCTTCGACCCACATATCCCCAACATCGACTACGGCGTGCTGGACAGCCTGGTCGGCTACGCCATCCGCCGCGCGCAGATCCGCATCTACGAGGACTTCGTCCAGTCGCTGGCGCAGTGGCACATCACGCCGCCGCGTTTCTCCGCGCTGGTGATCATCTCGCGCAACCCGCATCTCAAGCTGACCGAACTGGCCAGCATCCTGGGCATCGCGCGCTCCGGTGCGGTGCTGCTGGTCGATGCGCTGGAAGACATGAAGCTGGTTGCACGCCGTCCCGCGCCGCACGACCGCCGGGCCTACAGCCTGGTCCTGACGCCAGCGGGCCGCCGCACGCTGGAGGCCGCCACCACTGCGGTGTGCGCGCATGATGCGCGCGTCGCGGCCGCGTTATCGGCGCAGGAGCAGGATACGCTGCGCGCGCTGCTCGGCAAGCTGGCGCCGCCCTGTCCCGCCGGCATGGCCCAGCCGGCACCACCCGCGAGCCTCACGGAAATCTGAACTTCGCGTCATCCGCGCTCATGCCCATGCGTTAACATGGGCACCATGCCGAAACGCCCTTCCCCATTCCTTCACCGCCTGTTGCCGCTTTGCGCCGCCGGGCTGCTATGCATCGGCGGCCTGCCCGCCGCCACAGCCAAGGCCACCGTCCACAAGGCCAAAGCCTCCCACGCCGCTAACACGCCGACAGAACAGGCGGAGCCGCGATCGGGCCTGCCGGCCAGCGTGACGGGCGCGCTCAAGCGCGCACACGTGCCAGCCTCGGCCGCCAGCTTTTATGTGATCAAGGTCGGCGCGCAGGCGCCCCGCGCAAGCTGGAACGCACAGACGCCAATGAACCCGGCCTCGACCATGAAACTGGTCACCACCTTTGCCGGCCTGCAGTTGCTCGGCCCCGGCTATCGGTGGCAAACCTCGCTCTACGCCGACGGCCAGCCAGGCGCCGACGGCACCATCAACGGCAACGTCTACCTGCGCGGCCAGGGCGATCCCAAGCTGGTGCCGGAAGAAATGGCCAAGCTGGTCGCCAAGGCCCGCGCCGCGGGCGCCACCACCATCAATGGCGACCTGGTGCTGGACCGCAGCTACTTCGACTCCGCCATCGACAACGGCGCCACCATCGACGGCGAGACCCAGCGCGCCTACAACGTCAGCCCCGACGCGCTGCTGTATGCCTTCAAGACGCTGTCGTTCACCATCACGCCCGACCCGGCCAGCCAGTCGGTAGCGGTATCGGTCACGCCCGCGCTGGCGCAGCTCAAGCTGGACAACCGCCTGGCGCTGTCCAACGGAAAATGCGGTGACTGGTCGGCACGCGCCCGGCCCTCCGTCACGCAACAGCCCGACGGCACCGTGCTGGCTTCCTTCGACGGCAGCTACGCCGCCGACTGTGGCGAACACGTCGTTAATATCGCCACCCTCTCGCACAACGAATTCACCTGGGGCGGCTTCGTCGCCGAATGGCAATTCGCCGGCGGCCGCTTCACCCACCAGCCGGCGCTGCGCATGGGCCGCCCCCCGCGCGGCGCCTTCCTGCTCGCACGCCACTACGGCCAGCCGCTCTCCGATATCGTGCGCGACATCAACAAGTTCTCGAACAACGTGATGGCCCGCCAGCTCTATCTGACCATCGGCGCCGAGATGGATCGCAGCGGGCCTGCCAGCACCGCGCGCTCGGAGAAAGTGGTGCAACGCTGGCTGGCACGCCAGGGGCTGACCATGCCGGACCTGGTACTGGACAACGGTTCAGGGCTTTCGCGCGAAGAACGGATCAGCGCGTACGATATGTCGCGGTTGTTGCAGCAGGCGCTTGCCAGCGAGGTTGGGCCGGTGTTGATCGATTCGCTGCCCATACTTGGGGTGGACGGCACGTTGCGTAACCGGCTGACTAAGGCCGGCGCGGCCGGCAATGCGTATATGAAGACGGGGACGTTGAATGATGTGCGGGCGCTGGCGGGGTATGTGGATGCCCTGAACGGGGATCGGTATGTGGTGGTGAGTTATATCAACCATGCGAATGCAGCGCAGGCGCGGGATGCGCATGATGCGTTGTTGCAGTGGGTTTATCAGGGGGCGCCTTAAATTAAGGTTTTTTAGGGCGGGTGGCTTTGGCGGTGGGTGGTGTGAGCTGCAAAACCGTTGGTTTTTGATTGCTGGGTTGGGGGTGGTTTTGGCGGTGTTGGTTGTTGCACCCAACAGCGTACGACATCCCCCCTGCGGGGGGCTGCCGGTCACTCTTCTTTGCCTCGGCAAAGAAGACTAACGAGAAGAAAGCCGACCCTGCCGGGGGCAGAGCAATCAGGCTCTCGAATATCGATGATTTCGTCGTACGGCCCAGAGTGCCGGCGGGCTTCTGCCGGTACCGGTTTGAGCGGCCACGGATCTGCCAGCTTCCGGGATTCAGGGTGGGGCCCCCGGTAGCAGACATCACTGACTTCGAGCCGTCTGTCGCTCGCGAAATGGGCGGCCACGAAGTTGCAGGCGGTCCGGTTCCGTCGTGGGCGCGGTGGCACCGGGTGATATGCCCGAGGCCTTCACCACCGCGCCCGCCCCACCACGAAACCATGGGCATGTGATGTGTCGTGGTAGCCCGCGCCGGTAACGGCAGATGTGGGCATGGTCACCGCGCA
>NZ_JBFTOX010000037.1:0-96912 GCF_056398185.1 Cupriavidus sp. 05L310
TATCACGCCGTGATGGTTTCGTGGTGGGGTGGGCGCGGTGAAGAAGGTCCTGGTCCTAGCAATCCGGTGCCACCGCGCCCACGACGGAAACGGGGCGCTTGCAACTTCGTGGCCGTCCGCGCCGCGAGCGACAGACGGCCTGAAATTCGTGGTGGCCGCTACCGGGGGGACCACCACGAATCCCTGGGCATTGGCTGGGGCGTGGTGCTCCGAACCGGTGACGGCACGAGGCTAATAGAACCCGGGGCCTGACGACGAATCCATTGGGCTGCGCAACCCCGACACGCCAGCCTCCTGCAAGGATCGCTTTCTTTTGGTTACTTTTCTTTACGAGTAAAGAAAAGTGACACCTCCGTGTGCGTAAACGGCCAACCCCGTACAGCCGCGCCAGCAGCTAGAAGCGCCAAAACTCAGCCCCCCGCCGCCCGACCAGCAGCCCACCTCCCCCAAATCCCCCTCAATCCTTATTCGGATGCGTCATTTCAATCGGCACAATCCACCGCGCATATTCCTCCTCCGTCAGATAACCAAGCGCCAGCGCCGCCCCCTTGAGCGTCAGCCCTTCCTTATGCGCCTTCTTGGCAATCGCCGCCGCCTTGTCATACCCGATATGGCGATTCAGCGCCGTCACCAGCATCAGGTTCTTGTCGAGGTTCTCCGCGATCTTCGGCAGGTTCGGCTCGATGCCGATCGCGCAGTGATCGTTGAACGCGAGGCAGGAGTCGGCGATCAGCTCGATGCTTTCCAGCACGTTGTGGACCATCACCGGCTTGTACACGTTGAGCTGGAAATTGCCCTGGCTGCCGGCGAAGGCCACCGTCGCATCGTTGCCGAACACTTGCGCGCACACCATGGTCATCGCTTCGCACTGGGTCGGATTGACCTTGCCCGGCATGATCGAGGAGCCCGGTTCGTTTTCCGGGATGTTGAGTTCACCAATGCCGCAGCGCGGGCCGGAGGCCAGCCAGCGTACGTCGTTCGCCATCTTCATCAGGCCGCCGGAGAGCGTGCGCAGCGCGGCGGAGGTTTGCACCAGCGCATCGTGCGCGGAGAGGGCGAAGAATTTGTTCGGCGCGTCGACAAACGGATGGCCGGTGAGCGTGGCAATGTGGGCCGCGGCGCGCGCGCCGAATTGCGGATGCGCGTTCAGCCCGGTGCCGACCGCCGTGCCGCCGATGGCCAGTTCCAGCAGGCCCGGCTGCGCTGTCTTGACGGCGTTCAGGCCAAAATCGATCTGCGCGACCCAGGCGCTGATTTCCTGCCCCAGCGTAATCGGCGTGGCGTCCTGCAAATGCGTGCGGCCCGTCTTGACGATGTCCTGGTAGGCCTGCGCCTTGGCGGCCAGCGTATCGCGCAGGGCGCTCACCGCCGGGAACAGCTTGGTGTGGATCTGCTCGACCACGGCGATGTGCATGGCGGTCGGGAACGTGTCGTTGGAGCTCTGGCCGCGGTTCACGTGGTCGTTCGAATGCACCGGCTTCTTGCTGCCGAGTTCGCCGCCGGCAAGCTCGATGGCCCGGTTGGAAATCACCTCGTTGGCGTTCATGTTCGATTGCGTGCCGGACCCCGTCTGGAACACCACCAGCGGGAAATGATCGTCCAGCTTGCCGGCGATGACCTCGTCGGCCGCCTGCACGATCAGGCGGGCCAGGTCGTCAGGCAGCTCGCCCAGCTCGGCGTTCGCCTCGGCCGCCGCGCGCTTGAGGATGCCCAGCGCGCGAATGACCGGCCGCTGCCAGCGGAAGCGGCTGACGCCGATCGGGAAATTGATGGTGGAGCGCTGCGTCTGCGCGCCCCAGTAGCGATCCGCGGGTACGTCGATGGCGCCCATCGAGTCGGTTTCGGAACGGAATGCGGGCATGGGGATCACTCTCCAAACAAGACTACGTCAATGATGGCCCCGGCGCGGTGCCTGCGGCAGGCACCTTGCATCGGGTCGCGATAAACGCCAGCGCTGTCCTGCCGAGGGATCGTCCGCTCTTGGGTGTCCATGGCGAACTCCGGCCCGGCGTGCGGTGGCTGAAGTACGGGAGGCCGTGAGCCGTAATGGTCTCCCCTTTTGTGGAGGCGGCCCCGGCGCATACGTTGCCGCACCCGCCGCGAGCCAGGCTGAACGATATCCCAGCCGCCGGCCGCGGGCAATGAATCCCGACTAACCGGAGGGGTTCGTGCCGGGGGCCGCCCGGCAGGCCGGCGCGCTCATGCCGGCGCCGGCGCGGTATCGTGCACGGCAATCCCCTCGATGGGATCCATGACCCCGCGCCAGGGCGCGAGCCCGATGGCCCGCCTGGCATCCGCATGGCCTACGCTCCAGCGCGCTTCGATACCGCTCGCGGTGAAATCGATGTCCTTGGAAAGATCCTGGCCCCCGAACGGCGGCGCATTCAGTTCCACCACGTGCATGGTGGTATGGCAGCCCCAGCCCAGCAACTCCTTGACCGCGGCCGATTGCCGTTCGGGCTCCGGAATGTACTTGGCCAGCTCGCGAATCACATGGCGCAGCCGGTGCAGTTGCCTCTGCCGCGCCAGTTGGGTCTCCGCCCGGCTCGCATACTGGATGTCCCGTTGCCGGCCCATGGCGTCCCACAGCGTCTGCGGTTCCGGCCCTCGCACCGGCCATAGCTGCACGGTAAAGATGACTGAACTGCGGCGCGGATAATCATCGAGCACGGCTTCAAGCGGCGTGTTCGAGCAGATACCGCCGTCCCAATAGGCCTCGCCTTCGATACACACGGCCGGGAACCCTGGCGGGAATGCCGCGGATGCCATCACGTGCTCAAGGCTGACGGCGATATCGCGGTTGGTGAAGTAATGCATCTGCCCGCTGCACACATTGACCGTGCCCACGGTCAGCCGCGTGTGCTTCTGGTTCAGGTAAGGAAAATCCACGAGCGAAAGGAGCGTCTCGCGCAACGGGTCGGTCGAATAGAATCCGGCCCGTTCGACGCCAAGCTGCGCATGCAGGCCGAACCACGCGCCGGGATTGGGCACGAAAAAGTTGGGGATGCCCTGCATGACCGTGGCGAGGTCCGCGAGCTTGTTGTCGGCTCCGGGTAAGAGACTGGTCATCTCGAACGGACCACGCCGGGCAACCTGCTCCCAGAACTGCCGCAGCCGGGAAAGCCGGTCCGCGGCCTTGTTGCCGGCGATGATCGAGCCATTGATCGCCCCGATCGACGTGCCAATGACCCAGTCCGGTTCGATGCCCGCCTCGTGCAGCGCCTGGTAGACGCCGCCCTGGTAGGCACCAAGCGCTCCACCGCCTTGCAGCACAAGCACTACCTGTCCCGGCAATGCCGGGCCGGATGGCTCCGGGATGCCTTGCCCGCCTTCATCGGCCCGCGCCTCGGTATCCATGGCTTTCCCCTTTTGACAGGCCACTTCGTGATGGCATCGGACAGGGTACTGGCGATCTCGCACGGCCCGTTGCCGTGCCTGGCTGACTATGAAGCCTAGCACTTTGCCTCGATCTTTCCAGCGACAACTTCCCGGGCCGTCCGGGTGTTCACGGGTGCTCCCCGGGCCAGGTTCACCGGCCCGGGACATTGCACGTGATTGGACCGGTACAATCGGCACGCCCGCCGAGCGCAGCGAGAATCCCAGGGAACCACCGGATGGCCCTGGCCGACGCCAGAAAAAGTGAACTTCAAGTCCCCGCGTCTTTCGCGGCCGGCCGCTGCGCGGCGGTATTTTCTTTTCTTGAGTACTGAGTCAGGGGATAGCAATGGAAGAGTCGAAACCGGCAGACCAGGTTGAACAGTCGGCACAACTGCATGACATCTACACGGAACCCTCCGATCTGGATGTCGACACGCTAAGCAATCTCGGGCCGCTGACAGGCATGGCCGGTATCTGGCAAGGCACGCGTGGGCTGGACGTCAAGCCCAAGGTGGATGGACCGCGAAAGCAGGCGTTCGTCGAGCGAATCGAGCTTCAGCCGGTCGACCCCCAGACCAACGGGCCACAACTGTTCTATGGTTTGCGCTATCACACGCATATCACCAAGCCGGATCAGGTGAAGACGTATCACGAACAAGTGGGTTACTGGCTTTGGGAGCCTGCTACCGGGAACATCATCCACACGCTTACGATTCCACGCGGCCAGACCGTCATGGCCATGGGCAAGGCATCCGCCGACGCGAAGGCGTTCGAACTGGTTGCAACGAAGGGATCCAGCACCGCCGGCATCAGCTCCAATCCCTTTCTCGAACTCGCGTTCGACACGGTCGAGTTCCGTATCAAAGTGACCATCAACGAGAACGGAACGTGGTCCTACGACGAGGACACGGTTCTCATGATCCGCGGCAAGACGGAACCGTTCCACCACACCGACCGCAATACGCTGACCAAGATCGGAGAACCCACGCCGAATCCGTTAGCCCGCAAATAGTTTGCTGGCGACAAGCCCGCCCTGACAGGCGCCCAGGCGCGGGACAAGGTTGCCTTGCCGCGCACGCTGGGCGGCGGCGTCATGGCTGCGGCACCGCGCGCATGACCTGGCCGAGCAGTCCGAGCAGTTCCCGCGCTATGCCGGCAACGATGGCTTCCATCGCCTCCCCCGGCCCGAACACGGCGCGCACGCCAATGTCCCGCAGTTGCCTGACGTGGCCGGCGGGGATCACGCCGCCGGCAAACACCGGGGCGCGCAGCCCGCGCTGGCGCAGCGCGTCGACCAGGCGGGGCAGCAGGTCCAGGTGGGCGCCGGCGAGCGTGGAGACGCCCAAGGCGTCGAAGCCGCCCTGCGCGGCCACCGCGGCGGCTTCCTCCGGCGCCTGGAACAGCGGGCCCAGCGTGACGGCAAAACCGGCGTCGGCGAGCGCCGCCGCCACCGCCTTCGCGCCACGGTCGTGGCCGTCCTGTCCCAGCTTGGCAAGCAGCATCCTTGGCGGGCGGCCCAGGCACGCGTGCAGCTTGTGGACCTGCGCGCAGGCGGCTTCCCAGGCCGGCGCCGCGTCGCGCGCGGCGGCGTAGGCCCCCGCCGCGTAGGCCGGGACCATCGTGTAGCGCGGCCACGCCTGCTCCAGCGCGCGCGTGCACTCGCCAACTGTCGCCCGGCAGCGGACGGCGTCCATGGTCAGGGCCAGCAGGTTGCCCTGCCCGCTGCGCGCCGCCTTCGTCAGCGCGTACAGGGCCTGTGCCACGGCCTCGCCGTCACGCCCCGCCCTCAGCGCCGCCAGCCGCTCGCGCTGATGCGCCCGCACCTGCCGTCCGTCAATCTCCAGGCAGGCCGGCGCCTCCCCGGCCGCCGCCTGGTAGCGGTTGACGCCAACGATGACGCGCTTGCCGCCATCGATATCCGCCTGCGTCCGCAGGGCGGCGCGATGGATCAGCCCATGCACCCAGCCGGACTCGATGGCCGCCAGCACGCCGCCACACGCGGCAATCTCCGCCATCAGCGCGCGCACCTGCCCGGCAACCTGCGCGGTCAGCGACTCCATCATGTAGGAACCGGCCCAGGGGTCGGCGATATCGCACAGGCCCATCTCGTGCTGCAGGATCCGTTGCGTGTCCCGCGCCAGCCTGGCCGAATCGGCACTGGGCAGCGCCAGCGCTTCATCGTACGCATTGGTGTGCAGCGACTGCGTGCCGCCGAACACCGCCGCCATCGCCTCCACGGTGGTGCGAACGATGTTGTTCTCGGGCTGCTTCGCCGTCAGCGACCATCCCGAAGTCTGGCAGTGCGTGCGCAGCGTGGTGGCCCGGTCCGTAGTGCCGCCGAGGCCACGGACGATTTCGCACCACAGCAGACGCGCGGCGCGCAGCTTGGCAATCTCGGTGAAGAAGTCCGTGCCCACGCCGAAGAAGAAACTCAGCCGTCCGCAGAAATCATCCACATCCAGCCCGCGCGCGCGGATCTGCCTGACGTACTCCTCGCCGTTGGCCAGCGTCAGCGCCAGTTCCAGCACCGGGTCCGCCCCGGCCTCCTGAAAGTGGTAGCCGGAGATCGACATGCCGTTGAACCTGGGCACATGCCGCACCAGGTAGGCCACCACATCCGCGCAGATCCGCATCGACGGCCCGGGCGCGAAGATCCAGGTGTTGCGGACCATGTACTCCTTGAGGATGTCGTTCTGGATGGTTCCGCTCAGTTGCCCGAGGGGGATGCCAGCCTCTTCCGCCGTCACCAGGAAAGCCGCCAGCACCGGCAGCACGGCCCCGCTCATCGTCATCGACACCGAGACACGGTCCAGCGCGATGCCGTCGAACAGGCGCTTCATGTCCTCCACCGAATCGATCGCCACGCCGGCCATGCCGACGTCCGCCTGTGCCAGCGCATGGTCCGAGTCGTAGCCGCGATGGGTCGGCAGGTCGAAGGCGACCGACAAACCCTGCGCGCCCTGCTCCAGCGCCTGGCGAAACGCCAGGTTGGAGGCGGTGGCATCGGCAAAGCCCGCGTACTGCCGGATGGTCCACGGCTTGCCCGCATACATCGAACGATGGGGCCCGCGCACGAACGGCGCCTCACCCGGCAGGCTGCCGAGGTGCGCCAGCCCCTCCAGGTCGGCGGCGGTATAAACGGTCTTGCGCGGCACCGCGCGTGCCGTGTCCGGCGGCTCTGCGCCAATGCTCATCGCACTCTCCATCGCTTGCGCGTCACCACGTCGGCAATCTTCTCGCCATCGCTGCCGCGCCGGATCTCGCACCAGTGCGCAAGACCGTCCGGCCGGATATCCACCGCGGAGAACGACAACTCCAGCGCTTCGCCGAGGTTGACGTTGCCGTGGAAGAACAGGTCCCGCGCCGCTACCGTCGGCGGCTCCTCGAAACGCTGCCATTGCCACTCGGCACGATCGACAATGGCCTGGAAGTTGGCGAAGTAAAGCAGGTCCGCGCCGTTGAAGTCGCCATAGGGGCAAGGCAGGTACTCGGCCGTGTACCGGCCATGGTGCCGGGCCTGCTCCAGGCCAAGATGCCCGCACCAGTCTCCCGCGCGAAAGCGCTTGGCCAGCGCGGCCATTTCCACCGCCGCTGCCGGCGGCGGCCCATCCACAGGCATGTTGAACGCGGCCCTGACCACCGAGCGGTTGTCCCGCTCGCGCTGGCGCCGGATAAAGGTGGATACCATCGATACCTGCGCGCGCCTGGCGCCAGAGCCATCGCCTTCCAGCATCAGTTCGTGCGAGCTGAAATGCCGTGCGCCGGCCACCCGCATCAACCGCGTGTCCACGGAGAATGCCGCGTTCTCGCCAAGCGCTTCGAGCGAGGCCTCCCGCAACCGGATCGCGGTGAAGGCCGCGTAAGCCTTGTTGCCTTCCGCGTCCCTGAACTCCGGCAGCGCCTGGCCGGACAGCTCCGCCAGGCCCTGCCAGTGCAGGTCGCCGCACGCCTTGAGCAGCCAGTTCTCCGACAGGCCGGTATAGGACAGGTTCGGCATGCCGGCGACATAGCTTGTGCGCGCGTCAAACATGTCAGGCCGCCAGTGCTTGCGCGCCGAGCTTTTCGCTGACTATTGCCGCCAGGTATTCGGCATCGCGGGCGATGCCGGAAAAGCGCCCGGAGCCCCAGGTGTGCAGCCACGGCAAGCCAAGGAAGTACAGGCCATCCTGCGCCGTCACGCCGCGCACGTGGCCAGGATAGCCGCGCCCATTGAAGACAGGTGCCTCCAGCCAGCTGAAATCCGGGCGGAAGCCGATGCACCAGACAATGGCGCCGATGCCGGCCTCGGCCAGGTCCAGTGCCCAGCGTTCCTCGCCCGGCGTCCATACCGGCGCATACGTGCTGGCGGCCGGCGCGGCGATGCCGTGCTTGTCGATGAACTTGTCGATGCTGGCGTTGATGCGGTTGTACGTGTCGTCCGCATCGTCGAGGTTGGCTTTCAGGTTCGGCGTGAAGCGCAGCTTGCCGTCATGGAAGTCTTCCAGCGCGCCAAACAGTTCCATGCCTTCGGTGGCGAACTTGCGCAGGTCGATATCGCGCCCGCCATCGCGGCCGGTCACGTAGTGATTGGTGTTGTCGCGCACGCCTTCGCGCAGCGGATGCTCCTGCACCGGCATGTCGTAGTACTGCATGTCGGCCAGCCAGTCCACCACGTCCCGGCCACGGTAGAAGCGCGCGCAGCGCGGGGCCTGGCCGACAGCCAGGAACACCTTGCGGCCCGCCAGGTGCAGGTCCTCCGCGATCTGCGCGCCGGACTGGCCGGAGCCCACCACCAGCACGCCGCCTTCCGGCAAGGCCTGCGGGCTACGGTACTCGGAGGACTGGAGCTGCCGGATGCCGGCGGGCAGGCGCTCCGCCATGCGCGGCACGATCGGCGTGTGATAGCCGCCCGAGGCCACCACCACCTGCCCGGCGGTGAAGTCGCCCTGCGAAGTGGAGACAAGGTAGCCACCCCGCTCCAGCGGCTTCACGCGACGGACCTCGGTATGCTCCAGCACCGGTGCGTTCACCATGCCGATAAAGCCATCGAGATAGGCGGTGATCTCGTCCTTCTTCATGAAGCCGTGCGGGTCATCGCCCTGGTAGGGATAGCCCGGCAAGGCGCACTGCCAGTTCGGCGTGACCAGGCAAAAGGCATCCCAGCGCTGGCTGCGCCAGGTGTGGGTGACGGTGTGCTTCTCCAGCACGAGATGGTCGATGCCGGCCTGCTTGAGGTAGTAGCTCATGGACAGGCCGGCCTGGCCGCCGCCCACCACGATGACGCTGTAGTGTTTGGGGGAGGTAGCCATGGATTCGCTGTGGGTGTCAGACATGATGCGTCCTTCGTTGATTGCTGTGAGATGCGTTAAGGCTTTCGGATGCGTGCTAACGGCCGAAGCCAAGCACGCGCACGGTGGCGTCCATCTGCGCGCTGAAACGCGTTGCCGTGTTCTCGATCTGTTCAAGCTGATCCATCGCGGACGAGCAGGCATAGCCATACTTCGCCCTGACGCGCTCCGAAGCGCTCGTCAGCGCCAGCCTGGCAAGCCGCATGAATTCCTCCAGCGCGTAGTCCTGCCCCGCGACAAAGAATTCGCTGACCACCGACGACGGTGAATAACAGGTGACCTCGCTCTGATCGGGCCAACGTACCCGGAAATGTGTCACTGGCATGGCCTCTCCTCAGGCATCGATCGGGTGGCGTCCCGCGCCGGGCAACCGGCCCGCGGGACGATAAATGCATCGCGCGCGAAGTCCCACAACAGCGCGGTTTCGCCGGCGCCGCTGACCGAGACCTGCCGCGAATCGTCGATGACGCCGATCTCCGCGCAGGCAATATCCCGCGCCCGGAATCGCTCGCTCACGCGCTCCGCGTCCTGCTCGCGCACGGCCAGCAGGAAGCCATAGCTCGGGAACGCCGTCAGCCAGCGCTGCAGCGGCACGCCCGCCGGCGCCGGAATGCGGTGCAGGTCGATCCGGGCGCCAACGCCGGAGCACTCCAGCAGCATCAGCGCCGTGCCCAGCGTGCCGGCCATGCTGATGTCTTTCGCCGCGGCGCACAGGCCGTCCTCGGCCAGCACGGGCAGCAGTTCAAGATCGGCCCGCAACCGCCCGGCGGGCGCCCCGGTGGAGGCATTCCAGTAGGGATACGGCTCGGCAAAGGCGCCGCGCAGGTCGACCGCCATCAGCAGCCGG
This sequence comes from Cupriavidus sp. 05L310, assembly GCF_056398185.1. Lineage (NCBI taxonomy): Bacteria > Pseudomonadati > Pseudomonadota > Betaproteobacteria > Burkholderiales > Burkholderiaceae > Cupriavidus > Cupriavidus sp. 05L310. The sequence goes on from NZ_JBFTOX010000037.1 coordinate 9,553, forward strand.
TCGCCCGGACGCGCCGCGAAGCTGGAGAGCAGGCTGCGCGCCCGGCCGACGATGGCCACCGCAAGCTGGCCGTGATCGCTGCGGGCGTTGCTGTGGCCACCCACGATGGGCACGCCATACGCGGCCGAAGCCGCCGCCATGCCCTTGAGCACTTCGGCGGCTTCGGCCACGCCCGCGCTCCAGATGGCGTCCACCACCGCCAGCGGGCGGCCGCCCATCGCATAGATATCGCTGACATTGACCATCACCGCGCTGTAGCCCGCGAACCACGGCTTGGCATGGATAAAGTCGCTGACCATGCCCTCGATGGCGAACAGGAGGTAGCCGTCATGGTCCGCAATGGCGGCGCAGTCGTCACCCACGGCAACGGCCTGGCCGAGATCGCGCACCCCGCCCGGCAGCGCGCTGCCGAGCGACGCCAGCACCCCGGCGATATCGGTCTTGTGGCCGAAGCCGCGGCTGGCGCGCAGGCTTTCCACGATCTGCGCGACGTTCATGCTCCGCTCCTTCCCATTGCCGGCATGCCGATGCGCGGCGTCAGGCAAGCCGGGTAGTAGTCCAGGTCGGCCTGCATCAGGTGGTGCGGGCGGCCAAGCAACGTTTCCTCCGCCAGCACGTTCCAATGCAGACGGCGGAACAGCGGCACGTTCTGGCTCTGCACATGCGCGAGGAACTTCGTGCAGCCAAGCCCGTGCGCGCTGCTCACCGCCAGCCTGATCAGCGTGGCGCCGATCTTGCCGTGGCTGCGATATGCGGCGTGCACCGCGAGGCGGGAGCCAAACCAGACACCAGGTTCATCCTCGTGAATACGCACGGTGCCGACCACCATCTCCGGCGCATCCGCCTCGCACTTCACCGCCACCAGCAGTTGCGCACGCGCGTCGGTCTCGTCGCGGTCGTCGCCAGTGAAGATGCCCTGCTCGTGGCAGAACACCGCCCGGCGCAGCGTCATGGCCTGCTCCGCCTCCCACTGCGCCCCGGCCCAGCGGATGCGGAACGTGGTCGCGGCAGGCACCTCCACGCAAAGGTCGTCGCTCATGCCGCCACCTCTTCATAGGAAGACAGGGAGGAACACGCGCCGCACTTGCCGCAGCCCGCCTTGATATCCGCCGAGCGCATGCCCGCCGCGCCGATCATGGCGCCGAGCGGCTTGAGGATGGACTTCATGAATTCCGGCGGCGGCGCCGGATGGTCTTCCAGCGGCGTGCCCGTGATCGGCACGAAGGGCACCACGAAGGGATAGACGCCAAGCGCAACCAGTTCCCGCGAGATCGACAGGATGGTCTCCGCGCTGTCGCCAAGCCCCGCGAGGATATAAGTGCTCACCTGCCCCCGGCCGAACACGGCCACCGCGGCCTTGAACGCCTCCATATAGCGGCTGACGGGCACCGCGGCCTTGCCGGGCATGATGCGTTCGCGCAGGGCCGGCGTCACCACTTCCAGGTGCATGCCGAGCGTATCGATGCCGGACGCCTTCATGCGGTCGAACCAGCGGTCGTCGTCGGGCGGCTCGCATTGCGCCTGGATGGGCAGGTCGACGGCCGCCTTGATCGCAAACGCGCTTTCACAAAGAATGGCGGCGCCCCGGTCCGGCGTGGGCGGCGTGCCGGTGGTCAGCACCATATGCCTGACGCCATCCAGCAGCACCGCGGCACGCGCCACTTCGGCCAGTTGTTCCGGCGTCTTGCGCGCGATGGTGCGCCCCGCCGCGAGCGATTGCCCGATCGCGCAGAACTTGCAGGTCTTGCGGCGGCTCTCGTAGCGGATGCAGGTCTGCAGCACCGTGGTGGCCAGTACATCCGCGCTGTGCAGCGTGGCGATATGGGAGTAAGGCACGCCATCCAGCGTCTGCAGGCCGTAGAAGCGCGGCGCCTTCGGAAAGCTGATATTGGCAATCGGAATCGTGCCGCGCATCAGCGCGCTGGTGCCCTTGCCATCGGGCGACGACGCCACGAAGGGCGAGTGCCACGCGGTATTGGTATGCACAGGCACCATGATGGTCACGCCGTCGATGGTCACGGCCTTGTGGTCCGACGGCCCCGCGCCGCCGCGCCGGCTGGCGGCACCGGCCGCCGGGTCCAGCAGGCGCAGCCCTACCGATTGCAGCTCGGTCCGAAGTTCAGTTACCGACAGCCGGCTCGAGGCCGTCGTCATCTCGCTGGAGTTCATGTTGGGTGCTCCCGTGGAAGTTGGAGAAGGCGGCGGCCATGGGCGAGGCAGTCGCCGCCGGCCGGTCGTTGATCGCGAGGCTGAGCAGTTCCGGCCGGGCGTAGTGCCCCACCGAATCCATCATTCGCTTGCGCTTGGTGATGAGCGACATATCCAGGTCGGCGATCACCATGCCCTCGCCCTCGCGCAGCGGCGGCGCCAGGTGCTGGCCCTCCGGGGACACGATGGCGGTGTTGCAGCCGCCCCGCAGTGCCTTTTGCAGGCCGGGGTCGGTGGTCACGGAGGCGATCTGCTCGTCGGTCAGCCAGCCGGTGGCATTTACCACGAAGCAGCCGGATTCCAGCGCGTGATGGCGGATCGTGACTTCGATCTGCTCGGCAAAAATGGGACCCACCAGCGAGCCGGGGAACTGGCTGCAGTGGATTTCCTCGTGCTGGGTCATCAGCGCGTAGCGGGCCAGCGGGTTGTAGTGCTCCCAGCAGGCCAGCGCGCCCACGCGGCCGATCGCGGTATCTGCCACTTTCAGGCCGGCCGCGTCGCCCTGGCCCCAGATCATCCGTTCATGGAAGGTCGGCGTGATCTTGCGGCGCTTGAGCGCCAGGCGGCCATCGGTATCGAAGATGAGTTGCGTGTTGTAAAGACTGCCGTGGTCGCGCTCGTTGACGCCGAGCACCACCACCATGCCGTGCCGGCGCGCGCGCTCGGACACGGCATGGGTGACGGGGCCGGGCACCACCACCGCCTGCTCGTACAGGCGCATATGGTCGCTGCCGGATTGCACGGGCGGCCGCACGAAGGAGAAGTACGGGTAGTACGGCAGGAAGGTTTCCGGAAAGACGATCAGCTGCACGCCTTCCCGCGCGGCCTTGTCGATGGCCTCGCAGACTTTGCCGAGGGTGCCTTCGCCGTGCTCGAGGTCCGGGGAAATCTGGACCGCGGCCGCGCGCACAATGCGTTTCTGTGACATGGTGGTGCCCGCCTTTTCTATCTCTATCTGTCTCTATCTGTCTCTCAAACCGTCCAGGTATCCAGGATCAGCGCGTTCTCTTTGCGGTGGATAAGCTTCAGGTCCAGCACGTCGAGCGGGCTGATCGGGCGGATGCCTTCGATCAGCGAGGCTTCGCCGTGGCCGTAGAGCGCTTGCAGCGCGAAGCGGCAGGCGTAGACCTTGCCGCCCTCTTCCATGAACTTGGTGATCTGCTTGTTGAAGTTGAGATGGCCGGCGAAGGCCTCGTCGCCCAGCGTGGGAAAGCCGCGTTGCAGGCCCAGCGTGACGCCCGGGCCGTACAGCAGGATGGAAGTCTCGAAGCCCTTGCGTTGCAGGCGCGTGGCCTGCAACAGGTTGACGAAGCCGATCGAGCCCTCGAAGGCGACGGTGTGGAAGGTGACCAGCGCCTTCTCGCCCGGCTCCGCCTTCACGTCCTCGAAGACCTTCTCTTCGTAGTCGACCAGGAAATCGCCTTTCTTGTGGGCCGGTTTGTTGACTGCGGGCATGCTGTGCTCCATAGGGTGGGTGGGTCTGTCGATCGCCCGCGCATTTCGTTCGCGTATTCGTTCGATCGATCGGCCGGGGGGCCGACACCACTCCATGAGCACGGGCTATGCCATCTACCCCGCCGATCAATGCAATCAATTAGCGATCAAGCAGGGAATCGTTCATTGATCGCATGGATGATTTTCCGGATGGTGGAAGCGGCGGAAATCGACTGTGCACAGACCGGTACAGGCCAATATGGGGCATGCACTGGGGCGGAACGCGCCGGCCCCGCGCGGACGCCCGGAAGCGGTGCAAGCCTGCGATCACGCACCATCATCGAGCACTAAAAAATGCAATCACTTAAGGCATATAAAGCGATCAATGTGATAGCCTGATGCCTCGGTACCTTGTACGCATGAATCGCCTGGAGCCCACCTTGTCCGGTCTTGCCAGCCACTGGCTGAAACGCCTCTCCGAGAGCGCCAAACCCGCCTACCTGACGATCCCCGACCTGATCGAGGAAGACCTGGCGAGCGGCCGCCTGCAGGCCCGCGACCGGCTGCCGGCGCTGCGCGACCTGGCCGAGGCGCTGCGGCTCAACTACACCACCGTGGCGCGCGCCTACGCGGAAGCGCGCAAGCGCGGGCTGATCGATGCCAAGGCCGGCAGCGGCACGTTTGTGCGGGGGCGCGCCCCGGCGTTGCCGCTGCGCGCGGGCACCGGTGCCGAGATGACCATGAACATGCCGCCCGAGCCGCCGGTGCTGACGGCGCGGCTGCGCGAGTCGGCCGGGCGCCTGATGGGTGCCAACGATCCGTACAGCCTGCTGCGCTACCAGGATTTCGGCGGCACGCCGGCCGACCGCGCCGTGGCCACGGAATGGCTCAAGCGCTACGTGCCCGCCTGCCGCGCGGATACCGTGCTGATCTGCCCCGGCATCCACAGCGCCCTGGTGGCGCTGGTATCGCTGCTGGCCCGCCCGGGACAGACCATCTGCCTGGATACGCTGGCCTACCCCGGCATCAAGGCCATCGCCACGCAACTCGGCGTGCAGTTGCAGGCCCTGCCCAGCGACGAGGAAGGGCCGCTTGGCCCGGCGTTCGAAACCCTGTGCAAGACGCAGAAGCCCAGCGCGCTGTACTGCAACCCGACGCTGCAGAACCCCAGCACCCGAACCATGCCGCAAGGACGGCGCGAGATCCTCGCGGATATCGCCCTGCGCTACAGCGTGCCGATCATCGAGGACGACGCCTACGGCATGCTGCCGCAGCGCACGCCCGACGCCATGGCCACGCTCGCGCCCGAACTCACCTACTACGTAACCGGCCTGTCGAAGTGCTTTGGCGCGGGATTGCGCATTGCCTTTATCAACAGCCCCACCGCGCGCCAGACCCAGCGCCTGGCCGGCACCCTGCGCGCCACCACCGTCATGGCGAGCCCGTTTAACACCTTGCTGGCCACGTCATGGATCAAGGATGGCACGGCGGAAGACATGCTCAAGGCCATTCGCGCCGAGAGCGTGGCCCGGCAACTGGTGGCCCGCGAGGTCTTCGCCGGGCGGCCCTATGATGCCGACCCCGAAGGCTTCCATCTCTGGCTGCCGGTACCGCAGGACAGCGGCTGGCGTCCGTCCGAGCTGGCGCTGCACCTGCGCTCGCGCGGCATTGGCGCGGTCTCGAGCGCGGCCTTCTCTACGGACGGCAACCCGCCGGACGCGATCCGCCTCTGCCTGGGCGGACCGGGCGACCGCGACGAGATGGAAGAGTCGCTGCAGATCGTGGCGGATACGCTGGACGATCCGCATCACCTGCATACGGCGATGCTGTAGCACCCGGCTATGGCTGGCGCCCGCAGGTAATCACCTGCCCCGCCCGCGCCCCGGTGTGGCCGCCCTGCTCCCATGTGACGGTGCCGTTGACGATCACGCAGCCGATGCCTTCCGCCGGCAGCCTACTTCACCGGCATGTAGATCCGCGTCTGCAATTGCGCGGGCGGCGTGATGCGAGGATCGTTCACATACTGCTCGAACATGGGAAAGTCCGCCGGCACCGCCCCGCTGTTCGGCAGCCACTCCGAGAACATCCAGTTATAGGCCTTGTTCATCTCGTTGTAGGGGCCCGTATAGGTCAGTATCGCGCAACGGCACGCCGGGATTTCGAAGCGCACCAGTTCCTCTCCCAGGTCCGCATCCGGCGCAACCGACATGCCGGCCAGCGAACGCAACTGGTCAACCGGCACCTGCTCGGGATCGTCGAAGTACACACCGAAACCGGCGGTTTCCTGGCTGGCAACGCCGCGGCTGGCCGCCAGCATGAAGACGCGGGCGAACACCGGGCCGATTTCCTGATAGCTGCCGTGATGGCGCAGCGCGGCCAGCATGGTGCCAGGAAAGGTTTCGATCGTGATGGGATACATGGATAGCTCCTGAGGGTCGAAGGGACGGGAGCGGGCTGCGCGATACCGTCCCGGCGGCATGCCGAAGGTCGCGCCAAAGGCCCGGATGAACGCTGCGTCCGACTCATATCCGGCACGCAGCGCCACATCACGCAATGAAGCTTCCGGACCCGCCAGCGCAACGGCCGCACGGTGCATGCGGATGCGTTGCACCGTGGCCTTCACCGTTTCTCCCATCATCGCGCGATAGACGCGATGGAAGTGATACGGGGACAGGCAGGCCAGGTCCGCCAGCCGGTACAGGTCCGGGTCAGCGTCGGGATGGCTTGCCAGCCAGCGCAGGACGGGGTCCAGGCGCTGGGCGTACTGGTTTCGGGTTTCGGGCTTCATGTGGTCTCCATGGCGCGCAATGTACCGGAGGGAGCCTTGCAGATTTTGCGGTTTTTTGAGTTCATCCGACTTTCGTGTGGGTCGATTCGCCGCCGGGCTGGTTCCAGCACTGCCGTAGCTCCCCTGTCCCCCGGTTGTTCTCCCATTTCATGGGAGAGGGGAGCAAACCAGCGTTTTGCCTGCGGCCACCCGCACCCGCATGTAGTACCCGCACGAAAGCATCCCCGTGGGCGCGTGCCTGCCTAATGCCAGCCGATCACCGTCTCGGTGCCGTGGCAGCCGGCGTAATTGTCGCAGCCGGCGCAAGCCGGTTCAGGACAGGGATGCAGGTCCAGCCGCAGACATAGCTCGCGGTAGAAGAATTTCTTCCACTTCATGTCCGTGGTGTTGGCTGCATGGAGCGAGGGAAAGTAGTCCCGCAGCAAGCGCGAAACGTCGTGCCTGCCGGCCAGGCCCATGTCGTGCCAGAGATGGGACCCGCCAAAGCAGCCGCTGGCCAGCGCATGGGCGGCCCAGCGCGTTTCCGGGCGGGCCGGATCGCCCGAGGAGACCAGCATCTCCACCAGGTCGGCAAACTCGCAAGGCAGCGCGGCGGCATCGACAGGCGCCGACTCGGGCGCCCACCCCGCCGCCCTGGCGCCGGGGAAGCAATGATCGAGCATTTGCCAGAACTCGGGCTCAGCCAGGCCGAGCCACTGCGCGAACCGAGGCAGCCTGCCGGCGTTGGCGCTTTCCAGCACGCCGGCCAGCGCGCGGCATGCCGGCTCGCCAGGCGACAGCGAAAACGCATCAAGGATCAGCAACGACTGGTTCACGGCAATGCCTTGTGGAGTTGGACACGCCAGCCATGCCGGCTCTGGCGGTGGCCGTGCGGTAGCCGGCCATTGCCCAATTTCCGAAATATAGCGATGTATATAACGGTAGTCAACGCGAGGCCATGGAAGGCTCTACAGGGCGCAGGGGTGCCCCGTGGCCCGGCGGCTCGCTCAAAGCACCAGCCTCTCGAACGGCACCGGCGGCGAAATGGCATATCCCTGCAGCAAGTCCGCGCCAAGCGATCTTGCCAGGACCATATCGTCCGGACTCTCCACGCCTTCGGCCACGGTCTGCAGTTCCAGCGAGCGTGCCAGGTCCATCGACGAAGAGAACAGCCGCCTGGCGCGTTCGGCATGCCGCGCCCGGTGCAACAAGGTCTTGTCGACCTTGACCTGCGTGAAAGGCAGCAGGCCAAGGGCTTGCAGCGATGCGTAGCCGGAACCGAAATCGTCCTGCGAGATCACCATGCCGCGCGCCGAGAGCGCGTTGAGGTTCTCCAGCAGGCGAGCCTCGCCCTCGCGGGAGATCCGGGTCTGTTCGGTCAGCTCGAGCACCACCCGCGAAACATCCAGTCCATGCGAGATGCTGGCATGCACAAAGCCCTGGACAAACCCCGCGGCGGCGGCGGTCCTCGGGTTGACGTTAAGGGCGAACCGGCCCGCATAGCGGGGAAAACGAGTCTGCACGCGCCCGCAAGCACCCAGGAAATGATCCAGCAGCAGGGTTTCCACCCCATGGCTAGTGATACTGCCGATGAACGTCTCCGGCGCATGATGCCGGCCTTTGTCGGACCAGCGCGCCAGCACTTCCAGCCCGACGATGCCGCCATGCTGCGCACTGATCTGCGGCTGGAACACCGGGTAGATATGTCCGAGCTCGATGGCGCCGATCAGGTCGTCCCTGGTGAGCACAAGCAGTTCCTCGCTATCCAGGCTGCGATCCATGGCGCCCGATGGCCGCGACATCAACCGCCGCAGCCGCGCCATGCGCGCTGCCGCGGCATGGCCCTCGCCCTCCGGCCCGGCGCTGGCCACGTCCGGATGCGAGGCCGCCTGGCGGGCAGACACCTTGCCCCTGATAAACGCGTAATGCAATCTAAGCTCCTGGAAGGCCCTTTCACGGTCGGGCACGACTGCACATTCATCACCTGGGAACCGCAAGCGAACACGCCACATCGCGACAACGTCATGCCGCCCGGCAACACTACTGGCTCCGCTAACGGCGATTTCAAACTACGGCAAACCTGAAAACCGTCCCTTATGCACGCCCGGCCCCATTCTTTCAGCGCCCAGCCATCCACGGCAGACCCCGGTTCCCCTCCTAAGTAGGACCACCTACCAAGGCAGGGTACTGACGCAATACAACCCATAAGACAATCCGTCCCAGCAAGACTGACCCCTTGCTGAACCACTCAAGGGGTGTAGGGGCGCCCTGCACCTACACCCTTCTTTTTCCGGGTCAGGCCGTCCCCTCCAGTCCCGTTGCCATTCACCTCGCCGGCCGCGCATGGCGCGCACGCCGGTCATCTCGCACCTTCAATCCCGGCCGCGCCCCGAAACCCGAATTCCGCGAGCCTTGCCCTAAAAACCCGAGAAGCGGATACCAATCGAGCCATAGCCGTAATAGCGGTCCATCTTGCCCGCGGTGGCGGCATTGTAGAGAAACGGAATGGTGCCCACGAAGTTGTGCAGCGAGCCCTGCCCCCGCAGGAACACTTCGACGTTCTTCACCACCGCATACGACAACTCCAGCCCCAGCGTGTGATTCGACTTGATCGGGGAATTGCCGTACGCGCTGGCACGGCTATCGACGTTACTGCGCAGCAAGTACTGGAACTGGTAGCCCAGCCTGGCAGTGAAATTCTCGTACTTCCAGCGCCACGAGCCGCCTAGGTTCAGGTAGCCGGCGGTGTAGTTGAAATCGTCATTGATATTGAGCCCGTACTGCCCGGCGTCGGTCGAGAAACTCGCGGACTGCAGGTTGACGTTGCCAACGCGGCAAGGCGCGGCCAGGCTGCCGTTGGCGACATTGTCGGAGTTGATGCCGACGTTGAAATTGCACCCACCCTGCTGCAACCGCGTATTGAGCCCGCCGATGGTCACACGGCTGACGCCCAGGCCGATAAACCCCGTCAGTTTGTTGCGCTCGGTCAGGTCACCGGAGAAGATCACATCGGCCTGGCCCTGAATGTCATTGGCATTGTTGACCGTGACGCTGTTGAACGTGGCATTCCTGACCTTCAGGGCGGAAGAGCGGCTCAAGCTACCCGAGTGGTCGCCCCATAGCGAGAAACGCACCAGCAGGCGGTCGCGCGCGCCGGGCTCGGCCAGCGGGTCGTAGTGCAAGGCCAGCATCCAGGTATCGATCTGGTTGTTGTCCGGCCCGTAGTCGATGCCGCGGCGCCAGTACGTGGCGGAGCCCGACCATTTCGGCGAGAACTTGTAGCCCAGCATCAGCTTGCCGCCGCGGTAATTGCCGGCATTGTCCGGCGCGCCGCCATGGCTGTTGAAGATGTCCATGGCGTTGTTGACCATGTCATAGCTGGCCTCCGCGCGAAATGCAGTGAACTCGCCCGTGGTGGGTTCGGCCTGCAAGAACACATCGTCGGGCGCCGCATTGGCAACGCCAGCGCATGACAAGCCCAGCATCAATGCGCCGGCATTGCCGAGCCGGCGCGTGCGATACAACAGCATAGGGAAACTCCGAGGCCAGGAGGCGGACCTCATCCACGGCGTTGGCCGGGTCGTGGTCCGGCAAACTGCACACAAAAAAGAAGCCGGTCACCCGCCATCGCGCCTGCGGGCGCGCGTGACGAATGACCGGGCAGCCCTCCCCGGACCACGGGAAGGGCCGGACTGCGGACCAATCAGGGATTCAGCGTGACAGCGACCTTGATGCCGTTGCCGCTAACCGTCGACGAGTTGGTCTGCACCGTCTGCGTCTGCACCTTCTCCGCGCCGCCGGTGACCACCTTGCCAACGCTGACCGCCTTGCCGCCCTGGCCCGCCACCGCAAACGTCACCGGGAAGGAGCTGGTCGCCTTGGGCGTGAGCGCGTCGATCTGTGCCGCGCTCAACGCACCGGCGCTCTTCAGCTTGCCGAGGAAGACCGTGAAAGGCAGGTTCAGCGAGCCGCTGCTAGCGGAGTCAAACAGGTTGTCGGCCACGCCGCTGCTCAGGCTCGCGCCGGCCGTGATGCTACCACCGACCCGGAACGAATACGTGGTGTTGGCCGGCACGGTGGCAGCCGTCAACTGCGAGCCGTTGAACGTCAGCACGACCTTCTCGATAATGACGTCGACGTTATTGCCGTTGTAGGAATAGCTCAGGCCCGCGCGCACTTCCGGAGCCGCACTGCCGAAGGCGTTGCCGTTCTGCGAGACCGCGACCTTGATGGCGTTCAGCGTGCCACCCCGTACCGTCACGGCATCGGAGACCGGGAACACATCGCCGTTGATGGTCAGGCTGGCCAACTGGATGAAGTTGGTCGGCTTGACGCTGTTTGCCACATCATTGATGGCTCCGGAGTTGACGTTGCCGCCCAGAGCGGTGGCAGCGTCCTGGATTTTGCCTGCGTTGCCAGTTGCCACGGCAGCGCCGAGGCTGGCCAGGTTGCCAGTCAGCGCCGCGTCAGCCAGCGCGGTGGGCGTCACTGCCGCGACCAGCGCATTGCTCGCCGCCGACTTGGCGCTGTCCACCACCGCATTGACCGAACCGCTTTGCTGCAAGGCAGCCAGCGTGGCGGCCGGGTCGGCGCCCAGCACAATGGTGCCCAGGGCCGCGTTCACGTTGGCGACCTGGCTGGTCACGACCGGGCCGGCCAGCGCGGCCACGTTTGCCGCCACTGCGGCGATACTGGACTGCACGCTGGCCGGAAAGCCTGCCTTGGCATTCTGCACGGCCGATGTGATGACCGTGGATACCAGTGCGCCGCTGGTCAGGTCGGCGGTACCGGAACCGGCATTCACCGCGCTGGCCACTGCGCTGGCGGCTGCCGCCGCTGCAGCTTCCGCCGTCAACGTGCCGCCCGTGGTCTTGGACAGGCCAGCAAGCGTCTTGGCGACCTGGTCCACCAGTTGCTGGACCACCACCGAGGCCTTCAGCACGGCGGCGTCATTCATCGGGTCCAGGGTGGAGAGGTCCTTGCCTTGCAGGCCAAGCTTGGTCGCGAGTGCCGCTGCCTGGGCGGAGCCCAGTTGCGCGACCAGGGTCGTCAGCGGCGTGACCACGGGCGTCACACCCGCCTTGTAGGCCACGGCCGGCGCCTGCAGCACGCCGGTGAAAGGCTGATTGGTGCCGATGTCGGTACCGCCCGTCACCTTGAGAGCGCTGGTTGTGCAACCATCCGGGAACGTGAAATCCCCGTTCGCCTTGGTTGTCGCCGTCTTGTTGCTGCAATCGAGAAAAGTCACCGTGGCCTGCGCCAGGTAGAAGTCGACCGCCTTGCCTTGCACAGCGGCCGGCGTGGGCGTAGGCGTGGGCGTGGGCGCCGGTGAATCCGAGCCCCCGCCGCAGGCCACCAGCGTCGCTACCGCGGAAGCCGTAAGGCCGAGGGTAAAGATATTCCTGATATTGGTTTGCACTCTTCTCGCTCCTGAAATCACTACGTCATTACTTCGATACGTCGTCTATGGATCCCGAACCACACCAGGGCAGCGCACCGCCTGTGGTGCCCTTCGCCGCCCCGGCTATTCGCCTCTCATGGATACCCTTGCTGGCTCTTGCAACTGCAATCGGCATGACCACTTCGCCAGTGCCTTTGCCAGCCCAACTAGATAAACAATCGCCACTACCGTGTCACCCCTACTTGGCGGGGGAAAGCGCGGACTTGCGTGTGGGAACGCAAGGCCGGCAACCCCGCACGGCCGTTGACAACGCTGCCGCGCATGTCCCGGTGTTGTTTCGCCGAGTACAGCGAACGCGCCGGATAAGCCCGGAATGCCCGGAATGCCCGATGCGGCTGATGCCGCTAATGGAGAATGGGGAAGTCCTCCCGCACAAGCCAGCGTGCGATATACCGGCCCATTGCCTCCAGCAGGACATCGGAAGTCAGTCCGGTCGCGCCCGCCAGTGCGGGACACACGATCCAGGTGGTACCGTCGTGATCCAGCACACGCAGCGTCTTCGCCAGGTCGGCGGGTTGCAGGACATAACTGCCAGTCCGCGCGCTCTCCAGGCCGAACGCGTGCACGAAATCGCCGAAGTGCCGCTCACCCAGGCATACCACCACCTTGGGCTTCCATTGCCGGCGAATGCCTTCGATAAAGCGGAAACGATTGCCATTGCGGCAAAGATCGACATAGCGCTGCTTGGGCACCAGCGCCGGTTGCCCGCGAAACGCCCTTGACCACGGCGTCTGGCCAATCAGGTGCGCCGGCAGCGGGAAAAGGCTGAGCTTGAATTCGGCGCCGTTCGGTGCATAGAGATGTTGATCGAAGTAATGCTTCCAGTCGCACTCATCCTGGGAACAGGAGAATGTCTGCGCCCGCGCCGCCGCCATGATCCTTGCGATCTTCTGATGGGACTGCCAGCGCTCCATGCTGTCCCTGTGCCGGTCGCGATATGCGTGATCCCAGGCGCCCGGCTGCGTACGCGGCTCCAGTGGCGCCACCAGCGACTCTACCCAGGGATGCGGCGTACTGTCGCAAAACCAGACGGCCCCTGCGGGATTTCCCCCTTCCATTCCAACGTAAGACGCGAAATACGCGTCCAGCTGCTCACGTGAGAATACTGCCTTTTGTTCTATTTCCATGCCCCTACCGCTTGGTGGAATTAAAGATGCCCACGCACCGAGGCAAACTTACCTGTACGACATGACGGGCGTGAGACGCCTCGGATGCATCGGCAACTCTCTAATAGAACGATGGAGACAACCCACTCCACTGAAGGGGGAACGCAATGACCGCTGGCGCTCTCGCGCACCTTCCCCCTTCGTATCGGATGCCGGCCGGCACAATGCCAACGCCAGGCTTCGACGGATTTGACCTGCCCACAACCAGTCTGAATCAGTGCATTGCTTTTGGATATGGCTTTCAGGAACATATATTGTGAAACCCGCGATGTTCCCGATGCCGTCCCAAAGAGCCTGATCTCGTTTGCGCGAAACACTTACTAGGCGGAGCGAGATTTTGCGCGAGATTTGACCGGTCCGCGCCCCCCTTTGGAGGGATTCTCGGTAGTCTTCTTTCCCTTCTTACGAAGGGTACCCATCGCGCAAGACGAAGCGCCATTCGACGCCCCGCCGTCTTCACGACGGCTTTCCATACCCGTGGCATGGAATGTGTATCGCCGATGACAAATGCGGTCTGCAAGCAAATTCATGCGAGACCGCACGCCACCGCGCCTTTGTGGAATACAAATCGCGCACCGGATTAGCGAAAACTCGTTTTAATGCCGGCAATCAGAATTGCGATGTCTTTTCCAAAAGGATCGGTGCGCGCCAGCAATCCGTAGTTCGCTTGCGCGTGGTCGTCGCAACGCAAGGCCACCCCATCCCTCGGTTTCCCTTCTCCCGCAGGGTACCGGTAGCTACCGCTGCGCCGCACTATTCGCACCAATCGCAAGATGAAGGAAGCCTGCCGGGAAGCCAGCCAGCATCGGCTCGTCTCACGTGGCATTCCCTTTTTTTCTCGTCCTGCTGCAGGCCAGGCAGTCATCATTTACCGCACCTGGATCACCGGTGCCGGATTTGCAATGTGGATATGCAAATGACATCCGCGCTTACTCAATGGCTACTCGCTCTACCGCGCCGTGGCAAAGTCGTTCTCATGGTGACGGCAGATATCATGATGCTGCCGCTGTGCTTCTCGCTTGCGCTGCTCCTGCGCAAGGGAGATGCCGACCTGCTCAATCAATACGGCGCGTTCCCACCGCTGGCGATCGCGCTGTTCACCATCCCCGTGTTCTACCTGAGCGGGCTCTACCGCACCGTGCTGCGATTCATCGATCTCAAGGTCTTGTGGATGTCCGGCATCAGCCTGGCCGCGCTGATCGGACTGACTTATCTTTTGTCCCTGCTGATTCAGGACGAATCCCTGCCGCGCACCGGTTTGCTGATCTACTGGTTTATCGCGTTTGCCTATGTCGTCATCTCACGCTTCCTGGCACGCGCGTTGCTGCGCACCTCGCATTACCGCAAGAACCGCAGCAAGGTGGCGCGCCTTGCGATCTTCGGCGCCGGCGAGGCTGGCTTCCAGCTTGCCCTTGCGATGCGTGCCAGCCCCGATCACCAGGTGCTTTGCTTCTTCGATCACGACATCACGCTGAACAACAAGATCGTGGCCGGCCTGCCCGTCTATGACGCCAAGCGGCTGACCGAACAGCTGGGCCGGCTGAATATCGACGAAGTCGTGCTGGCCATTCCGTCGGCTTCGCCCGAGCGCCGCCGTGAAGTGGTGGAAAGCCTGCGCACCCAGGCAGTGGAAGTGCGCACCCTGCCCACGCTGCTGGAACTGGTGGATGGCAAGATCACCACGCAATCCATCCGCGAAATCCGTATCGAGGATCTGCTTGGCCGCGAGCCGGTGCCCCCCAACAAAAGCCTGTTTGCCAAGTGCACGCGCAGCAAGGTTGTGATGGTGACAGGAGCCGGCGGCTCGATCGGCAGCGAACTGTGCAGGCAGATCGCCACGCAGGAACCGCGCAAGCTGGTCCTGTTCGAACACTCCGAGTACGCGCTGTACACGATCGAACAGGAATTGCGGCAGCTCTTTCCGGGGCTGGACATATCGGCGCGCATCGGCTCGGTGTGCGATCCCGAGGCCGTCACGGCCGCGGTACGCCAGAGCCGTGTCGATACCATCTACCATGCCGCCGCGTATAAGCATGTGCCGCTGGTCGAGTCGAACATGCCGGAAGGCATCCGCAACAATGTGCTGGGTTCGCTGACCGTCGCCGATATCGCCCACATGTACGGCGTGGAGACTTGCGTCCTGGTCTCGACCGACAAGGCGGTACGCCCGACCAACGTCATGGGCGCGAGCAAGCGCATGGCCGAACTGGTCTTCCAGGCCGCCGCCGCGCGTCCGCGCACCCGCACCACCTTCTCGATGGTGCGCTTTGGCAACGTGCTGGGTTCATCCGGCTCGGTCGTGCCATTGTTCCGCCGGCAAATCGAATCCGGCGGGCCGATCACGATCACCCACGCCGACGTGGTCCGCTACTTCATGCTGATCCCCGAGGCGGCGCAACTGGTGATCCAGGCAGGCGCAATGGCCAAGGGCGGCGAGGTGTTCGTGCTGGACATGGGAGACCCCGTACGCATCGTGGACCTGGCACGTACCATGATCGATATGTCCGGACTGCAGGAAAAGACCAGGGACAATCCCGGCGGCGATATCGAGATCAAGGTGGTAGGCCTGCGCCCCGGCGAAAAACTCTATGAAGAACTGCTGATTGGCGAGGGCGTCATCCCCAGTTCGCACGAACGCATCATGTGTGCAAAAGAGCACTCCACCGAAGAGGAGACGCTGCACGATCTGCTGGCCGCCCTGTTCGCCGCCTGCGACACGCGCGATCCGCTCAAGATCCAGAGCCTGGTACAAGCGATCGTGCCGGAGTACGCGCCCTACAGCTCCCTGGATGGCAAGAGAAGCAAGGCGCCGCGTCCGCGCGTACTGCTGCCCTTCCCCTTCGGTGCCCGCGTGCGTGGGCCGGAGGAGGTGCTGGCGGATTTCGCGGAACTGAACGCCAAGCAAGCCAAGGCAGGCTGACCTCGCGCAAGCGGGTCTGTACGGAGTCCGGCGGTTTCCTGTACATTGGATCGCGCCGCAGCCTGATTACCGGGCTGCAATTCCAATGCCATGACAGCGTACAGACTTGCCCAGCCGCAACCGCCGCCGGAGCCCGCCTCCGGCATACCGCATACCCGCTTTGAAGTCGGCACCGCAACCGGGACCCGGTCATCCGCCGGCCAGATCCTGGCCTGGCGCGATCGCGTAGGCCATGTCATCGACCTGAACCTGACGAAAGAACAAGTCGCCCGCCCCTTCGCGGCGGCGATCGACAGGTACCTGGTCGAGGACATGGTCTTCACCGACTGCCGCTGCGACGGCGTCAACCTGCACCGCACGGTGGCGCGGATCTCCACCGACGCCATGCGGCACTATGTGTTCCAGGTGTTTATCGGCGGCAATGCGGGCCTGGTCGAAGGCCGGCGGCGCAATCCCACGCCGCGCCACGGCGGCATCCTGCTGACGGATCTGGGCCAGCCCGCGCGCATGGTGCGCGACGCCTCGCACGCCCTCTCGTTCTTTGTGCCGCGCCCGCTGATGGACGCCGTCTTCCCCGATGCCGAGTCGGCGCACGGCCGCATTGTGGAGGCCAACACGCCAATGACGATGCTCGCAGTCGAGCACGTGACCGTGCTGGCCGGCGAACTCCCGCGCATGACACCAGAGCAGGCCACACCGGCCTTGCGCGAAGCCATCCATCTGCTCGTGGCCGCCTTCCGCAAAGCCGCGCGGCTGGAAGGCGACGCCCGTTCCGCCACCCGCAACGCCATGCTCGCGCGAGCCCGCCGCCTGATTGACCACAGCGCCCACCAGCCGGATATATCGCCCACCGGCTTGCTGGCGGCGATGAACATTTCCCGGCCCTCGCTGTATCGGCTGTTCGAGCACGAAGGCGGCGTACACGCGTACATCCGCAAGCGCAAGCTGCGCGCGGCGGCGTCGGAACTGGTGCGGTTTCCCAATCTGCCGGTGATCGAGATTGCTTACGGGCTGGGCTTCTCCAGCGCATCGGATTTCACGCGCGCATTTCGGCGCGCCTACGGCATGTCGCCGAGCGACCTGCGTATCGAGGCCGCCAGCCCGCGCCGCGAAGAGCTGATGCGCGCCGCCCTCAAGGTACAGGGCCAGGACTATGAGCGCTGGCTACGCCGACATCTGACAAGCCATGAGCGGAGCGCCAACGACGGCGTGTACCGCGGACCATGACGCAGGCGCTGGCTTCATGTCGCCGCGCGCGTCCGGCGCGTGCGTATCGACACGCTCCGCAAAATCCTCGTGCGACAGCCAGTGGCTGATGAAGCACCCCAGGGCGTTGAGCAAAACGTCGGAGCTTAGCCCGGCGCTACCGGCAACGGCCGGGCAGACGATAAGCGTGGTGCCCTGCCGCATATAGACCTGCAGAGTCCTGGCCTGGTCAGCCGGCTTGAGCAAGTGCTCGACTGCCGGAATCCCCTGCATGCCGAAGGCCTTCAGAAAATCGTCGGCATGGCGCTCGCCCAGGCACACCACCACCTTGGGACGCATCCGGCGGCACAAGCCACCGATGAACCGGAACCGCCCTCCGTCCCGGCACAGATCGAAATAGCGCTGCTTGGGATTCAATTCCGGCTGGCCCTGATAAAGCTTGGACCAGGGGAGCCTGCCTTCTGGCCGGATCGCCAAGGGGAAGAGGTTCAGCTTGAACTCCCAGCCGCATGGCCGGTAGAGCATCTCCTCCAGGTACTGCCGCCAGTCGCCCCCTCCGGAGCGCCCGTAGAGTATCTTCTCGCGCGCTGCCGCCATGATCCGGGCAATGCGCTGATGCGTCTGCCAGCGCGCCATATCCTGCCGGTGCCGACTGCGAAATGCCTCGTCCCATGCATGAGGCTGCGGTAAAGGCCGCAGCGAATCGCTCAGCGGCGTCTCGACGCCACTGGGTGAAAACTCGCAAAACCATACGGCGGCCGCGGGGTTCCCGCCTTCCATGCCCGCATACGACGCGAAATAGGCGTCGAACTGCTCGCGGGTAAAAGCACTTTGATGAATTTCCATAGGTCCGGCAGGGGCTGGCGTTTGTGGCAATTTCTAAACGGCTTTACTCCTTCGCCCGTTCCCCGCACGGAAGCCCGACACAACTCAACCAGAGGCAGAACCAGTCACGGCCTTCGGCGGCTGCGGCACCAGGCGCGCGAAGCAAAATCCGCACGCAGGATAATCCCCCCGGTCGGAGGGACTTGACCGTGCGTCTCACTTTTTGGCTGCCTGACGCTCTAATCCTGGGTATCGGCCCGGATACATTAAAGACAAATCCGGCACAGGCGTCCGCACGAACAGCGGCATGGCGCGGCCCGATCTCCTTCGCACCGAGGTGGAGCAAGCCAGGTCAAGATGCACCACTCGGACTGGCGATGCTCTGTGGATGCGCAACAAAATGCAGCGTACGGCCTCGAGGCGCTCCGAGAACCCCGCGAGGCCGATTTGCATACGTTATTCACCCAAATGGGTGGCAGCTATCAAACAGAAGTGGATTGATCCGGCACGTCCACAAGCGCCAGTTCACTCAGTGCCGAAATCTGCAATGCAAGATCCGCCGCCAGGGAAAGCAGGCTCTCCTGAATGTTCGCATCCATGCTGACGAATCGCTCAAGGCAGTTGCCATGTGTCATGAGCAACAACGCGTGAAGGTGCGCGGCTTTAGCGGCGGCGAGTTCGGCGGGAGATTCGAGTTTGGCGCAGGTTGTAAGAGAGGTGTTACGCCCCGACCGGCACGCGGTGACACCATATCGTGTGACTTCATGCATGGTCGCGACCTTGTGCTTGCTGTTCAACCTTGCTTGCAAACCACAAATCTGCACCACGTTGCAACTCGCCACGGCTAGACGCGGGCAGGCTGCGCGGCAAATAGGCAACGGCAACCAAAGGACTGACTCGAAGAGGATTGCGGAACATGCACGAACGTGCATCGCAGGCGAGATCCGCCATGAGAGATACCTCCTGTGTACAACGGTTATTGAACCGCTCCCCAACTCCAATCGGGGGGACGGAAGAAAAGCCGCAACTTCGCGGCTGGTCCGCCTGTACTTCGGGACGCCAATCCCGGTCATCGCTGTTTCGACGACGGGGGAGTATAGCCCGAATGGTCATTCCGTTATGTGAGAAATTGAGACCTGCCAGACTCGCGCCAGAACGCTGCCTCGATTGCTCACAAGATACGACTTGGCAGCCCCCAAACCGACTGCCCGCGGCTTCGATACGCTCCGGCCCCAATTGGGGAGCAACATGATTGCGGGCACGTCGATGCAAAGGGACGCCGCCCGCGCGACGTAGCAATGACGCGCCCGGGGTTTAAGAAAGCCTGCGCAGCCGCACAGATACCCGCCGCGTGCCGTTGACCGGATCCGTATAGATCTGCCGCGTATATTGCTCGGTAGCACCGAGCCAGACAGCCGCGCGCTGCCAGAGCGCCGCCTTGGTCGGGTTGACCGTGCCATGCATATCGACCAGCACCACCACGGCAACCGGCAACGCGACAAGCAAGGCCAGATGCGCCGGGCGCAAGACCGGCTGCCAGCGCAGATACGTGCAAACGACCATCGCACCGACTGCCATGCCAGCCAGCGTTTCAGACAGCGTGTGATAGTTGCCGGCCAGCAGCGTTACCGCCATGAACATCGACGCCGCCAACCCCAGCAGGAATCCCCATCGCGCGGCTTGAGGCCCGCCTGCGGAAAAGAGCATCATGAACAGCAGCGGATAGATTGCCGTGGTCTGCATCGCATGGCCGCTGATACTGTAGAAGCCAATCGATGGCAGACACCAGCCGCGCAGATCGAACGCCAGCTTGCCGGCAACAATCAACGCGACGCCGGCGCCAAAACAGGCCAGCCAACGAATGGCCCGCGCCCGATCCCCGCCAAGCAGCAAGGCAACAGCGACAGACGCGGCAAGCGGCAAAGTCCACGTGCTATCGCCGAACGGAATGACATGTGCCCACAGCGTCATGACCGTGCACCCGCATCACCAGGCGCCCGCCCGTCCGGACAAGCCGCGCGCGCCCTTCCCGCCTTCTCGTGCCCCCTGTCAACCACGCGTAGCCCGCTCCACCACCGCGCGAGCCGCCTGTGCGGTCCGCGCAATTTCTGCCTCGGTCAAGGTTGGATGCACCAGGAACAGCAGGCTCGTCTCACCCAGTTCCTTCGCCACAGGCAAACGCTCGGCCGGACGCCATCCGGTACCATCGAACGCCTTTTCCAGATACACCTCGGAGCAGGAACCCGAATAGCACGGAACACCCGCTGCGTTGATCTCCGCCATGATCCGGTCCCGATCCCAGCCATTAGCCAATGCTTCGGGCCGTACGAACGCATAGAACTTGTACCAGCCATGCTCAACGCCTGCCGGCGGCAAGGGAACCCTCAGCGCCTTGCACGGCTTCAGTGCCTCGACCAGCGTCATGGCGTTCGCCGTTCGCCGCGCGGTCCAGTCCGCCATGCGCTTCAGTTGAATACGACCGATAGCCGCCTGGATCTCCAGCATGCGCCAGTTGGTGCCAAACGACTCGTGCAACCAGCGGAAGCCCGGCGGATGCTCTCGCTCATAAACCGCCTCGTAGCTCTTGCCATGATCCTTGTAAGCCCACATGCGCGCCCACAGATCACGGTCGTTCGTCGTCACCATGCCGCCTTCGCCGCCGGTTGTCATGATCTTGTCCTGGCAGAAAGACCAGGCTCCGACATGACCGATTGAGCCTACAGCCCGCCCTTTGTAGAACGCACCATGCGCCTGGGCACAATCTTCGATCACCGCAACACCATGCTCCTTTGCCAACGCCATGATGGGATCCATATCGCACGGCCAGCCCGCAAGATGCACGCAGATGATGGCCTTGGTGCGCGGGCTCAGCACCGCCCGCACGGTCTCGGCGGTAATGTTCTGGTCATCGCGATCCACGTCGGCGAAGACCGGGGTGGCACCGGCCAGTACGATACTGGACACGGACGCCAGGAAGGTACGGGAGGTGACTATCACCTCGTCGCCAGCGCCGATGTCCAGCGCCTTCAGGGCCACGTCCAGAGCCAGGGTGCCGTTGGCCAGTGCGACGGCGTGTTCCACGCCTACCCAGGCGGCGAATTCGCGTTCGAATTCACGGCCTTCGGTGCCGGTCCAGTAGTTGACTTTGTTGGACAACAATACTTCCTGGACTGCAGCGGCCTCTTCAGCGGTGAAGCTGGGCCAGGGCGACAATGATGTATTGAGCATGGGCAATAGAAGTTAGATACGCAGAGATGCTTGAGACCGCATGATGCGGCTGCTAGTCAAGTCGGATTCAGTGGCGCGGCGGGACAACCAACTACAGTGAGTCCATCGGGTACTACGCTGACCACCACAGCACCCGCACCAACCATTACGCCCGCGCCAATGCGGATACCCTGTCGCACACAGGAGCCCACTCCGATCCAGCTACCGGCGCCAACCGACACGTTCCCCGACAGGTTCGCGCCAGGGCCAATGTGTACTCCCGCCGCCAACACGCAATCGTGATCGACGGTAGCGCCGGTGTTAATGATGTTCGCTTCACCCACTACGGAATCGACGTTCACCACGGCGTTGGCCATCACCACGGTGCCAACGCCTAACCGTACAAAAGGACTGACACAAGCGCGAGGATGAACCACCGTAACAAGCTGGGCCCCCGCTGAGTGCAACGTCGTGTGTCTTAGAATGCGTGTAGCCGAGTTGCCGATCGAGACGAGGACACCATCGAAATCGCGTAGCCGATTCAACAAAGCAGCGGTATCCCCGATTACTGACCAGCGGCCATTCAATGACACACCTGGCCAGGCATCGTCAAAAAACACTACAGACTGCCAACCGGCCGCAAGCGCTGCATCCGCAACCACTTTGCCGTGGCCGCCAGCGCCTAACAACGCTAATGCCTTCATTGGCTATTTCCCGTGAACTTTGTCATGGTCGCTTCACCAGCCGCGCTGATGCCCTCACGAACTAGTACCTTGCGCACGGTGAGCCAAAGGATCTTGATGTCTAGCCAGAGCGTGCGGTTTTCTACGTACCAGACATCTAGTTTGAACTTTTCGTCCCAGCTCAGTGCATTACGGCCGTTTACTTGGGCCCAGCCAGTGATACCGGGACGAACGTCGTGGCGGCGGGCTTGTTCAGGTGAGTACAGGGGTAAGTACTCCGTCAGCAAGGGACGCGGGCCAACCAGGCTCATGTCGCCTTTCAGGACATTCCAGAGTTCGGGAAGTTCGTCGAGGCTGGTGGATCGAAGGAAGCGGCCGAAGGGGGTGAGACGGATGGCGTCTGGCAAGAGTTCGCCGTCTGCCCCGCGTGCGTTGCTCATCGTGCGGAACTTGATCATCTGGAACACTCTTCCGTTCAACCCTGGACGAGTTTGACGGAAAAACACGGGACTCCCCAGTTTCTTGCGTACTTGCCAAGTCAATATTAGAAGCGGCAGGCTGAGAAGAAGCAACGCTGCGGCTGCGAGAACAATGTCGAAAATGCGCTTCATCAATCAGATCCCTTCACAGTTCTCATTTGTTAGCCGCGGCCTCAGTATTGCTTGCAAGTGGTAGGACACCCTGTACCCAATCCACCCAACGATCCGCCAAGATCACCCGACTGAACTGCTCTTCCGCAAGTGCACGGCTGCGCTGCCCCATGACTTTCAACTCGGCCCGGTCGCTTGATGCCATCTCCAACGCGTCAGCAAATGCGGCTGGGTCGTCTGGCGGCACAGCAAAGCCACAGCGATACTGTCCAATCAACTCGGCCAGCCAGCCCGGGTAATTGTTCAGTACTGGCAAGCCAGCAGAAATATAGTCAAAAAACTTATTCGGCGACGTACCGTAGTAGAACGCCGGGACATTGGACAATATCTGCAGCCCAACATCGGTAGCGGCCATCAGCCCAGCCAAACGGGCTTTGTTGACAGGATCGTGGAACACCACGTTACTTAGACCCTCCCGCGCGGCTCGCTCCCGCAAGCCAGCCTTCAGCTTTCCCTGACCAATCAGCAGAAGTTTGATATCGTGCCTGCCACGACGCTTGAGTTCGGCCGCAGTATCTAGCACCGCATCCAACCCGTTTGCGATCCCATGGGTTCCTGCAAATACTGCGAGCAAATCACTTGATTTCACGCCAGCCGGCCGCCAAGGCTCGACCGTACCGGCAAAAATACCCAGGTCACAGCCATTCGGCACCAACGCGACACGCTCTGCCGGGACACCACGACGCGAAATGCCCTTTGCAATGCCGGGAGAAAGTCCGACAAGCCGGTGAGCTGAGCGATAGCTGACCCATTCAAGTACCGACATGGCTTGTAACACCAATGGGTTTCGAATCACGCCCATGGCTCGGGGGAGCTCTGGCCAGAGGTCACGCACCTCAAACACAAAAGGCTTCCCCCGCAGCCAGCGTGCAAAAATGCCAGGAATGCCCGCTGTGAGCGGCGTAGTTGTGGCAAACAGCACGTCGTATTTTTCAGTAAGAGCCAAACCAACGCTGCGCGCCGCGAACTTTATGAATGTCAATCCACGCTTGACGAATCCATCGCTATTGGAATACGCCAGGTCGAATTCCACAATATCGATACCGTCTACCATCCCTCGACGGCGCCCTTTGGCGAACGGTACGATAAGGCCGGTCTTTCCCCCACCATAGCTACCACAGACCATGGTGACTTGGTGGCCTCGGCTCACAAGTTGACGCGCCATTTCGTAAGAGCGGATGCCAACCGAGCCTTGAGGTGTAGAAAAATGCTGATGAAAATAGAGAACTCTCATGGCTGAAACTGAAGCTCCGTCGTCAAGGTACCAGGACGATCCAACTCGACCTCCAGCACCGGAATCTGCGTCGTATTCATGTAGTAGCGCGACTCAAGGCCGCTCACAAGTTCGATGCGCTTGATCGGCACGTCCGCACTGATCCGCAATTCATGGCGACCATGGTGACCGCTCACCAGGATGCCATCACGCAGGGACCAGTCACCAGCCTGCAAGCGCCAACGCAATATCGCCTTCTCTCTAAATCCGGCCACCCGATCGATCACCCGCAGACAACCCGCCGACAATGCAACCCCCCGGTGATGCGAACACCCAAGCCAATCCCGATAGCCGGCTGCGCAGGAAGCCCCATGCGGATCGGTCCCCACAGGTTTAACTGCTTTCGCCTTAAGCCAGGCGCCAAACAAGAAGCGGCTGAGCCGTGGCATCTGATCGTGATCATCGAACTGCACCGTGTTATGACTTTCAGTGCCACCAAAGTAACGCAAAAGTTCGGGGGTGGCGCTATAGCTAAAGCTCCCACCGTCACGCAGCACGTTTTCCCCATTCACCCAAAAATCGACATGTAAGGCGTCAGCCTGGCTGGGACGAAAGCGATACCGCGGGATCCTGAAAAGCGCAAAACTTCGATGACCATGCAGTAGACCGTACCCCCCATCTGGCATGAACGATGAATGCCTCGCAGGCATCTGGCGGGACGGAACCGGAACATCAAGCCAACGCAATCCGTCCTCCCAGCTTCCGTTGCTCGCGTACGCCCTCCTTTGCAAGAACAATGCACATGCTAATTGCACAGACGGGCGGAAGTCCCGGTAGTCTGCTGCCGTCAACGGCAACAACCGGGCACCATCGTTGGCTCCAAGGTTTGGCACATCGCCGCTGCCGGGATCAGTCATCTGGTACAGCCAGTTCGCTGCAGCGCCTAACCTCGTTGAGACGTTCTGAGGAAATCCAGGGAGACCGTTTTGCCTGCGCCAAACTTCCACCATGGCGTAGGTGTCAAGCATCACCCTGTGATAGACCGTCGAGTGCTGACTGAAGCTTCCATCGGGAGCGATCAGCCTAAGTGCTCGGTTCCGCAGCCAATGGAAACCCATCCGTTGCCATCGCCGGCCTTCAGCGTGTCCTCGCGCCGCAAGCCAGTTGCCACCAATGTACAACGCGGCAGCCTCCGAAGTGCCGTGGTTGTTATCTTGAGCGATGGCGTAGCCCAGTGTTGGCGCAATGCGGAGCAGATGCACCCGCACAAGTTCCAGCAAGGCCGACTCGGGGGCTCGATGCTGACCAAGCAGCAATGCGGATATAGCAAGATGCATGACGCGAATCGATGCTTCCTGGCCGCATTTCCAGTTTGGGCCGAGATAGGCGGGATTGGAATCAGCCCAGGATGCCAGCCAAGCGTTAAGTTGCTCAAGTGCCGAGGATTGGCCGCCTGCTCCACGTTGGGCTAGCGCCAGCACCCAGTCGAAACGTGACGCCTCCCAGATCGTCTTGATATCACCCAATTCCGGATCAAAATCCGGCAGCCGCCACCAGGGGCGCTCCGGAGCAGTAAAGCCCTTCCCATTGAACGGATTGCAATGCCAATCTGGAATTCCCCCTCGCCCCGAGTGAAACCATCCAAAATAGGGCAGGCTATCAAAGGCGCTCAGCGCAATGCCCGAGTCAACCCCTTCTGGAATCGGCCGCAAAGCATGTGGAGCGAAGAATGGCCCGGGTGGGATCTGCGCTTGAAGCCGGCGTACGGGGTTCAATCCGGTACGAATGCCCACCCGATAACGCAGCGCTCGTGCAAGGCTCGGCATACCCAATGCCAGAGCCGTGCGCGCCTTGATTGCCACATCGCTCATTGCTTGCGCAACTGATCGGCAGCCTGAATGGATACCCGCGCCACCTCGAAAATCTCCTCTACCGGAATTGGTGTCGCTGCGCCGCTCTCGACTGCGCGCAAAAAAGCCGCGGCGCAAGCCTTTTGCCCCTTGTCCTGACGCCATAAGTTCATGCTGCGAAAGCCTGGCCAGCCAAAACCCCTCATCTTGCGGAAATTATCGATCCTCAGAACTCTTCCGGCGCAAAAAACCTCGACCCGTTCCTTCGGAAAGGCACCACTCCCGTTGGCGAAGTAGTGAATTGTTCCGAACGAACCATCGGCAAAGCCAAGCGTGATGCTAGCCTTGTCCTCAGTCACTGGGATCGCGGGGTGCTCGCCCATACGGCGAGCCTGAACAGACACAATTTGGGAGCCGACAAGATAGCGCATTAAGTCGATGAAATGGCACGCTTCGCCAATGATGCGACCGCCGCCGCTGTCGGCATTTTGTGTCCAATGGTCCGGAGGAATCGCCCCGGCATTCATCGTCATGATGAATGCCTTGGGTTCACGGACAGACGTGAGCAGCGCCTTCATCTTGACTACTTGCGGTGCAAACCTACGGTTAAAGCCAACCATCAAATGAGCGCTATGCCCTGAAGCCCGGGCCGCTGTGTAAGCGCTCTCAACATTAGCAACCTCATCGAGCGTAAGTGCCAACGGTTTTTCAACAAAAACGTGCTTGCGCCCCGCCAAGGCCTTCACCGCCAGGCTCGCATGGGAGCCGTGGCGAGTAACAATGGCGGCAACGTTAATTTCGCGGTCGCGAAGCACTTCCTCCGTATCCGTCGATGCGGCAAGGAAGCCTGCCGGTTTGCCGTGAATTACCCCGTTAACCCCGCCGGCAGTCACAATGGTATGCAGTTGTGCGCCAGCCTCCTTGAAAGCAGGAATCAGCACTCGCGACGCATAGTTTCCGGCACCAATGAAAGCGCAAACTGGGCGCGCCGCATCGAAGGCCTGTACGACAGGAGCCAACGCTACACGTCGAGTAAAGACCCCTTCCGTCGTCGACGGGTACTGTAGCAAGATCCCGAGCGCCGACTTGTCGGATGTCAACAAATCATAGGCTTTGGGCGCATCATCGAACGCGAAACGATGCGTGATCAATGGCCTGACATCGATCCGACCATCAGCCATCATATCGAGCACCGCTTCAAAATTGCGTTGTTCGGTCCAGCGCACCAAACCATACGGATAATCCTGACCCTGCTCCTCGTAGCTTGGATCATAACGCCCAGGCCCGTAAGAACAGGAAACTTGGAAATTCAGTTCCTTCTCATAGAAGTCTGCGCGATTAAGCTCAAGACCAGTCACGCCCACTAGCACGACACGTCCCCGCTTCCGACACATACGGGCGGCTTGCGTAACCGGCTCGTTGGATGCAGTAGATGCAGTGATGATCACTCCATCTACACCATTGCCTCGACTAAACGCTAAGCCCGCGGCCACGGGATCCTCGCCCATAGCGGGGTTACAGGTTTCGGCGCCAAAGCGGGCCGCAAGCTCCAGTTTGCGTTCATCGAAGTCGATGGCTAGGACCCGGCAACCGTGAGCCCGCAGCAACTGCACAGTGAGCAGACCGATCAAGCCTGCACCGGTGACGACGAACGCCTCTCCCAGGGTCGGGTGTGCCAACCGGATACCCTGAAGGCCAATCGACGCAACAACCGTGAAAGCCGCAGATTCGTCATCGACTTGATCGGGAATGCGTGCGCAGAGATTCTTTGCAATGCAAACAACATCGGCGTGGGGGCCATTAGAGACAACCCTGTCGCCTACCTTGAATTGCTCTGAGCCTTTCCCCAACGCATGAACAACACCAACATTACAGTAACCCAGCGGGATGGGCTGACTCAGTTTCGAGCGCACAGCGTCGATTGTGGTCGACAACCCGTCTGTGGCGATTTTTTCCAGGACCATCTTGACCTTTTCCGGCTGCATTCTTGCCTTAGTAAGCAAGGAGGACCGTCCGAAATCCACCAGCATCCTCTCCGTTCCAGCAGATATCAGTGTTGTCCGTGTTGCCGCCAACACATGCCCCACCCTGGCAGAGCTACATGGCGAATCCACAATCGATGTTGAACCCGATGCCAAATCTTGAAGAATCTGTCGCATTTCTACTCTCTTACTTTAATTGTTCTGGCTGGCACTCCACCGACCATCGTAAAAGCTGGTACGTCACGAGTCACGACGCTTCCGGCGGCAACGACAGCACCTTCGCCGATCGTCACACCAGGAAGAACGATGCAATTGGCCCCAATCCAGACATCCGCACCAATCACAACCGCCATTCTTTCGTGCCCGGCACCAAATATCCTCCCCCTTCCAGAAGGGATTCGATGATTGCTCGACAGTATCTGCGTGCGATAGCCGATTAAAGTTCTGCTTCCAATCCGTACCCCTCCATCGGTTGTTACAAGTACGTCTAATGCGAAATCAACATCATCACCTACGACGAGATTGCGGCCAGTACAGATCCAGACACCGGGATAGAATACGACCCGGCAACCAATCTTCCCTCCGCAAGCTCTTAGGAATATGGTCTTCAGAAAATTAAAAAACATGAACCTCGGCATTGAAAAAATGATCCTCATAACCATTTCAAACAATACCACGAAGAAATATTTCATCTCTTCCTCATCCATACATTGGGACCTCTGAATACAGAAAGATCCTTTCTTTTTAAAATATCAAAATACTCTTCTGTCTTCTTCTTAGCATCCGGGTAGGTACCAAGAACCTTATCCCCTGACTCAACAACGGATCTATAGACATCATCGTTTCTCGATAACATATCAATGGCATCTACAATCGATCTCGGGTCGCATGGATTAACATAAACCGCACCCTCTCCGCACGAATCCCTTGACCAGTCCGCATCGGTTACGAGAAGCGGCCTTTTAAGCGACCATGCCTCAACGAAGTTGTTGCTAAAACTCTCCAATCTAGCCAAATTGCACATAGCATCACACTGATCGATCAGTTCGCCAACCCGATCAGGAGATATTGGCCCTAAATTCAGAAAATAGTCTGACAAACCAAGATCATTTATTCTAAACAAGATATCCATTACATCCTTAACCCTATCATCCAGAGTTAGAATGAACTTACATCTAATCCTTCCCTCTTCTTTTACAATCCTCGCAACTTCAATCAGCGATTCAATTCGCTTGTTTTTGTGAAATCCAGTCAAATACAGAACATTAAACACATCGCCTTCCAAGCCTATGAATTTAGAGTCGCCCTTCCTATTTATTGCAACTGGACTCGGCGCCATCCTAACCACAAACACCCTATTAGCAGGGAAGGAGAAGACCTCCACGGCGCGCCGGGCCAATACCTCAGTCTCAAAAATCCAGTAATCAGCCTTTCCAATAGACCACCTTCTATACAGATCTATTGCCCCCTTATAAAACCTAGCCACTCGACCAAATCCCCGCCAAAAATCAATTTCTGGGTAAAAAAGATTTGAATATGCGCAACCGACCACATTGATTACTCTTCCCTTGCTAAAAATTGGAGGCGGCCCAAACAATGTGAAGCAAACGATATTGTTGTTCGTCGACTCCCTCCGCAGAGCTACCTCCGATCTAAGCCTGGAAAATAAGGTGTCCCGAGCAGCTTCCGATCTAAATCCAGATCTAGAAATTGATTCCACAATCTTGGAATTATGACGAAACGCAACCATACATCGAGTTCCTACTGGAATAGTTCCAAGCAAGCTGAGTGCATTCTGCAATCCACCACCCTTCCTAACAGGAAGAAGATTAATTATTATCAAAACCTTCTCCCGCTCGTTTCAATGAAGGATTAACAACTATCGTAAGAATTGTTGTCGCAACGTAAGACATCAGAACAGATTTAACAAAAAAAATCGTATCCGATCTCAGCGATGAAACAAATGCGATCATGAGAAGAGGAACCATAGACCTGCCAAATACAGTTCCCGAAACTGCAAATTTGTATATACTGCCGGCAATCCATAGCGAAGCTAAAATGAAGAGGGCGTACCCAAACCAACCAAAATTCCAATACAAATCTGCCAACAGCATGAAATCGTATCCCATATTTGGGTTATCGTTAAACATGCCATCAAATATAAGAGAGCCCCGCTGAACGGATTCTCCCTCCCCCATCATATATAGAAAAACACTTGGAATTACCAGAGTATGCAGCGACGGGAAAATCGTCTGGCCGAGCATGTATCCAGTTGTATTTTCAACATACTCCTTAACTTTCCATAGTATTCCCGGATACCCGATTGACGTGAGTATTGCGCGAGCAGCTCCCTCTCCAGCGCCAAATTCTACACTTGCCCCACTGGACCTGATTGCGTAGGACAAAAAAGAAATAATCGCAAAGGCTGCCGCCCCAACCAGAACCGATTTTGATCTAAAGAAACTCCGCCTGGAATTGCTCTCATAGTGACTGAATATCATCCGCGACAAAATTATCAAGCAGACGTAGACCGCGAGCCTTCTATCGCCCAAACTTATCTGATTCAAGACAAGGCACACCGAATATAATGCAGAAACCACTATGCTTCTACGCGAAAGGCCCAGTGAATTTAGATATACCGAAAGAACAAATAATCCAACAAGAGTAAATCTTGATAGAGCCGTGTCTATCGATCTATTGAACTGATTCACCCCTCTAGATTGGGCAGAAAACCCCCAATCGACACCGGATATCGCCCACAGAGCGAGTCCAATCAATATGACCTCCAACACAACCACACCCAGGCGATTATGCGTCGACTCATACCTGCAATCAGAAAGTTTCTTTGATGATAATTTCGATCCAAATTTAATGAAAATTGACGCACATATCGCCAATACAATCCCCATCTCGATATTTGATGCGACGTAGTAATCATTTGCGGGAACGCCGACCACATCCGCCCCAACAAAAAGCACAGAAAGAATTTGACCGCCAAAGAAGTTTACAACTAGAGCCACGATCAAAATAATATACAGTGCCATCCTCAACCCTCTCTCGATCTTAGAAGCACAATTATTTGCAGAAAAATCAGCACAATATATCCGACGGCCATACCTAAACCTGGCGCCACACTTCCAAAATTAAATTTCAAAAACAAATAGACGCAGAGGACATATACCACCGAATAAACCAGTGTCAATTTAAAGTTTATCCAGAACCGCCCGAACGATGAAATGCGCTGTTGCATAATCATACTGATAGAGCAAAGCACCCCCGCACAAGCGAGCGCGCGTACTGCATGCACAGCATCGAGATAGGAGATTGGATAGAATACTTCTAATAAATTACGGGAAAAAACAAATGTAATGCCGCCAAAAAAAATAGCTATTAATCCTGCAATAACCAGTGTCTGCCGAAATCTGGAACGAGCGGCATCTTTCCAATCATGTCCATCGCGAGCAGACAAAAAAGGCAGCACGAGATTTCCCAATGCCGCAGGAATAAATGTAATTAGCACATACCATTGAAACGAGACGGAAAATAATGCCAGCTCCCTAGCCCCTTCCGCTGTCGCCGCTAGCATTGACATACACATCCAGTGAACCGGGGCGCCGAGAGCAGTAGTCAGTATCGAAGGCACTGCCTTGTTAAGCGCAAGGCGGATCGCCGCTCTATCTATCGTCCACCACCCGATTCCGCGTAGATATCTAAGTCGGAGAAAGCATATCGTGAGAAATGCCCCAGCTGCATTAGCCAATATAAATATCAATAGAGCCACTTCTGGCTCTCTGATTGGCATACAAATCCATATTGCTGCAGCCGAGGTGGCTGCCGGCGCAATGGCGTATGCGGCTGCCAGCCTGTGCTCATGCAGCGCATAAAGAAATCCCTGCGTGCCCTGCAAAACTGCCGCGGCAAACAAGAGACCTGCACCCAACTGGATCTCTATGATTGCCTCAGTGGTACCGAACGCGGACCGAGATATATGACCCGCAAATAGGAAGATAGATAATGCGGCCCCTAAGGAGGTTACGAAGATCGCCACAAGAAAAGCCATCAATTGCCGCGTCAAAGCTTCCTTGTTGGTTACTTTTGGCAGAACATGGCTAGCGGCCTGGGACACTCCAGTTGCAAGAAAAAGACCTAGATTTAGCGCTGTTACATAAGAATAAGAAAATATTCCGTAGTCATGTACTGACAAAGAATGGGCCAGTGCAATATTGATAACAAAGACGGATCCGCGGCTTGTCACCGCAGAGCCCAGTCCCAGCAAGGACGCGCTTAGGAACGATCCCCTGCGTGTCAGAGACAGTAAGAACGCTTTTGACATGATGATGGACTGAGCGACAGACCTTCTACGGCATGCGGCGGTATCAAATTTCCTGCCGTTTGGTAGACCACATGCCACGCGTATCAATCACAATACGTGCCTGCAATCTATCCGTATCCAATTTGCGGAACTGTTGGTGGTCAACTAGGAGCACTACAATGTCGGCGCTATTAAGCGCCCGTTCGGCATCGAGCAGTTCGGCGCCAGCGAGCAATTCCGGAAGCTTCTTTACGTGCGGTTCTACTACAAAGATCGAGCCTGCCTTGGCGGTGAGCAGTTCCGCAACGATGTCAACGGCCGGACTCTCTCGCAAATCATCGATATTTGCCTTGAAGGCCAGTCCAAAGCAAGCGATCACTGGATCCTTGAAGCGGCTCGCTGCTTTCTTGACTCGCTCTACGACGAAGTGGGGCTTGGCATCATTTACCTCTCGTGCAGTGCGTATGATCCTGGCGCGCTCGGGCGCTGCGTCGACAATGAACCAGGGATCAACGGCGATGCAGTGCCCACCGACTCCCGGTCCGGGTTGGAGGATGCTGACTCGCGGATGGCGATTTGCCAGGCTGATTAGTTCCCACACGTTGACCCCAACCTTGTCGCAAATCATCGAGAGTTCATTGGCGAAGGCGATGTTGACGTCGCGAAACGCGTTCTCGGTTAGCTTGCACATTTCCGCGGTACGGGCATCCGTCACTATGCAGCGGCCTCGTACAAACAGTTCGTAGAGCGACTGCGCAGCCTCGCTGCATTTCGAGGTCATGCCGCCGATGATGCGATCGTTCTCTACTAGTTCGCGCAACACGTGTCCTGGCAGCACGCGCTCCGGGCAATGTGCTACGCGAATATCGGAGAGTTCACCCTGCTGTTGGGGGAAAGACAGATCTGGTCGGGCTTCAGCGAGCCATGCCGCCAGTTGCTCCGTTGCCCCCACGGGCGAGGTAGACTCCAGCACCACTAGATTGCCCTTTTGGAGCACTGGCGCAATTGCCTCGGCTGCCGCCTGGATGTAGGAGAGATCCGGCCGCTTCTCCTCCTTGAACGGAGTCGGCACCGCAATCAGGAAAGCATCGGCGGGCTCGGGTTTAGTGGTTGCCCGCAGGAAGCCTTGCGACACAGCTGCGTGCACGAGCATATCGAGATCTGGCTCGACAATATGGATCTTTCCCTGGTTGATGGTGTCTACCGCGTGTTGGTTGACGTCCACGCCGACGACCTTTCGTTGGCGTGCAGCAAAGACGGTCGCGGTGGGTAGACCAATATAGCCCAAGCCGATGACGGAAATGGTTTGAAATTCCATTTTTGTTGCTCTCGATTACGAAAAATATGATTGAATTGCCCGACTAATACGAGCGCAGGCGGCACCATCGCCATATGGGTTATGCGAGCGGCTCATCGCCACGTAGGCGTTTTCGTCTTCGAGCAACTCCGAGGTGCTGGCGACCAGTTGTTCAACGGATGTCCCTACCAGCCTTACCGTGCCCGCTTCGACCGCTTCTGGCCTCTCTGTTGTATCGCGCATCACCAGTACTGGTTTGCCTAGCGAAGGTGCTTCCTCTTGGATGCCCCCGGAATCGGTCAGAATCAGGTGGGCGCTATCCATCAGATGGACGAAAGGTAGATATTCGAGAGGCTCGATCAGATGGACGTTTTCAATGCCCTTGAGAAGTCTGCCTACAGGCTCGCGCACATTGGGGTTTAGATGTACGGGGTAGATGACATCAACGTCTCGGTGCATCCGTGCGATCTGCGCAAGCGCAGCACAGATGCGCTCGAAACCATCTCCAAAGCTCTCCCGGCGATGGCCAGTCACCAGCACGATGCGGCGCCCACGGATGTCATATGGAATCTGTCGAGCGGCGTGTTCCCGCAGCAACGCATCTGACTGCAAGCGAGTTCTAATGGAGAGCAGCGCGTCGATCACCGTGTTTCCCGTTACCACGACGGTTTCTTCTCGCACCCCCTCGTTCAGCAGATTCTGTCGCGAGCGCTGAGTCGGTGCGAAATGCAACGACGCTAGCGAGCCAGTGACCTTCCGATTGGCCTCCTCGGGCCACGGCGAGTAGAGGTTGCCCGTGCGCAGGCCGGCCTCGACATGGCCGACCGGGATCTGCTTGTAGTAAGCGGCAAGTGTGGTCGCCAGGGTCGTGCTAGTGTCGCCATGCACCAGCACAAGGTCGGGAGCAAACGAATTAAGCACCGGCTTCATTCCCCCCAAGATGTTGCCGGTCAACTCAAACAGATCCTGTCCCGGCTTCATCACGTTGAGGTCGTAGTCGGGACGGATATCGAACAGTCGCAGGACTTGGTCCAGCATTTCGCGATGTTGCGCCGTAACGCAAACGCCACAATGCACACCATCTTCTTCCATTAGTAACTTGACAAGCGGTGCCATCTTGATGGCTTCCGGACGTGTCCCGAAGACGACTAATACCTTCTTCATTTTGAGGATTCCAGATCCATTTTCTGCATTTTCCAAATCGCGTGCCGACGACTCGCAATGCAATCGCACGCGCGAATGTATTCCTGCCCTGTATTCAAACAAGCATGCTGGTGACACGATTGCGTACAAGTAATTCGCGCGAAGCTTTCCGGCGCGGGCCATTCTGCGATGGCACAACGAAGCGCAGGAGCTGACGCCACCGGTGCTTCGGATAAGCCGCTGGCTGACCAGAGCCGCGGCATTTCAAGGACTTTGTTAATGTAAGCAGTCAAGCGGCTGTTTACAGTCTGATCGGGGCTAGTTACTCGCTAGTGCTATCGAGCAGTGCCGGTGTCCTCCATATGTTTGGCAGGGGCCGTCACTTCACTCGTATACCCGTAATACGCATACCGATAGCGCCCATACTTCGACCCATACCCATAGCGATAGGCACTGGCATCCAATCCATTGAAGACGACCCCATTCACTTCAGCGTTGGATTGACGAAGCTGCTTGGCCGATTCGGTGACCTCACCAATCGTCGTTTTCTCAAACCGGGTGACGAGAAACACGGTGCCGCAGCGCGCCGCCAGGATCGCCGTGTCCGATACCGCGAGTACCGGCGGGGTGTCGATCAGGACCAGGTCATACCCCTCGCTGATCTCCTGCAGCAGACTCACCATACGTTCGTTGAGCAGCAGTTCCGCCGGATTCGGTGGCAATACGCCGGTGCTCAGAAAGTCCAGATTCTCGAAGACGCCCCGGTGTACGGCTTCGTCGAAGCTGACCTGGCCAATCAACACGTCGGAGAGCCCGCGCTGCCGCTCCTTGCCAAAGTACTGGTTGAGATAGCCCTTGCGCAAATCCGCGTCTACGAGCAAGACGCGCTTGCCGCCGGTGGCCATGACCAGCGCCAGGTTTGCGGAAACGAACGACTTGCCTACACCTGGTGTGGGGCCAGTCAGCAGAACACGGTTGTTGTCGGCGTCCAGCATCGCAAACTGCAGCGCGGTACGCAGGCTGCGCAGGCTTTCGATTGAGGGATCGTTGGGATAGCGGTCTGCCAGCAGGAACCGGCCGCGCTTGCGCAGGCGGATCTCCTCACTGAGCATGCCTTGCTGCGTCGACAGCGGCACAGTGGCATAGACGTTCAGCCCGCTGTGCTGCTCGATATCCTGGGAGTCGGTAATGCCGCCGTAGAGTGCGTTGCGCGCAAAGGCTGCTACCACGCCGATCAGCACGCCAAGGATAGCGGCCAGGGCGATGGTAAGGCCCTTCTTGGGCTTGATGGGTTCTTCGGGAACGGGGGCATTGTCCAGCAAGCGGACGTTACCAACCTTGCCGGCCTTGACCAGCTTGAGCTGCTGCATATTGTTGAGCAGCCCAACGTAGAGGTCATTATTGACCTGGACGTCGCGCATTAGACGCAGGGTGTCCTGCTCGACGTTGGGGAACGTCTTCAACTTGGCAGCCATGCCGCCCACCTTGGCGCTCAGCGTAGCGATCTGCTGGTCGAGGGCTTGAATGCTGGGGTGCGTTGCCGTGAACCGGGTAAGCAGTTCCGTACGCTTCTGCTTCAGCTCAAGCAGGCTTGTTTCCGCCGTTACGCTTTCCTGCAGGAAGGCCTTGCCTTCTTCACTGAGGTTGAAGGTGTTGCGCTTGTTGCGCATTTCGTTGTATTTGACTTCCGCGCGCTCAAGCTCGGTTTTTAGCTGAGGCACCAAGTCGCCGAGGAAGACCAAGGACTTTTCGGCTTCGGCAGCTTTGCGCTTGATGTTCTGGGCGACATATTCGTCGCCGATCTCATTGAGGATGCTTGCGGTGAGCTTGGGATCGGTACCGTCAAGCGAGGCACCGATAATGCCGCTCTGCTTGCCTTTCTCAGCGATCTTGAGCTGGTCTTGCAGCTTTTCCAGCGTCTGCAAACGTGAACTACGTACCAGATTGAAGACAATTCCGGGCTTGGCTTTGAGATCCTTCACCAACAGGGTAAAGCTGCCAACGTTTTGATTGGCTTGCAGCAACTCTCCTACGCGGCCTTCCAACGGCTTGTCCAGACTGTCTTGCTCCACGCGGTAGCGGCCTTCACCCAACGCGACCAGTTTGAACTTCTCGCCTTCCAGGGATTCGGGCACATCGAATTGATCGACATCGATGGATTCCTTCGCCCACGCAAACCCGCCGAACCCGAGCAAACCCGGTTCGGATAGGCCTTTCGCCCGGCTGGCAATCCATGCACCGAAGAATGGCAAGTAGTTGGGCTTGGCGTAAATGTATAGATGCAGGTTGTCGACGGCCTTGCCCACCACCATGCGCGAGCGAAGAATCTCGATCTCGGCGGTCGCTTCAGCCTTTACGTCGAACAGGCTGGACACATCCCCCAGCAGGCTCTTCGCACTATTGGGGTTGTCTTCCACCTGCACCAAGATGTCTGCCTGGTACACCGGCCGGGCCAGGAAAGCATAAGCAACACCAAGTGCCAGGACTACGGCGGCGATCGTCGCGATCAGCACTCGGCTGGCGAGCAATACATCCAGATACCGTACGAGATCAATCTCGTCGTCCGGCGGACCAGCAACAGCAACGGGAAGAGGATTCTGGTTCATTGGCTCTACTACAAATACTGTTAACGGAGCGCCTGGATGCGCGGCACCCAAACTTCCACGCCACGCTGGATCAACTGCAGCGCGTTTTCAAAGGCGGGGAGCGCCTCGCGATATGGGTCCGGCACATCGAACCTGGCAAGTTCGCCAAGCCGGAATACCCGCCCCGTCGTCGCCGGATACTGTCGCTGGATCTCCTGCTTTTGCGGGTTGTCCATCACCAGGATCAAATCGGCTTGCGTGGCGATTGCGCGATTGAGCTGGCGCGCACGGTGGCCGGTAATGTCCAGGCCCAGGCCACTCATCAATGCAACCGCGTGCGGATCGGCCGGTTGGCCAACCAGCGCGCCCAACCCGGCCGACACGACATTCGCCTCGGGCAGCGCTTGCTTAAGCAGTGCTTCCGCCATCGGACTGCGGCAAATGTTGCCTATGCACACTACGAGCACGGTCTTGATCATTTGATCGTGTTCGCGGTGGAGTTGAAGAAGTTGCCGCTCGGGAGCAACTGGTTGATCACGCGGCTCCAGCGGACTACACCGGCTGCGTCGACATACACGACGTCCTTGGGTTTCAGTTCGAACGATTCCGCCAGCGCCAGCGACACGGGCGACTTTCCGTCAAGGTGGAAGACTTCAGCTTCGCCGTCCACGTTCTTGCGAATCACATAGAGTTCCTTCGCATCGGCGGAAACGGGATTGACGCCGCCGGCTTCGCCAATCGCTTCATTCAGCGTGAGGCGGCCATTGCGCGGCAAAATCGTGGATGGCCGCACCACTTCGCCGGTGACAAACACCTTGCTGTCTTCGCGCTGTTCCACACGAACGATGTCACCATTGCGCAGCATGACGCGTGCCGGGTCGATGCCTTGTTGCAGTAGCGCGGGCAGGTTGACAAAGTAGTTCTTGCCGCTACGGGCAATGCGAATGCGGCTGTTGTCGCCGGTGGTGACATTGACGCCACCGGCGCGATTGAGTGCTTCAACCAGCGTCATCGGCACGTCGTCGATGTTTTGCGGGCCGGGGGTCTTCACTTCGCCATCCAGGTACACGCGCTTGCTACGGAAGGCGAGTACGCGCACGGTGACCTGGGGCATGTTGACGACGCCCTTCAATTGCGTACTGAGCTCGCCGCGAATCTGGTCCGGCGTTCTGCCGAGAACAGTGAGTACGCCTGCGTACGGAAACTGGATGGTGCCGGCGGGGCTGACCACGTATCCCGGTACGTTGGCTGCGCCACTGTAGTTGGGAATCTCGTACGCGGAGCCGATGGAGTAGGTCTGGGTGGGGAACACGAGTTCGGGGTGGTCCCACACGACGATGGAGAGGATGTCGCCAACGCCTACCGTATAGGGCTCCGGCGTGCCAAACAGTTCGCTTACATCTGCGTTCGCCGGCGCGGCGGCGGCCTTCATCGCGCGCACCAGGGCGGGGGTGATGGGGGTGACTTTGGGTACGGTATTCGGATCTTCCGGATCAAGCGGGCGCTGCGGATCGAAGCGCATCCCCGGCGCCAATGCGCAGGATGCCAGCAACGGAATCATCCCCAGCAACAGTACCGCTCTACGGTAAGACAGAAGGCTTGAAAGCTTGAACACGTCTTGATAATTCCCTTGAAACCCGAAAGGTCCGCACTCCCGCCCGTCTCCTGGCCGGGGATTGCTGCGACGAAGCCGCTTGTCCAACATGGCACACGTCGGTGCCTTTCCACTACCTGGGCGTGCCGGGCGGAGATGAACTTTGCGGCGATGACTTTGTGATGCGTGCGCTATTTCCTTGCACTGCATCACAGCGTTGAGCCCGGCGAAGTGTATGGCTCATGGGGGTCGCTCTTCAAGGCGGCGCGGGCGTTTTTGCCCTGTTTTCTATCCCCACTGAAGAGTGGACCCGACAAAGGGAGGGATGTCATCAGAGGCGGTGATGCAGAAGAATTCAGCTTGTTTTCATAGTGGAAAATTCCGTCATTTCCTGGGGTTTTGGTTCGCTTTTTTCGCTTCGGCTTTTCATTGCATATTTGCTGCGTTGTCCGGAATCTTCTTTGCGGGTGCGAAGAGATTTCTTGCGTTGCGGCGAATTCTTCCGCCATCCCTTTGCATGTTCGGAAAGTCAGGCAATACGAATATTCCGGTACCCCCACAAGGGAGGGAAAGCGCGTAGCCGCAAGGACTGCCATGCTGACTCAATTCCGTGCGTGAAGGCGATCGCGTAAAGCGGGCAATTACCGATAGAGCCAGCGCTTTGCTTGCGGCCACTTGCACACGCATGCGGTACCTCACGAAAGTCGGAAGCACCATAAAAAAAAAGGGTGTAGGCGCGGGGAGTGCCTACACCCTATCGGGAATTAGCAAGGGGTCACGCTTGCTGATCTGGATTATTGAGGCGCGCGGTACCCGCTGTTACCCCGCTTAGGTAGGCCCCACGCTTAGGTGGGGAATGCACGGCGTCCAGGCCGCCCGAAGTGTCCGCGGATGGTCGATTCGGCAAGCCTGCGCGAGTGATTCCTACCAAGGCAGGGTACCGGTGCGGCGCTGTCGAAATCAGAATTCACCGGTGATTCATCACGGGTCAGGCATCTGTCCATCCGCGCTGGCCAATGCACGATTTTTTGCGTGGGCGCGCGTTGGAGATGACTGACGCAAACTCGAAGGGCAGAGGCGGATGCTGGATTTAACCGAGAAGCATATGGAGGCCGGGGCTACAGCATTCGGAGCGCGGGAGGCCTGGGTCGAGGCGCACCTGACGCCGTCGGGCTGGACATATGGCAGCTATAAGGATGAGGACGCACCCCCGGTCCTGGTCTCGACGCCCAGCGAGGCGGTGCTGACGGTCAGGCGACACTATATTGTTGGTGGCGGCGCCGCTCCCCGGAGGCTCAGCGAGGTCCGCACAACGCGCACGGACTCCACGCGAGAAATCATCCGCTTGCTGGAAACCTTCGGTGAGCCACATTTCAACTTCAGGACGCTTCAGGTGCCCAGGGTACCCAACGTTGCGTTGTGACAGGATTTTGACTCCAGCGCCGTGGGCAGTACACAGTCCGAGGCTGGAGCGCCGTTCATGCCACCTCGGGCGGACACGGATCGTTCCTTGTATCTGCCCTGTTTTCCGCACCGCGCCGGAACGGCAGCCTGGCCGCCATGCCACCGCTGACCGCCTGGTGACAACGCGCCCGCCTCTAGCCCCGAAGGATGACAGGCTAGGTCAAACGGCGCATTGACAGTGCGCCGCCAGGGCCTAACATCGGCTTATTCCCACTCAATTGCCTCGCTGCCGCAAGATCCTGCCGAAAGCCGCAATGCAAGCGCCTTAACCGGCATACGTATACACTGCCGTTTTTTCGCTGGATACAGGCTCGGCAAAGCCGTGCCGAGGGCGGTGCCCGAACGGCCGATAGCAACGAGACAATAGCTGATAGAACAATGAAAGTTTCGACTACCAACGTCCTCAACATCCTGGAGCAGGACGAAATCGCCGCGGTCCGTGATCTGGCGCGCATGGTTTCGCACCCTCGCGCCTTCGTCCTGCTGCGGGCCGCCTTCGTGCTGATGGCCGTGGTGGCCGTGCTGTGTTTCGCGGCCGGTAGCTTTCAGCTGTCCGGCTTTGAGAACGTGGGGATCGGTGCGGCGATACTGGCCGCGCTGCTGTTCCTCGCCGAGCGCCGCTGGTTTGGCAACCGCGACGAGGTAGTGGTGCCGGCGGCGCAAGTCGATGCGCTGCGCACGCAGCTTCGCCCGGAGATGTTTGGCAAGCTGGAGGAAGTCGCAAAGCGCCTGACGCATGATGGTCCGGGAGACGGGATTATCCGGGTTCGCACTTTGTGGCAGTTCTTGTCGGAGTCCGTGGCAAGCGATACGCTCAAGCGCCGCAATGCGCGGCGCTCCCCCACCAAGGAATCGCGGACGGGCTGAGTCGCCTTACGCGCGCGGAGCGGCAAGGCCGCCCTCCCTTCGAGTCACCCTTTCCGCTCATACTGCCGGGATGCCGCCCCCCCCACGCGGCATCCCTTGACTTCCGGCCACTCGTTCTGTAATTTCTGTTTACACAGAAATTACAGAAACAACAGGTGACACGATGCGGATTTTGGTGGCGGGGGCTAGCGGGCTGGTGGGATCGGTTTTGGTGATCCGTTTGCTGGCCCAAGGGCATCACGTGGTGGCGCTGGCGCGGCGGCCCGGTGCGCTTGCGCGCCATCCCCGGCTGCACTGCATCGCGGGCGACCTGACTGCCTGGACCACGCCGGCGCATTGGCGCGCTGCCTTGCACGGCGTCGATGCCGTCCTCAATGCGGCAGGGATCTTCCGGGAAAGCGGGCGGCAACGCTTCCAGGCACTGCACGTGGATATGCCGCGCGCCCTGATGCTGGCTTGCGAGCAGGCTGGCGTGCGCCGCATGGTTCAGCTTTCCGCGCTCGGCGCGGCTCGCAATGCCGCTACCGCTTACTGGCGCAGCAAGGGCATGGCCGACCATGCCTTGCGGGCCAGCAAGCTGGACTGGTTGATCGTGCAGCCGTCGCTGGTATATGCGCCATCGGGCCGCAGCGCCACTTTGTTCCGGCGGCTGGCGGCACTACCCGTGCTGCCGGTGCCGGCGGGTGCCGGGCATGTACAGCCCATCCATATCGACGACCTGGTGGCGCTGCTGGCCAATGCGCTCAGCGGGAACTGCGCGGGCCGGCGCACCGTGCCAGCGGTCGGCCCCGCCCGGCTCGGGGTTGCCGGCTGGCTTGGCGCCCTCAGGGCCGGCATGGGCCTGCGCCCGGCACGGTGGCTGCGCGTGCCGGGCTGGCTCGCCGGCCTGTGCGCGGCGGGCCTGGCGAGACTTCCGGGCGGCCTTGTCGACCGCGACAGCCTGCTCATGCTGCGCACCGACAACAGCGCCAGCCCGCGCGCTGCCGCCGCGCTGGCCGGGCGGCCCTTGCGCGCGCCGGCCACCTTTGCCTCACCCGCCGAGCGGCTGCCCTCCTTGCTGTACTGGTACTTGCGCCTCGCCAGGCTCGCCATTGCCGCTGTCTGGCTGGGCACCGCCTATGCCTGCTTCGCGGATCCGGCGGCCGGCGCGGCCTTGCTGCGCGATGCGGGCCTGCCGCCCGGCTGGCGCTTGCCGCTTGTCTGGTTCGGCGCCGGCCTGGACCTGGCGCTAGGTTTGCTGGTGCTGTGGCGGCCCACGCGCGCCGTGTGGGCGGCGCAACTGGCGCTGGTGCTTGGCTATACCGCGCTGATCACCTGGCTGGTGCCGGCGTGGTGGGCTCATCCCTTCGGGCCGGTCCTGAAGAACCTGCCGATGCTGGCCTGGTTCGTTTTCTTCTCCCAGATAGACCCCGATGCGCAGACCGAGGAGCAAGCATGACCTACCTGATCGTCAAGTGGCTGCACATCTTGTCCGCCACCTTTATGTTTGGCACGGGCTTTGGCACCGCCTTCTATATGTTCTTTGTCAATCGCAGCCGCAATGTGCAGGCCATGGCCGTGGTGACTCGCTGGGTGGTGCGCGCCGACACCTGGATCACCGCGCCCGCGGTGGTCTTCCAGCCGTTGAGCGGGCTTTACATGATGCACGCGGCGGGATACGCGCCATCGGCCTCCTGGTTGTGGATTTCCCTGTCGCTCTATGCGCTCGCGGGTGCTTGCTGGCTGCCGGTGCTGTGGCTGCAATGGCGGATGCGCGATATGGCCGGGCAGGCCGCGCTGGCATCGCACGGCGCGGCGGACACCCGCGCGCTTGCGGCGCGCTACTGGTTATATGAGCGGATCTGGGTAGCGCTGGGCTTTCCGGCCTTCGGCGGCCTGCTGGTGGTGTACTGGCTGATGGTAAGCAAGCCGGCCTGAGCATCGGGGCCATGGCGGCATTTGGCATGGACATGAACATAAACATGAACATGGGCAGGGTTGACCCCCAACCTCCGGCTGTCAGTCTTTGGTAGGATTACCGATCGTCACTGACGGACCATGCGCGCTGCCAATGCCCCAGATCGATCTGAGAACGACGGTCTTCCTTTCATCGGTCATGTCGGCCCTGATGTCGGTTGTCCTGCTATCGGCCTATTACAGTTTTCCGCGGACCATCAAGGGGATCGGGTACTGGGTGGCAGGCTCGCTGATCCTGGTCGTCACACCGGTGCTGTTCTGGTTGCGGGGTATCGTCCCGGACTGGCTCTCGATCGTGGTGGGCAACGCGCTGTTGCTCGGCGCCGTTGGCCTGTGGACGCTGGCGATACAGGCGTTCTACGGTCGGCCGCAAACGCGCAGCCTCGCGGCCGGGCTCACGGCGGTGGCGACCCTGCTGCTGGCCTGGTTCGCGCTTGCGGCCCCGAATTATGTGGCCCGGGTGATCATCGCGACTTTCTTCGTGTCGATCTTCTACGCGATGCAGTGTGTCCTGATCCTGCGCCATGGCGAGCGGCATTTCAGTACCTACTTCTTTGGCGGCCTGATGGCCGCCCAGACGCTGGTGGTGATGGTGCGATTCGCGACCAGCCTGTTCGCCGGCCTGGCCGAGCAGACGCTCTTCGCCCCCGGCGACATCGTCCAGATCCTCTATCTCAGCGCCAACACGTTCATGGTCCTGGCGTTGTCGGTCGCCTTCATGCTGGTGATCACGCGGCGCCTGCATGTGGAACTCGACATCCTCTCCAGGACCGATCCACTGACGCAGTTGCTCAATCGCCGCGCGCTGTACGATGCCGGCAAGCGTGAGCTGGACCGGATGCAGGTGGATGGCGGAGAGATGGCCTTGCTGCTGATCGACCTGGACCACTTCAAGCGCGTCAACGACAGCCTGGGACATGCCGAAGGCGACCGGGTGCTGAAGGAATTTTCGGCCATGCTCAAGCGCGAGTTGCCGGCCCATGCCTATCCCGGCCGCTTCGGCGGCGAGGAGTTCCTGGTGTTGCTGCCACGCACCGGCATGGACGGCGCGCTGGCCCTGGCCGAGCGCCTGAGGTCGATGTCCGCCCGGTTTTTCGGCAGGCGCATTGCCGAACTCACCATCAGCATCGGCGTGGCCTGCCTGGATAAGACGGAAACGCGCCTCGATGGCGCCATTGGCCGTGCCGACCTGGCACTCTACCGCGCCAAGAGCGCGGGCAGGAACCGGGTCGAGGCGGTGATGGAAGCCGCTTGAGCCGTTGCCTCCGGGGCGGGTCCGCTGGCCCCGCGCGTTAGTCCGGGATCATGCCGCAAGGCAGGTTGGCCACCGCGCCCGGGACCGGGGTGCCCGGAAGGCGACCCCGCGCGAAATCAGGCGAGCAGCCGGCCCAGCGTTGCCACCGCGATGGTTAGCGCGCCGAGCAGCAGGTTCAGGCCCACGGCCTGCCGGATGCGACCCAGCGCGGCGCCGCCGGCTTTCCAGTCCTGCGCGTCGACGGCGCGGCGGAGTGCGCCATACGGGCCGAAGTACACATAGGCAAAGATCGCGATCATGACCAGCCCAATGCCGGACATGGCATGCCAGTGCCTGGGCGCCGCGGCGAACCCGACCCCGGCAAGCATGGATATGCCGCTGATGGCGATCAGCGCGACCGCCACCCAGACCCAGGCCAGGAAGCGTGCGAATACCGCACGCCACAGGCGCAACCGCTGCGGCGGCTCGAGCAAGGTGCCCGCGGCCGGGCGCAGGCAGACATAGGCGAAGAACATGCCGCCCACCCACAGCGTGA
Organism: Cupriavidus sp. 05L310; assembly: GCF_056398185.1. Classification (NCBI taxonomy): domain Bacteria; kingdom Pseudomonadati; phylum Pseudomonadota; class Betaproteobacteria; order Burkholderiales; family Burkholderiaceae; genus Cupriavidus; species Cupriavidus sp. 05L310. The sequence goes on from NZ_JBFTOX010000037.1 coordinate 54,133, forward strand.
CGCCGGCGATATGCAGGAAATGGAGTACGGGATCGAGGGTCATTGGGGGAGGATTTCCTGCTGGCGGGCTGCGGCCGGGCTGGTGACTGTTGGGGGAATGCCGCATTTTAGCCTCCGAAGGCCACTTACGCCGGCGAAAGCCACCGACAAGGCACGTAAGTCCGAGCATCCCTGTCGGCAACGCGGGATTAACACCCCGCTTCTGCTAACCTACGAACCGGGTCAGTAGCCCGCGGTGGAGGACGGGCAGCCGGAACGGAAAGTGCCGGCAATCGGGCTAATCCGAAAACTCCAATAATAAGATACTCATGCGGCACTCCCTAAAGTACCGGGTGGCCTTGGCTACCGCAGTCGTGGTGACGTTCATCATCCTGGCGCGTGCGCTGTTCGCCCAGTATTACGCGTTCCAGAGCCTCAAGGCATTGCGGCAGGCGCAGCAAGAGACGTTGGTCAAGCTCGTCGCCGAACAGCTCGATGAAAAGTTCGAGTCGCGGGCTAACGCCTTGCGCCGCCTGGCTCGCCAGCTGGCGCCCATGCTGGGGCGCTCGCCCGCGGAGATGAAGCACTTCGCTGCCCAGGCCGTCTCCATCCCGGAAACCCTCAATGCCGTGTTCCTGGCGTGGCCCGACGGGAACATGGCGTTCAGCACCGCCGTTCCCGCCGGGCAACGCATCCACCTTTCGGACCGCGACTATTTCCGGGAAGTCGTCCGCGGTTCGGAGTTTGCCGTGTCCGACCTGCTGCGCGGGCGGATGAGCGATTCGCCCGGCGTCGTGCTGGCTGTCCCCTTGCTCGGCCCGGACGGGAAGTTGCTCGCGGTGGTTGGCGGGGCGTTGAATTTCACGGAAAGCAACTTCCTCGGCCAGCTGGCGCACAGCCGGGTTGGCCTGACCGGGAGCTATTGCCTGGTTTCCACCGGCGCCAACCCGCGTTACGCGATGCACCCGGACCCGTCGAAGGTGATGACCCCGGCCAAGGCGCTCGGCGAGACCTGCGGCCTTGAAGCACCGCGTTCCGACTGGGAAGTCCTCAGCCCGACCCAGCCTGTCGTGGCGCGTTACCTGCTCGAATCCAATGGCTGGGAGGTGGTGTCCGTCCTGCCTGCCAGCGAAGCCTACGCGCCCATCATCGAGGCCCGCCGCAAGACGATCATAGCCGCGGGACTCTCCCTCGTGATGGCCGCCCTGATGATGTGGGTTGTAATACGGCGCATGCTGGCGCCCCTGGAGCTGCTGCACCGCGTGGTGAGCGAGGTGCCCAAGGATCCGGCCGCACTGGCCTCGCTGCCCACCAGCCGCAATGACGAGATCGGCGAACTGGCCACCACGTTCGGCGCGGTCATGCGGCAGTTATCCGAACGCGAGGCCGCGCTCTCCGCCGCCAAGGATCGCGCCGCCGAGAGCGAGAAACGCATCGAGGCCATTGCCAACCACGTGCCCGACTTCATCTCGTTCATCGACATGAACGAGCGCTACATCTTCGTTAACGAGGCCTATGCGCAGCGGTTTGGCCTGCCGGTGCGGCAGATCGTCGGCCTGACGGTGCGCGAGCTGTGGGGCACCCCGGCCTATATGGCATCGAAACCTTACCTGGAGCAGGCCTACCAGGGCACGTCGGTCACCTTCAGCCTGGAAGGCAAGGACGGCGCCGAGTATGTGGAAGTCACGTACCAGCCTGCATGGAATGACGGCCAGGACACGGTCCAGGGACTGTATATGTTCGCGCGGAACGTGACCATCGAGCGCCAGAAATTGCGCAGCCTGGAAGCGCAGACGCTGACGGATCACCTGACTGGCCTGCTCAACCGCAAGGGTTTCGACCGCCGCATGGCCGAGGCCATGACCCGCGCCAGCGCCGACCACATCAACGCAGCGCTCCTGCTGGTGGATGTCGACGATTTCAAGGCCATCAACGACACCTATGGCCATGCCGTTGGCGACCGGTTGCTGGCTGCGTTCGGCGAGCGCCTGACCGCGTGCGTGCGCACGGGCGATGCGGTGGCCCGGATCGGCGGCGACGAATTCGGCATCGTGCTGGACGAGGCGTTCAGTACGGCGACGCTGGAACGCATCGCCCAGGCCATCGTGCAAGCGGCAACGCGCGCGCATTTCATCGAAGGCCATACCATCGTGGCGACGGCCAGCGTGGGCATTGCCATTCATTACCCCGATGACGGCCAGACCACGAACGAGCTCTTCATGCGCGCCGACATGGCGCTCTACGAAGCCAAGCGCGGCGGCAAGGCCCGGTATACACCGCCTACGTCGAGCAGCCGGGCTTAGTCCGGCCTGGCATGGGTTGCCCCGGACGGCCGTCCCCGGCCACAATGCAGGCTGGCGGTGCAAGCGTGCCCGCCTTCAAGCCCGTATATCGAACCCGAGGATGACACCGTGACCGACCCGATCCTGATCCGCCCAGCCGAGCCAGGCGATTTTGAAGCATGGAAGGTGCTATGGGATGGCTACAACGCCTTCTATGGCCGCAAGGACGAAACAGCGCTGCCGGCCGAGATCACCCGCATGACCTGGTCGCGTTTCTTCGATGCCTACGAGCCCATGCACGCCCTGGTGGCGGAGCGCTCCGGGCAGTTGCTCGGGCTGGTGCATTACCTCTTTCATCGCAGCACCATCCAGATCGGCCCGAGCTGCTACCTGCAAGACCTCTTCACCACCGAGGCGGCGCGCGGCGCTGGCGTGGGCCGCGCGCTGATCGAAGCGGTCTACCAGCGCGCGGAGGCCGCCGGCGCCAGGCGAGTCTACTGGCAGACGCACGAAACCAATACGACGGCGATGAAACTCTACGACAAGGTCGCGGAGAAATCCGGATTCGTCGTTTATCGCAAGCCTGCCTGAGGCGGCAAGGGGTTGCTGGATGTCCGCGCGGGTCGGGCCGTCGCATTGATGCGTTGTTACCACGCCGCCGGACGCCTGGACCGCTCAGCACGGTTCCTTGCGGCACAGGCAGTAGATGAACTTCTGAACCGTCCCGAACGGCGTGTGGTGCTCCTCACGCTCCTGCCGGAGCAGCGTGAATGGCGCACCAAACTCGGCATGTAGCGCGTCAGCGCTGTAGCGCATGACAGGAAGACCGCTGCACTGCTCTGGCCCGTCCTCCGCGAAGGTCGCGACGATGACGCTGCCCCCGGGCTTGACTGCGCGCAACACGGCCCGGACGTAGGCTTCACGCTCCTCAAGCGTGGTCAGAAAGTGAAAGACCGCCCTGTCGTGCCAGACGTCGTAGGCGTGGATGGAAAGCTCCAGTTGCGTAACGTCGCCAACCAGCCACGAGACACGATTTGCACGCTCACCCAGGCGGGCCTTGGCCGCCGACAGCGCGGCGTCAGACAGGTCCAGTACGGTGAGGTTCGTATAGCCCTCGCCGACCAGGTCATCGACCAACGTGGAGGCGCCCCCGCCCACATCGATAATCGCCGCGTCCGGCGCCACACCCGTTTGCCGGATCAGTTCGACGGACTGGCGAGCATGCTCCTGGAACCAGCTCACGCTGGTCGGACCCTTCGCCGTGTAGACCCGCTCCCAGTGTTCCTTGGATTGCATACGCCCCCTCACAGATGAAACATCGCTAAGTTGCAACCGTCGCAACTCCAACTTTCACTTTACACAAGGTGACTGGAACCAGGGTCACGGTCGGCGCGGAGACCGGGATCGGTTGCGTGCAAATTTCCGGGAATCTGCACCCAGAACCGCGATGACAGCCCATATAGCCGCTCGTCATAAGCCGGATAACAAAACTGTCTGCTGCAATGCGCAAACGCCGCGTTTGCAGGCCTGCTGCGGGCCTATCCTTTGGAGGCGGCTCGCTCGCACAGGAACAACCACCAACAGGAGGTGCAGCATGCTAAAGACAGTTATCTTGCTCGCAGTGGCCAGCGCGGCCCTCGGCTCGGCCGTGGCCTACGGGGGTGTGGGTCCGCGGGACAAATACACGGATGGTGCAAATACCATGGGACCTCGGGATCCCTATGGGGACGGCGCCCGGGTGATGGATCGCCGCGACGTGTTCTCCGATGGAGCCTGCACGGAGAGTGGCGCAACGCGGTGACTGGCCACCCATTATTGAGCATGATTGGGTAGGCATGGGCGCCTGAGGATGTGTGCCCATCTGTGTGCCTGTCTGTGTGCCTATCGCACCGTGCAGCCTTTGATAGCAAGAGCCCCTCGTTGACAGGGGCTCTCTCTTTGCACTCCTTGCTTCTGCCAGCCGCCGTCCTGGGTGTGCTGTTAGACGTTCCCGTTGTTTCAGGCCACGCCTGCCGGCCTGTCAGCGAGCCGGCACCGGCGCGAGGGATTCGTGCGTCGTGGCCGTGCGCTGCGCTGCCTTGTGCACCATGGTGTAGGCATAGTCCACGCCCATGCCGTAGGCGCCCGAGTGTTCCTTGACCAGCTTCATCACGGCATCGTAGGTGTCGCGGTGGGCCCAGTCGCGCTGCCATTCGAGCAGCACCTGCTGCCAGGTCACCGGCACCACGCCGGCCTGCACCATGCGCTGCATGGCGTAGTCGTGCGCTTCCTTGCTGGTGCCGCCCGAGGCGTCGGCCACCATGTAGATCTCGTAGTCGCTGTCGTGCATCGCGGACAAGGCGAAGGTGGTGTTGCAGACCTCGGTCCACAGGCCCGCGACGATGATTTTCTTGCGGCCGTTGGCGGCCAGCGCGTCGCGCACCTTCTGGTCGTCCCACGAGTTCATCGAGGTGCGCTCCAGCGTCTTCTGGTTGGGGAATACATCCAGCAGCTCGGGGTAGGTGAAGCCCGAGAACGACTCGCTCTCCACGGTGGTGATGGTGGTGGGGATGTTGAAGATCCTGGCGGCCTTGGCCAGCCCAACGGCATTGTTCTTCATCGCCTGGCGGTCCATCGACTGCACGCCGAAGGCCATCTGCGGCTGGTGGTCGATGAAGATCAGTTGGCTGTTCTGCGGGGTCAGCACTTCGAGCTTGGCGTTGGTCATGATCTCTTCCCTTTCTAGTCCACATGGTTGAATTATTTAGAACGTCGCGCTTTGCGGTGTTGCGCCGTCCATGGGTTGAACTTTAAGTGAGCGAAGAGGGTCGATGTGCTGAATTGGCAGGATAAGTTGTTCAATTTTATTGATGAATAATTGGCGTGCGCCGCGTCACTCCGGCTCAATGCCCGCCGCCTTGATCACCTTCGCCCATTTCTGCGTCTCGCTGCGGACGAAGGCTGCAAGTTCATCCGGCGTGGTGGGTGCAGGCTCGCCACCTGTGCGGCTGAAATACTCGGCGGCCCTGGAATCGGTAAGCCCCTTGCGCACCATCTGATTCATGCGTTCCACCACCGGCTTCGGGGTCGCGGCAGGAAAGAATGCCGCCGACCACGCCACCATTTCATATCCGGGTAGGCCGCTCTCCGCCATGGTCGGCACGTCCTTCAGCACGGGATGGCGCTGCGTTGTGGTCACGGCGACGGCACGCAGCTTTCCGCTCTGGATCAACGTCATCGCGGGCGATATGTCGGAGATCATGAAATCGACCTGATGCCCCATCAAGTCCGTCAGCGCCACGGGCACGCCCTTGTACGGTACGTGCAGCGCCTGTACGCCGGCCATCATCTTGTATAGCTCGCTGGCGATGCGGGTGGAGGAACTGCCGCTGGCGAAGGTGAGCTTGCCCGGCTTTGCCCTGGCCAGCGCGGTCAGGTCCGCCACCGTGTGCACAGGGCTGTCGGACGGCACCACCAGCACCAGTCCGCTGCGGGCGATCAGCGAGACCGGCGCGAAATCCCTGATCGGATCGTAGGGCAGCTTCTTGAACAGGGAAGCGTTTGCCGCGTGCGTGGTGTTGGTGGTCACGAGCATGGTGTAGCCATCGGCGGGCGCCGTGGCGACAGCCTGGGCCGCGATAAAGCCGTTGGCGCCGGGCCGGTTATCCACCACGACGGATTTGCTGGTCTGGCCCGTAACGGCTTCGGCCACGAAGCGTGCGCTGCTGTCGGTGCCGCTTCCGGCCGGGAACGGGACGACCACGCGCACTGGCTTGGCGGGATAATCGCCGGCGTCCGCCGCACGCGCCGGGGTTGCAGGACCCGCGGCCAGCACCAGCATTGGCAGCAACCGGGCGATCGCCCGCCGTTTGAATGGGTGAGTCATGTTGTCTCCTCATGTGCCTTCGGCATCTGTCGGATGGTAAGAATCACGGGTGGCTGGCCCGAAATGAAAAGCGCCTCAGCTACGGCTATCCGGCACCGCCAGCGCCGGGTAGCGCGCGGTCAGGTGGGCCGGCAATTCCACGTCGAGGATGAAGCGATCGCCGCGATACCAGAAGCATCCCGCCGTCAGCACCTTGCCGTCGACATCGAGCGTGGTGCGGACAATCTTGGCGATGGGCGCGGCGAATCCATACGCAAGGTCGCGCGCCAGCGCGTAGTCGGCGGGCTCCACCGTCATGGTCTGGTGCATCATGCCGAGCCGCTCTCCCACCGCCTCGCGCAGCAGGCTGGCGATCTTGCGATGCTTCTCGCTGCCGCGCGGGAACTGGCTGAAGACGGATGCCGCCACGTATAGCTCGATCAGGCAGAACGGCTCGCCATCGTGCAGGTGCAGCTTGCGCAGGCGAACATAGCGGTCCAGCGGTTCGCCGCGCGTGGGCAATCCGGGCGGCAGGCTGACATCCTTGCGCTTGTCCAGGATGCGGATTTCCAGCTCGCTGCCGCCGACGAGTTCGTCGTTGATCACCGACCGCATGCCTTCGCTCGGGCCCGGCGGCAAGGCGGTCACATGCGTGCCGCGCCCCCGCTGGCTGCTGACCAGGCCTTCCTCGGCCAGCACTGCAAAGGCTTGCCTGACCGTGACGCGGGCGATGCCGTAGGTCTGCGCCAGCCGCTCGACCGTTGGCAACTGGTGCCCGACCGGCCATTCGCCGGACGCGATCCGGTGGCGCAGCACGCTGGCCAGTTGCCGATAGCGTGCCACCCCGCCGGTGCCGTCTTCGGGCAGCGCTTGCGGCCCGGCATCCGTGAGTGAGGTGGGAGCGGTACGCTTCGCCTCGCTCATGGCAGCAGGCCTCTTGGCACCCGCACGGGCATTGCCAGCAGGATCTGCGCCATACCCTTGCCCAGCGGGTCGTTGCGCAGCGAAGCCATGCCACCGCCGTCGAGCGCCGCTTCGCAGACCAGGTTGATCGCGTCGATGCCCGGCAGGTCGTAGCGCGTGACCGGGCCCTTCACCAGGTGGCCGAGCCACTGCGCCACGCGCGCCGTGGTCACCTCGGCGCGCAGCAGCGGCAGGTACTCCGGCCGGCGGGCGATCAGGCCGATGTTGGAGATATCGCCCTTGTCGCCGCTGCGGCCATAGGCAAGGCGGATCAGCGGGACTTCGACGAGGTCGCCGCCGGGATGGCCGGGCGCGGATTCGGACGCCGTGGAGCGCGGTGGCAGCGCGGCGTCCCCTGCCGCGCGCGCTCGCGCCGGCGGCATCGCCACTGGCGTGCGCTCCCCGTCCATCAGCACCGTGGGCGCCAGCGCGTCCTTGTCGAGCAGGAAGGCGTACTGCCGGATCGACGGCGACGGGCTGGGCCGGCCACTGCCGGACCCGGTGGTGCCCGGAGACCAGCTCGTTCCCGCAGCCGATATCTCGCGGGCGAACAGTTCCAGGGCGGCCTTCTCGGGATGCATGACCGCCAGCCGCATGATCGCCTCGCGGGTGTGGCGCGTCTGCGCGTGCGGGCCGAAACAGGACTCCGCGCCCAGCACGTCGATATGCGTGCGGGTGTAGTCGGCCCAGCCGTGTTCGGCAAACAGCCGGCGCGTGCGCGCGAGGATGGCCTGCGCGGTACGCTCGGCCTTGGCCACCGCGTCGAACCCGACGATGGTGAGCTGCGCATTGCAGCGAAACCCGTCGGCATAGGTTGCCGACACTTTGTAGGTACCGGTGGGGGCGCGGCCACGTGCGCCGCGCACTTCCACCAGGCCGGGACCGGCCTGCGCCAGCGTGACCTGCGTGAAATCGCAGGTCACGTCGGGCAACAGGTAAGCGGCGGGGTCGCCGATTTCATAGAGGATCTGCTCACCGACCGTGGCGGTGCTGACCAGCCCGCCGGTGCCGGGCGGCTTGCCAACGAGGAAGCTGCCGTCGGCGCGGCATTCCACGACCGGATAGCCGATGTTGGGCCAGTCCGGCACGCTCTCCCAATCGGTATGCAGCCCGCCGGTGGCCTGGCAGCCGCACTCGATGATATGGCCGGCCAGGCTGCCCTGCGCGAGATGGCCGTAGTCGTCCGCCCGCCAGCCGAACTCGTGCATCAACACGCCGAGCGTGACCGCGCTGTCGACGCAGCGGCCGGTAATGACGATCTGCGCGCCCTGGTCCAGCGCCTGCCGGATCGGCAGCGCGCCGAGATAGGCGTTGGCGCTCAGCAGCTTCTCCGGCAGGGGCCTGCCATTTTGCGCATCCATGTCCTTCACGCCGGCTTCGCGCAATGCGGGCAGCAGCGGCATGACATCGTCCCCCTCCACCACCGCTATGCGCACGGCGATGCCTTGCTCGGCGGCGATGGCGGCCAGCGCCTGCGCGCAGCCTTGCGGGTTGATGCCGCCGGCGTTGCTGACCACGCGGATATTGCGGTCGACGATTTCCCCGAGCAGGCTTTTCATCGTCACCGTCACGAAATCGGTGGCGTAGCCGAGTTCCGGCTTGCGCAGGCGCGCTGCGGCGAGGACCGACATGGTGAGTTCGGCGAGATAGTCGAACACCAGGTAATCGATCCCGCCCTGGCGCACCAGTTGCGGTGCGCCCACGCTGCTGTCGCCCCAGAAGCCGGAGGCGCCGCCGATGCGGACCGTCCTGGCGCTGCTGTCGTCTTTTACGTTCACGTTTGCACGCATGCTCTCTGTCTCCACCTATGCCTTCACCGGTCCGCGCGTCGCACCCGCAGCCATCATCCTGTCGATCTCCGCATCGTCATAGCCGGCCTCGCGCAACACCTCGCGGCTATGCTCCCCCAGCCCCGGCGCGTGGCGCCGGTTGACAGGCGGCGTGCCCGACCACTCGCTCGGCACCGCCATCTCCCGGATGCGGCCGACGCCGGGGTGGTCCGTCTCGCGGAAGAAGCCGATATCGCGCAGATGCGGATCGTCGAGCAGCGTCTCGAACGTGTGCATGGGAAACACCGGGATATCGGCTTCCTTTAGCAACGCGCGCCACTCCTGCGTGGTCCGTTTCACCATCTCGTCGCTGACCATCGCGTAGAGCTCGGTGATGTGCGCCGTGCGCGTGGTGATACTGGCGAAACGGGGATCGGCTTCGAACAGCTCCGCCTTGCCGATCGCCTTGAGGAAGGTGCGCCAGTGATGGTCGTGGTAGATCAGGCAGCACACATGGCCGTCGCGCGTCCGGTACGGCCGCCGCTCCGGCGACAACAGGCGCGGATAGCCGAAGCCGCCCCTGGCCGGCACGAAAGTCTCGCCGTACAGGTGGTCGCCCAGCACATAGGGCACCATGGTCTCGAACATCGGTACATCCACGCGCTGGCCCTTGCCCGTGCGAGCCTGCGCATGGAGCGCGGCGCAGATCACCCCGAAGGCGTAGAGGCCCACCGAGCGGTCGGCGATGGTGATCGGGAGATAGCGCGGGATGTCGCCGCTGCCCATCGCCACCGCCTGCGGCAAACCGCTGGCGGCCTGGATCAGGTCGTCGAACGCGGCCTGCGGCGCGTAGCGCCCGCGTTGCGAAAAGCCGAACATGCCGACATAGACCAGCCGCGGATTCAGCGCCGACAGGGTTTCATAGTCCAGCCCCAGCCGCTGCATGGCCTGCGGCCGGACGTTATAGGCCAGCACATCGGCGTCCTTCACCAACCGCAGCAAGGCTTCACGCCCGTCCGCCGATTTCAGGTTCAGCACGATGCTGCGCTTGTTGCGGTTCAGGCCCAGGTAGTGCGGCCCCATCTTCTCGTCGCCGCAAGGCCCGATGCCGCGCGTGACATCGCCCTCGGGCGGCTCCACCTTGATCACATCGGCGCCCAGGTCGCCCAGCATCTGGGTGGCCGAGGGGCCCATGAAAACCGCCGTGATGTCCACCACCTTGACCCCGGACAGGGCGCCTGCCGTCATTGCCATCGTCTCCTCCAACCCGCCGTATTAGTTCTATTAATAGAACTATAGGGCAACGCAATGGACCGGACAAGGACGAAGCGGGTGCGCCGACCATGACGGCGACCGCAACGGCGGCCCGATGGATGCCATGCAATGCCGCCCGATCATTGACGCAAAGGCACCCAGGGCAGCCAACCGAGGAAAACCTCTAGATGCTTGACAACACAATCAGTCCTGTGCTGGAACCCGCCTTTTTTTGGGTCGTGTTATCCACAAATACTGTGGATAACAGGGGGTTCGCTTCCCGCTAACCGGCATGCTGCCGCCAATCCGTTCGGACTGCCTAATGTTTCAGCAACTTGAAGAATTTGTGGCATATTCGTGGCTGCGACGCCGGCACCCACCCTTGCGGTGTTCGACGGTAGAACATTCACGCTTCCTTTTTTCCGCTTTTCTTCCCTTCCTTTTCGCTTCCGCTCTGCCTCGCGCGCGCGCCCGGGACTCCTGCCCCGGCCTCCGGGACCGCGCCCGGCCCCTTTGGACCCTGACCGGGACTCTCGCCTCATGGTTTGCGCACGATCCGCGGCCGACAATACCTGCTCGCCTTACGCTTGCACCGCCGCACCGTGCGATGCCGTTGAAGGAGGAGTCGGAGTCATGGATCACTTGCGGTTTCGGGACGCCCACCGGCCATACACCCACTGCACGGCGCACGCCCGGCTGTCTGTGCGCCTGCCGGGCGGCCTGACGGCAGATGGCGCGGCCGCCGCATCGCTCGTGCTGGGCGGAACTGTCCTGGTGTTCTATGCGCTGTACTGCGAGGCCGGCACCTGGGACACGCTGCTCGCGGCGGCGAGCCGGGTGGTCCGCGACCATGACATGCCGGTTCGGGACCTGGGCCGGGCGCTGTCGCTGGCGCGTTCCCTGCGCGGGCAGGCAGCGGTGGAGCCGGCGCCGTGGCCCCTGGCCGCGCAGGCCCTGTGGCACGACGTCAAGGCACGCGCGGATGCGTTGCCCGGCATCGGCTCTGGGTACGCGCAGCGGCTTGTCCTGCTCCTGGCCTGCCTGCACTGAAGCTGCCCGGGACAAGCGAGGGGGCAAAAGGAAAGCGGAAAGGAACATGGGAATCTGTCATGCGCAGCGCGCCGAGCCAGGGATGGGATGGCTGCCGGTTCACCTCGCGCATATCGCCGTTGCACGGTCAGGGCGGTCACGTGCAGCCAGGTGCCACCGAGGAGATTGCCCATAGGAAGGACTTGCCGGATATGGCAACGCCAGGACCGGCACGCCTGATGGAGACCGATATGCATTTGTATCTTGCCAAGACCCTGCTCACCGGTGCCGCGTTGGCTGCCGGCCTTCTCACCACAGCCCAGGCCAACGCGGGCGTGCGTGACCTGGCTCCGGGCACCGCACCCGCGCACACCGGCCAGCGAGACGCCTTTACCGACGGGGCGCGCATGGGCCAGCGAGACGCCTTCACCGACGGGGCGCGCTCCGGGCAAGCCGGGGGCACTCCCCTGGCAACGCTCGGCCGCCAGGGATTTTCAGCGTGCGCGTCCCGCCCCTTCGATCCCTACCAGGACGGCATGCGCAGCGGGCCTCGCGACCCCTACTCCGATGGCGGGCGCAGCGGCCCGCGCGACGCATTCAGCGACGGTGCGCGCACGGGCCAGGCCGATCCGTACGCTAGCGGCACGGAATGCCTGTCCGCCCTGCAACCCATGGGCGCGGCATGACGGCGCACCATCGCCATAGCCCGAGATAAACGCTGGCGACAAGGCCGGCTCGCAACCAGGAGTGGACGTCATGCGTGGCCCCCAAAAGCCCCAAGGCATCAAGCTGCGCATGACACCACCGGTGGAAAAGGCGTGCCCGGCACCTGCCGGCAAACACGGTACCCACGGTACCTTCACGCAGGATTTCCTTTGCTAAGCTAGGTGAAGCACGCGGTGCACCGTACGCGGCAGCCGTGCTTTGGCCTGTCGCGCCGGCTACTCCCGCCCGCGTGAACGCCCATGCCCACGCGCAAGCAACAGATTCGCCTTTGCACCAGCCCGGATGGCGTGCGCCTCGCTTACGCCATCAGCGGCCAGGGACCGCCGCTGGTCAAGGCGGCGAACTGGATGAGCCACCTGGAGTTCGATGTCGAGAGCCCTGTGTGGAGCCACCTTCTCAACGAACTATCGCATTGCCACACGCTGGTGCGCTATGACGAGCGCGGCTGCGGCTTGTCCGACCGCGATGTCGAGTTGTCTTTCGACGCCTGGCTGCAGGACCTGGAGACCATTGTCGAAGCCACCGGCGTCGATCACTTCCCGCTGCTGGGCATCTCGCAAGGCGCATCGATCGCGGTCGCCTACGCGGTGGCGCATCCCGGGCGGGTCAGCCACCTGATCCTGCATGGCGGCTATGCGCGCGGCAGGCTCAAGCGGGCGCTCGACCCTCGCCTGCGGGAAGAGGCCGAGCTGATGAACCGGCTCGCCGAGATCGGCTGGGGCCAGGAGAACCCCGCCTTTCGCCAGTTCTTCACGACGCAGTTCATCCCCGGCGGCAGCGCCGAGCAGCATCGCTGGTTCAACGAACTGGAGCGCGTGTCGACCTCGCCCGCCAACGCGGCGCGCTTTATGCGCATCTTCAATGAAATCGATGTGGTGTCCCAACTAAGCCAGGTATCCTGCCCCACCCTGGTGCTGCACGCCGTGCGCGATGCGCGCGTGCCCTTCGACGAGGGCCGGCTGATTGCCAGCCTGATTCCCGGCGCGCGCTTCGTCCCGCTGGAAAGCGATAACCACCTGCTGCTGGAAACCGAGCCGGCATGGCAGCGCTGGCTCGACGAGGTGCATGCGTTCCTGCCCGCCACCCCGCCCAGCGCGGACCTTGTCTTCACCGTGCTGACCCGGCGCGAGCGGGACATCGTGGAGTTGATCGCGCAAGGCCGCGACAATGCGCAGATCGCGGCGCATCTTGGCCTGAGCGAGAAGACGGTGCGCAACCACATCACCAGTGTGTTCTCCAAGCTTGAAGTGGAAAATCGCGCGCAGGCGATCGTGCTGGCCCGCACGTCGGGCTTTGGCCAGCCAGGCGCATAGCGTGGCCTCCGGCGGGTTATGCGGATGCGCGAGCCATGCGTTCCGGCATGGCGATCCGGCAAACCGATCTACTCGAGATAGCTGCCGAAGCGTGCACGGATCTCGTCAAGATTGGCGAGCGTGCCGGACAGGTGCCGGCGCAGGCTGGCCTGCGCCTCGTCGGCGTCGCCCCTGGCGATCGCATCGACAATGGCGGTGTGATCCGCCACCACGGCGTTCGCCTTGCCGGCGATCGGCAGGTGCAGGCGGCGCAGCCGATCCAGGTGGCCGCTCTGGCGGCGCACCAGCATCCACAGGTCCGGCACCCGCGCGGCTTCGTACATCTGGCGGTGGAAAGCCTGATCGAACAGGGAGAACTCGGCGAAATCCTGCGCCGCGAGCATCGCCTGCTGCCGCGCCACGCTCAGGCGCAGCCGCTCGACCAGCGCCGGGTCGGGTTCTTGCGCCAGGGTGCGCACGATTTCCACTTCCACCGAACGCCGCAGGAAATGCGCTTGCTGCGCCAGGGCAACGCTGATGGGGCTGACCACGGTGGCGTGCTGCGGGAAGATATCGACCAGCCCTTCCTCGCTCAGCCGCATCAGCGCATCGCGCACCGGCGTCTGGCTGATGCCGTATTGCGCGGCCAGCTCGGTACGCGACAGCACCGTGCCGGGGGTCAGCGTCATCGAGATGATCATGTCCCGCATATGCTCGAACACCTGCGGCGCGGCGTGCCGGGTGCGGTCGAACTGGAAATGCATCTGGGGAGGGGACAGGGTGGCTTCCATCTGGTGGTCTGGTTTCAGGACATTGATGCGCCTTATCGCGCATAAGGACGCTGCTTCGCGTCCCCTGCAGGCATTCTAATAGAAAGTTTTCCCGTTTGACACACTAATATATTAGTGCTTTAATGGCTCACATGAGATCAGTTGTCGTACCTCCAAGGGAGGGCGATCCCGATGACAACACCCATGGAAGAGACAATGACGTCCCGAAAGAAGACGCCCGAAACGCTGCGCAGCGCGCGCTGGTTTGCTCCCGACGACCTGCGCTCCTCCGGGCACCGCTCGCGCATCATGCAGATGGGCTACTCGCCCGACGAATGGCTGGACCGCCCGATCATCGCGATCATCAACACGTGGTCCGACATCAACCCCTGCCACTCCCATTTCAAGCAGCGCGTCGACGACGTCAAGCGCGGCATCCTGCAGGCCGGCGGCTTCCCCATCGAGTTGCCCGCCATCTCCCTGTCGGAGAGCGCGGTCAAGCCGACCACCATGCTGTACCGGAACATGCTGGCGATGGAGGCGGAGGAGCTGATCCGCTCCCATCCCATCGACGGCGCGGTCCTGATGGGCGGCTGCGACAAGACCACGCCCGGCTTGCTGATGGGGGCGTCGAGCGCGGGCGTGCCGGCCATCTATGTGCCGGCCGGCCCGATGCTGCGCGGCAACTGGAAGGGCAACGTGCTGGGCTCCGGTTCGGACGCCTGGAAATTCTGGGACGAGCGCCGCGCCGGCAATATCAGCAAGACCGAGTGGATCGGCATCGAGGGCGGCATCGCCCGCAGCCACGGCACTTGCATGACGATGGGCACCGCCAGCACCATGACGGCGATTGCCGAGGCCATTGGCATGACGCTGCCGGGCGCCTCGTCCATCCCGGCCGCCGACGCCAATCACATCCGCATGTGCTCCGAAGCCGGACGGCGCATCGTGGACATGGTGTGGGAGGACCTCACCCCGCAACGGATCCAGACACGCGCCTCTTTTGAGAACGCGATTGCGGTGGCCATGGCGATGGGCTGCTCCACCAACGCCATCATCCACGTGATCGCGATGGCGCGCCGCGCCGGGCACGACATCGGGCTGGGAGATTTCGACGCGGCCAGCCGGCGCGTGCCGGTGATCGCCAATATCCGGCCCAGCGGCGACAAGTATCTGATGGAGGATTTCTTCTACGCGGGCGGCCTGCCGGCGCTGATGAACCGCATCGGCGACAAACTCCACCTGGATGCCATGACCGTCACCGGCCGCACCCTGGGCGAGAACATCGCGGGCGCGGAGGTCTACAACGACGACGTGATCCGCACCCCGGAAAACGCGCTCTACCAGGAAGGCGCGCTGGCCGTGCTCAAAGGCAATATCGCGCCGGACGGCTGCGTGATCAAGCCCAGCGCCTGCGAGAAACGCTTCTTCAAACACACTGGCCCTGCGCTGGTGTTCGACGACTATCCGTCGATGAAGGAAGCGGTGGAGCGCGACGACCTCGACGTCACCGCCGACCACATCCTGATCCTGCGCAACGCCGGCCCGCAAGGCGGCCCCGGCATGCCGGAATGGGGCATGCTGCCCATCCCCAAGAAACTGGTGAAACAAGGCGTGCGGGACATGCTGCGCATGTCGGATGCGCGCATGAGCGGCACCAGCTACGGCGCCTGCATCCTGCATGTCTCGCCCGAGTCCTATATCGGCGGCCCGTTCGCGCTGGTGCGCACCGGCGACATGATCTCGGTCGACATCGACCGCCGCAGCATCCACCTGGAAGTGTCCGACGAGGAACTGGCTCGCCGCAAGGCCGCATGGATGCCGCCGCCACCGCGCTTCGGGCGTGGCTATGGCTGGATGTTCTCCCAGCACATCCGGCAGGCCAACGACGGCTGCGACTTCGACTTCCTGCAAACCGACTTCGGCGCGCCCACGGGCGAGCCCAGCATCTACTGATCACCGAATCCGCTCACCGACTCCGGACCCGCCATGACCCAAGCCAGCAAGCTCAGCCAGCCAATCATCGACCAGCTCAAGACCGTCAGCACGGCCACCCTGTGCACCGCGCTGTTCAAGCGCGGCCTGCGCAACCAGTTCATCCAGGACGTGCATCCGCTCAATCCCGAGCGCGGCAATATGGTCGGCGAGGCCTTTACGCTGCGCTATATCCCGGCGCGGGAAGACCTGAACCCGATCACGGTGTTCCAGGACCCGAACCACCCGCAGCGGCAAGCGGTAGAACAATGCCCGCCGGGCGCGGTGCTGGTGATCGACAGCCGCAAGGACGCGCGCGCCGCCTCCGCCGGCTCGATCCTGATCACCCGCCTGATGCAGCGCGGCGCGGCCGGCATCGTCACCGACGGCGGCTTTCGCGATTCGCCGGAGATTGCCCGGCTCGCCATGCCGGCCTATCACCACCGCCCTTCCGCCCCCACCAACCTGACGCTGCACCAGGCGATCGAGATCAACGGGCCGATCGGCTGCGGCGACGTCGCGGTGTTCCCCGGCGACGTGGTGGTTGGCGATGCGGAAGGCGTGATCGTCATCCCGCGGCACCTGGCCGAAGACATCGCGGCGGAAGCCGTGGAGATGACCGCCTTCGAGGACTTCGTCACGGAGGAAGTGATGAAGGGCCGCTCGATCATCGGCTTGTATCCGCCGACCCAGGAGCAAAGCCGGCTGGACTTCGCCGCATGGCGGCAGGCCACGGGCCGCTGAGCACCCACCTTGCGCGCGGCGCAAACCAGCACATGAGACAGCCGGCCCCGAATCGCGGGGCAAGGCCGCCACGGATGGAGACAAGATGAATCACAGTAAGCGAGGCGCGCTGCGCCACGTTGCCGCCCTCGGCATGCTGGCTACCGCCGGCGCCATCGGGCTCTTCGGCGCGGGCGCCCACGCCCAGGACAAATGGCCGTCGCGCCCGGTCACCTGGGTAGTGCCGTTCGCGGCGGGCGGCTCGACCGACATCGTCGCCCGCACCATCGGGCAGGAAATCTCGAAGTCGCTGGGCCAGCCGGTCGTGGTCGAGAACCGCCCCGGCGCGGCCGGCGCGGTGGGCGCGGGCTACGTTGCGCGCGCGAAGGCGGATGGCTACACGCTGTTCGGCGGCACCATCAGCACGCATGCCATCAATGCCAGCCTGTACAAGAACCTCACCTACGACCCGGTGAAGGATTTCGAGCCGGTCTGCCTGATCGCCTACGTGCCCAATGTGCTGATGGTCGATGCCAAGCTGCCGATCCATAACGTGAAGGAGCTGATCGCCTATGCGAAGCAGCATCCGGGCCTGAGCTTCGCATCCTCCGGCGCGGGTACCTCGACCCACCTGGCCGGCGAGCTGTTCGCCGACATGATCAAGGTGCCGATGACCCACGTGCCCTACAAAGGCAGCCCGCAGGCGATACAGGACGTGGCTGCCGGCCTCGTCCCCTTTCTCTTCGATCAGCTGACGGCGGGCGACGCGATGATCAAGGCCGGCAAGCTGCGCGCGCTGGCCGTGACCTCGCCCAAGCGCTCGGCGCTGGCCCCCGATGTGCCGACCATGGCGGAGGCCGGCGTGCCGGGCTTTGAAATGGTGTCGTGGCAGGCTCTCTACGCGCCGCGCGACACGCCGAAGGACGTGGTGCAGCGGCTGAACGCCGAAGTGGTGCGCGCGCTGAAGCAGCCCGCCGTGCAGCAACGGATGACGCAGCAGCTTGGCATGGAAGTGGTGGGCAGCAGCCCTGCCGAACTGGCGGCCTTCATGGGCAAGGAGATTCCGCGCTGGGCGGAGCTGGTGAAGAAGTCGGGCGCAACGGCGAATTGATCGCGTAATCGATTGCGTAATCGATTGCGTAGTTGATCACGTTAGCGCCGGGAACTACTCACTGAACAAAACCAATAAGCGCGAACTGAATCGCGCAGGAGACGACATGCACATCAACACCAAACCCATCGTCCAGGCGCTGGCCGGCATCGCCGCCGCCCTGGCCCTAGCCACGCCTGGCGCCCATGCCGCCGACGCAGCCTACCCCGCCAAGAGCATCACCATCGTCGTGCCCGCCTCACCCGGCGGCGCCATCGACCTTGTGGCAAGGCTGGTGGGCCAGAAGATGACCGAGGCCTGGGGCCAGCCGGTGGTGGTGGACAACCGCCCCGGCGCCACCGGCATCATCGGCACCGACCTGGTCGCCAAGAGCCCGCCGGATGGCTACATGCTGGCGCTGGTGGCCAGCAGCCACGCGATCAATCCGAGCATGGTGAAGAAGCTGCCCTTCGACACCATCAAGAGTTTCGAGCCGGTGGTGCTGACCCACGTGGTGCCGCTGATGCTGGTGGTGTCCCCTTCCCTGCCGGTGAAATCCGTCAAGGAACTGATCGCCTATGGCAAGGCCAACCCGGGCAAGCTGTCGTTCGCGTCCAGCGGCTCGGGCGGCGCGCCGCACTTCTCGGGCGAGCTGTTCAAGAGCATGGCCGGCATCGACATGGTCCACATTCCCTACAAGGGCAGCACGCTGGCGCATCCGGACCTTACCAGCGGCCGCGTGTCGCTGATGTTCGACACGGTTGCCGCGATCGGCCCGCAGGTCAAGGGGGGCAAGGTGCGCCCGCTCGCCGTGACCACGGCCAGGCGCTCGTCGACCGCGCCGCAGGTCCCGACCATGGCGGAAGCCGGCCTGCCCGGCTATGAAACCAGCACCTGGGGCGGCGTGCTCGCGCCGGCCGGTACGCCCAGGGCGGTGGTGGACAAGCTCAACGCGGAGATCAACAAAGCGCTCGCATCGCCCGATGTGCGCGAGCGCCTGCAGAACGCCGGCATCGAACCCGCGGGCGGCACCCCCGCGCAATTCGCCAGTTTCCTTCAGGTGGAAATGGGCAAGTGGGCCAAGGTTGCCAAGGACGCCGGCATCCAGCCCGAATGAGCGGCGCGCCGGCAGCCGCTACCCCACACATGCCGCCGGGCCATCGCACCCGGCACTCAAGCAGTACTCCTGGAGACAGAACATGCGCTTGCTCACCCCCCTGAAACCGCGCCGTCGCGCGGCACTCGTCGCCCTGGCTATCGGCGCGTGGCTGCCCGCCGCGCACGCCCAGCCCGGCGTGGCCTGGCCGGCCAAGCCCGTGACCATCATCCTGCCGTTCGCCCCTGGCGGCGGCACCGATGTGGGCACCCGCCTGGTAGCGCTGCGGCTGTCGCAACTGTGGGGCCAGCCGGTGCTGGTGGACAACCGGCCCGGCGCGGCCGGCAACGTCGGGCTGGACATCGTGTCCCGCGCCAGGCCGGATGGCTACACGCTGGTCGCGGGCAATGTCGGCACGCAATCCATCAATCCCACGCTCTACAAGAAGCTCAGCTACAACCCGGCCGCCTTCGTGCCGGTGAGCCTGATGGCGGAGCTGCCGTTCGCGCTGGTCGTCACGCCCAAGCTGCCGGCCAGGACGCCGAAAGAACTGGTGGCGCTGGCCAAGGCGCAGCCCGGCAAGCTGACCTACGCCAGCTCGGGCAGCGGCGGCTCGCCGCATTTGTCGGCGGAGATCTTCAAGGCTGCCACCGGCATCGATCTGCTGCACGTGCCCTACAAGGGCGGCGGCGCCGCCATGAGCGACCTGATGGCGGGCAATGTCGACATGCTGTTCGCCTCCATCCTGGAAACCGCCGGCCATGTGAAATCGGGCAAGCTGCGCGCGCTGGCCGTGACCAGCAAGGTCCGCTCCCCCGCGCTGCCGGACGTGCCGACCCTGGCGGAAGCCGGTATTGCCGGCGCCGAATCGGGATCGTGGGTCGGCCTGCTGGCGCCGGCGGGCACGCCCAGGGAAATCGTCGACAAGATCGCCGCCGGCGTCAAGGAAGTGGTGGCGATGCCCGCCGTGCGCGAACAGCTGATTGCACAGGGCGCCATTCCCGTCGGCGGCACGCCGGCCCAGTTCGCGGACCTGATCGCCACCGATCGCAAGCGCTACGCCAGGATCATCCTGGACAACAAACTCAGCGCGGACTGACATCGCCAGCCTCGCGCAATCATCGCGCTCACCAACCGGATCTCTTCTCATGAAACAACGCCTGCTCCAGCATGGACGCTTGCCGGCCGCACTCGAAGCCAGCCTGGCCGAACACTATGACGTCCACCCCCTGTGGGCCGAAACCGATCCCGCCGCCTTCCTCGCCAGCCACGGCGCCGAGTTTGCCGCGCTGACCACACGCGCCGCGATCGGCGTCGACGCGGCCATAATCGCGGCCATGCCGGCGCTGAAGGTCATCTCCAGCTTTGGCGTGGGCCTCGACAAGATCGACCTCGAAGCCGCGCGCGCGCGCGGCATCGCAGTTGGCTATACCCCCGACGTGCTCAACGATTGCGTGGCCGACACGGCCTTTGGCCTGCTGATGGACGTGGCGCGCGGCTTCAGCGCGGCAGATCGCTTTGTCAGGCGCGGCGAATGGCCCAAGGCGCAGTTCCCGCTCAGCACGCGCGTCAGCGGCAAGCGCCTGGGCATCATCGGCATGGGCCGCATCGGCCGCGTGATCGCCCGGCGCGGCTCCGGCTTCGACATGGAGGTACGCTACAACAGCCGGCGCCCCGCGGCGGATGCGCCCTACCGTCACGAGCCCTCGCTGATCGAGATGGCCAGGTGGGCGGATTTCCTGGTCATTGCCACCGCGGGCGGGCCGGAGACCCGGCACCTGGTTTCCGCCGCCGTGCTCGAAGCGCTCGGCCCCGAAGGCTTCCTGATCAATATCGCGCGCGGCACCGTGGTTGACGAGGTGGCGCTGGTGGATGCGCTGGTGCACCGGCGCATCGCCGGCGCCGGCCTGGATGTGTTCGAGAACGAGCCGCACGTCCCTGAAGCCCTGTTCGCGCTGGACAACGTCGTGCTGCTGCCGCATATCGCGAGTGCCACGCACGAAACGCGCAATGCGATGGCGGACCTGGTCTTCGACAACCTGCGGAGCTTCTTCGCCAGCGGTGCCGTGAAGGCTGCGGCGGCATAGGGCAACCAGGATGCCGGGCGATAGCGCGGGGGAGCGATCGCCCCCCTTTTGTCTTATGCCTTGTCTATTGCCGCAATGCCCCGCGGTTGTACCCCAAACGAGGTAAATTTCCCCCCGATTTCCTCCTCACCCCCCTCCGCCGAGTGGTAGCGGACTGGTCTTTATCTTGCGCATACTGATTGCCTAACCAAGAAGAATAACCACACAAAAGCAGAGGGGTCAGCCATGGAAGGAGCACTCACTTTCGGGGCGTATATCGTGGTTTTTATCGGGGCGCTGTTGTTCGGTGCAAGAAGCGTGAGCCGGCATCATCCCGCGCTGCGGCAGGACACGCCGCAAACCGCCAAGAGCCCGCAGCAATAATCCGGGCCGGTTGCCGCACCGCTGCGCATTTCAGGGTTCGGCGATGGCCGGCGCATCATCCGCAGCCATCTGCGCGAGGGCCCTTAGCCGCGCCATGGAATTCCGGATATGCAAGCGGGCCAGGTCTTCCGCCTGGCCGGCATCCCCGCGCTCGATCGCCGCGACGATCTGCTCGTGCTCCCCGATGGCGGCCTGCGCGCGGTCCCGCGCAAACAGGATCCGTGGCGCGAACACCTGCGACGTCATATGCACGATGGGTACCTGCCTCGCCAGGTACTCGTTCGCTGCCAGGCCGATGATGGCAGTATGGAACTCGACATTGGCCGCTGTATAAACCTCAGGCAGCCAGGGCTCGAGGCTCCCCTGCTGGGTTTCGATGATGGCGCGCAAAGGCGCTCCGGCCAGTTCGCTCGCGCGTGACGCCGCCAGGCGAGCGGCGAGGCCGTCGATTACCTCGCGCAGTTCATAGGCATCCATCAACTGACGGAAATCCGCGCTGACCACGGTGACGCCGCGCGCAGTCTCGGCGCTGACCAGGCCTTCCCGTTCGAGAATGCGCAGGGCTTCCCGCAGCGGCGTGCGGCTGATCTTCAGGTCCTCCGAAATCTCGACCTGCCGCAGCGGCTTGCCCGGCGGGTAGACGCCCCGGTAGATGCGCTGGCGCAGCACCTGCGCGACTTCCTCGACCAGCCGCACCCGGCCTTGCCACTCGAATGTTTCCGACATTTCCGACATTTGCCCCCTCTTGGCGCAGCGCATTTCCGCATATTCCGGCGCATATCCGCACCGGGTGATCCAGACAGGTTGGCGCAGTTTACAAGGGCTGCCCACGGGTCTACTATAGCCTCAAACACTGGATTCTGGATCCAAAAACCAAAGCCCTGCATAGCATGGCGTGGCGTCCAGGCCACCCGAGACGTTTCTGGAGACCCCCGCCGATGAGCGATGCGCTTTGCTTTTTGTCCGCCACCGAACTCCAGGGCCGCATCGCCCGCAAGGAAATATCGCCGGTCGAACTCACGCAGGCCGTGCTCGACCGCGCTGCCCGGCTGCAGCCCGAACTGAACTGCTTCATCACGCTATGCGCCGATGAAGCCATGACCGCGGCCCGCGAGGCGGAGCAGGCGGTCATCGCGGGCAAGCCACTGGGGCTGCTGCACGGCATCCCGTTCACCGCGAAGGACCTCGTCAACACCAAGGGCGTGCGCACCACGTTTGGCGTGGCGCCATACCGGGACAACGTGCCCGACCAGGATGCGGTAGCCATCGCGCGCCTGCGCGAGCAGGGCGCCATCCTGATTGGCAAGACCACCACGCCCGAGTTCGGCTCCAAATGCCTGACCGATTCGCCCCTGTTCGGCCGCACGCGCAATGCATGGAGCGGCGAGCGCACCAGCGGCGGATCCAGCGGCGGCGCGGCGGTTGCCGTGGCCAGCGGCATCGCGCCGCTTGCGGTCGCCACCGACGGCGGCGGCTCCACGCGGATTCCGGCGGCGTGCAACGGCGTGGTCGGCATCAAGCAGAGCAACGGCGTGATCCCGCACAGCCAGGCGCAGGACCTCTTCGGCAACCAGACCTATGTCACGCCCACCACGCGCACGGTCGCGGACACCGGGCTGATGATGCAGGTCATGGCCGGCGAAGATGCCTGCGATCCGTGGTCGATCGGCGTGCCGAAGCCGGACTACGCCGGCGCCGCCCGCCCGCAAGGGGATTTGCGCGGCCGCCGGATTCTTTACTGCCTGGCGCCGCCGGGGCGTCCGGTATCGGCGGAGGTTGCGCGGGCATTCGAGGCGAGCCTGTCGAAGCTGGCCGGGCTAGGCGCGGAACTGGAAGCCTTCTCCGGTGATGGCTTTGACGTGGAACCCATCTGGCGCGCGATCAACCATACGGTCTGGCGCGCGCGCTTTGCCGCCATCGCGGCGGAGCACGGCGACCAACTCAGCGCCACGTTCCTGAAGCAGGTGGCCTCCGCCGCGCAGGTCAGCGGCGTGGAGTACCAGCAGGCGATGTTCGATCGCTCGAAACTGTTCCTGCGCGTGCAGGCGCTGCTGCAGCGCGGCGACTTCCTCGCCATGCCGACGCTCACACGCACGGCGCTACCCATCGAACAAGACCTGTTCGGCACCATCGACATCGACGGCCAGGCATTCGAAAACGTCCGCGCGCACTGGTTCCCGTGGACGATGCCGTTCAACATGACCGGCCATCCCGCCATCAGCCTGCCCTGCGGCTTCGGCAGCGACGGGCTGCCGATCGGCTTCCAGCTGGTGGGACAGTTCCGCGGCGACGCCGAGCTGCTCCGCGTGTCCGCGCTGTTCGAAGCCGCGCACGGGCTGCTGGGCCAGTGGCCGCAGCTATAACACGCCACGCCTCGTTTATTCATCGATTCAAACCGCACCCGCCATGACCCACGCTTTCCGCCGCAATTTTGTGATCAACGCCCTGGCGCTTCCGGCATGTGCCGTTGCTGTCCTCGCCCTGCCCCGGCCGGCCTTCGCGGCAGAGGATGCGGCGGCCCCGATGCATATCATCGTCGGCTACGCGCCCGGCGGCGCGGCCGACAGCCTGGCCCGGATCTACGCCGAACAACTGCGCCAGGATGGGCACGGCACCATCATCGTCGAGAACAAACCCGGCGCGTCGGCGCGCCTGGCGCTCGACTACGTCAAGCGCTCCAGGCCCGATGGCAAGACCATCTTCATCGGCCCCTCGCCGCTGTTCACCATCTTCCCGCTGACCTACAAGAAGCTGGGATATGACGCGGACAAAGACCTGGTACCGGCCGCCGTGCTGACCGACGTGCCCACCGTGATTGCCGCCGGTGTCCAGCAGCCGTACAAGAACATGAAGGAATACGTCGAGTGGGCCAGGCGCAATCCCGGCAGCGCCAGCCTGGGCCTGGCGACCATCGGCAGCGCCGGCCACCTCGGCACGGTGGCACTGGGCAAGAAGCTCGGCATTTCCGTTACGCCCGCCGCCTACCGTGGCGCGTCTCCGATGCTGGTGGACGTGATCAGCGGTACGGTGTCGATCGGCTGGGATGCCGTCGCCAGCATGATGCCGTTGTACAAGGGCGGCAAGCTGCAATTCCTGGGGGTGAGCGGCACGCGGCGCGCCAAGGCCTTGCCGGAAGTGCCCACGCTGAAGGAACAGGGCTTCAGCCAGTTCGAATACGCGACCAGCTGGTACGGCGCCTTCCTGCCGGCCGGCACGCAAGCGGATGTGGTCGCCAAGGTGGAGAAAATGTTCATTGCCGCCTCGGCCAATGCCGCGACCGCGGCCAAGCTGGAGGCCCTGGGGCTGGAAGTGGCCGCCGGGCCGGGACAAGAAGCGCGGCACCGCATCCAGCTGGAGCGTGCTGCCTGGAAGCCGATCGTGGAGGCTACCGGCTTCGTCGCCGAGGACTGACCCGGACCGGAGCAAACGGGCGGATGGCTCTGACCCTTCGTCCCGCTCTAACGCGCCGCGGCATCTCCTAGCGCCTCGCGCGCAGCCATCAGCGCGAATCCGAGCAGGTTGGGCCCGCGCCACTGATCGGGATTGGCCGCGCGCGGATCGTCGGCAGCCAGGCCGATGCCCCAGATGCGATCGACCGGGCTGGCCTCCACCAGCACGCGCCGCCCGGTGCCGAGCAGGTAGCCGGCGAGGTCCGGATTCTGGCGGAATTTCTCGATATTGCCCTGCGTCACCAGCGCCTGGCACGCGGCATTCCAGCGCCCTTCGTCAAAGCCGCACACCTCGCGGCCAAGCCGCTTGGCCGCGGCGGGCGAAGGCGCCGCCAGTATCCGCGCCAGGGCAGGCTCGTCGCCGAACAGGCGCGCCTTGCCAGCCATCATGAAATGCTCCGCGCTGGCGAACACCTGGCCATCCACGCTGAACCGGGCGGGCCACCACTGCGACAGGCACTCCTTGCCCACCGCGGCCCCCGGCCTGGCGCTGTGGCCCCAGAAAAACAGGTAGGCGGGGCGGTGGCCGCGCCGGAAGGCACTGATCAGGGAGGCGTGGTCGTGGATATCGGGCTGGGTCATCGCGAATCGGTAGCGTCGGTAGCGTCGGTAGCGTCGGTATGGTCTGGCATGGCTGGAGCCTGGGTGACCCCAAAGCCCTATAGTATTGTTCGCGGCAAGGCTGTGCGTCAAAGGGCACCAGGCAGGGCACCAGGCGCCGATGCCAGCCGTGACAAACCTTTGATCGCCCGGCGCACCGGATCCCCGCCAGCACAGGCTTGTGCTATCATCTGCGCCGTCTTAGGGGAGTAGCTAGCCTCCAGTCCCCCTGGAGGAGCCGACGTCAACATACTTGGTACAAAAAACCATGGCGCCGGCAGCCTGATTGGCTCTGCGAGACCTTTGACTTTTCTGTCCACCAGCTGGGGCTGGCACTGGGCAGCGAAGTCATTGGTTCGTGTGTTGCCAGCCCCTTTGGATATCTCATGGAAGCACTCATTGCTTCATTCGGCATGGTCGCCCTGGCGGAAATGGGCGACAAGACTCAGCTCCTGTCCTTTCTCCTGGCGTCCCGGTTTCCCGGCAAGCAGTGGAGCATCATTGCGGGCATTTTCGTCGCAACCATCTTCAACCACCTCTTTGCCGCCGCGCTGGGCGACTGGGCTGCCTCGCACGTCAGCCCGGATGTGACGCGCTGGGTGCTGGGCATCGCTTTCCTCGGATTCGCCGCCTGGGCCCTGATCCCCGACAAGCTCGACGACGAAGGGAAAAACGGCAAGCAGGCCGGCGCCTTCGCCACCACCGTGGTGGCCTTCTTCCTCGCCGAAATGGGCGACAAGACCCAGTTCGCCACCATTGCGCTGGGTGCGCAGTACGCGAACCTGGGCATGGTCGTGGTCGGCACCACGCTGGGCATGATGGCGGCCAATGTGCCCGCGGTCCTGCTGGGCGATCGCCTGACCCGCATTATCCCGCTGAGCAAGATGCGCTTCGTCGCCGCGGCGCTGTTCGCCGTGTTCGGGATCCTGATCCTGTTCAAGGTGAACTTCGGCTTGAACCTGGGTACCTGAGCGGCAAACGCGCATCACCGGCCTGCACAAGACCGCGAACGCCGCAGAGCGGCCCGGGTTATCGGCCTCCCGCCGACCTTGGCGGCGCTGGCGGGCGGTGCCGGCAGCTTCGCCCTGCGGCTGCTGGCTGTGTGGCAAGATTGGCATCTGCCCAAGGTGCCGGTCTGGTGATCCCGCCGGGATGCCAGCGCCAGGGCAACCGCGAGGGATGAACCGACATGCGCATGAAAGACACACCCAGGGACTGGGTACTTCGCGCGCCGCAGCAAGGCCGGCTGGAGCGCATCGAAGCGTTCTTCTCGGGGCACGGCTACGATATGCATCGCCACGATACCTACGCCATCGGGCGCACGCTCTCCGGCGTGCAGCGCTTCCAGTATCGGGGCGGGCAGCGCAACAGCCTGCCCGGCGGGACCGTCGTGCTGCATCCCGATGAGCCCCATGACGGCGAGGCCGGTTCGGACGCTGGCTTCAAGTACCGGATCATGTATATCGAACCCGCGCTGATCCAGCAGGTGCTGGGCGGCAAGCCGCTCCCGTTCATCAAGGATGGCATATCCAGGGACCCGCGGCTGCGCGCGGCAACCGGTATCCTGCTCCAGGGCATGGACAGCCCAATCGATCCGCTGGAGGAAGACGACGCCTTGTTCGATCTTGCGCATGCGCTGGAAGCGGTATCCGGTGCGCCTGCCCGCCGCCAGGGCTACGACTACCAGGCCGCCGAGCGGGCGCGCGAGTATATCCACGGCGCGCTGCACCGCACGGTCACGCTGGGCGAACTGGAAGCGCACAGCGGACGAGACCGCTGGAGCCTGTCGCGCGATTTCCGCTTGCTGTACGGCACCAGCCCGTACCGCTACCTGACCATGCGCCGGCTCGACCAGGTCCGGTCGCTGCTGGTACGGGGCCAGTCGCTGGCCGATGCCGCCCTGGCCGCGGGATTCACGGACCAGAGCCATATGACGCGCCACTTCGGCAAGGCCTACGGCCTGTCGCCTGCGCGCTGGATGAACATGCAGGGCGTGGCCGCGCCCGCGGCTCGCTGAGGCTTGCACGATCATACAAGATTCCCCCCGTACGCCTTGCTAAGGTGAGCCCCCATGACAAGGCAAGGAGAGCAACGCCATGGACAACGATCTGGCAACCGCCACCGGTAAGTACCAAAGCCTGAATTTCGCGCAGAAACTCGGCCTGATCCACGAGCAGTGGACGCCGAAGGTGATCGCCGAGATGAACGACTACCAGTTCAAGCTGGTCAGGATCGAGGGCGATTTCATCTGGCACAGCCATGCCGATACCGATGAGACGTTCATCGTGCTGGAAGGGCAACTGCGCATCGATTTCCGCGATGGACAGGTACGGCTATCGGCAGGCGAGATGTTCGTGGTGCCCAGGGGCGTCGAGCACAAGCCCTTTGCCGAAACGGAGGTGAAGCTGCTGCTGATCGAACCCCGGGGCGTGGTGAATACCGGCGGCGAGGGCGGTGAGCGGACGGCGGTCAACGACGCCTGGATCTGACCGCCGCCGGACTCAGGCCTTGCGATACCGCGCGATGCCGTCCGGGCCCACTTCCATCACGGCCTCCCCCCGATGCACGAGGTAGTTCAGGTGGGCAATGCTCTCGCCAGTCGCCATGCCCAGCAATCCGGGCTCCCCGCCAATGGGGCGGGAGAACAGCTCGGCGAAGACATCCACCGCGCGCTTTGGCTCGGACAGCGCCTGGCGCAGCCGGTCGAGCGCCTGGCGCTGGCTGCGCTCCAGGTAATCGATGCGCGCATGCAGGCCGCGGAAAGGCTCGTTGTGCGCCGGCAGCACCAGTACATCGTCCGGGACTTCCCGGCGCAGCCTGGCAAGTGAGGCAAGCCAGTCGCCCATCGGGTCCGCGTCGGGCTCGGTGGGGAATACCGACACGTTGGAGGAGATGCGCGGCAGGATCTGGTCGCCGCTGATCAGGATCTTCAGCGTCTCGCTATAGAGGCAGGCGTGTTCGGGCGAGTGGCCGTTGCCGACGACAACCCGCCACTGGTGATCGCCAATCGCCAGGCTCTCACCGTCGCGCAGGCGCCGGTAGCTGTCGGGCAAGGCATGGACGTACTTGCCGAAGCCGCCGAAGCGCACACGGTATGCCTCGATGGCATTGTCGTCCCAGCCCGCGCGGCGATAGAAGCGCACGCCGTCCTCCGGCGCCTCGCGCCCCGTGTCCGCGGCGAGAACGCGGCAGTTCAGGTATTCCAGCCGGGTCATCCACAGGCGGCAACCGTGCTTGCGGGTCAGCCAGCCGGCCATGCCGATATGGTCCGGATGCATGTGCGTGACGAACAGCCGGGTCAGCCCGTCCGCCAGCGCCCCGCCCTGCGCGAAGAGATCGCGCCAGGCAGCGGCGGTCTCGCTGGTTTGCAATCCCGCGTCCACCCCCGCCCAGCCCGCGCCGTCGCGCACCGCCCAGAGGTTGATATGGCTCAGCGCGAATGGCATCGGCATGCGGATCCACAGCACGCCCGGTACGATTTCCCGCACGCTGCCCGGCGCCGGCGCGTCTCCGCATGGGTATTCGAGCACAGGCTTGCTCTCGGCCGAGGGGGTTAAACTCGCATCGCTCATGGGGTCTGATTCCTTGGTTCCGTGCGGACATGCGGGGCGTGCCGAGCGTTGTTGCACCTGCATGGGGCAAATAAGGGCCGTGCTTCTCGCATTCGACGTCGTGAGCGATTCTACCGAGGTCCGGCTGTTCGCGCAGCAGCACCGGCCGGCTGCGCAAACAGGCGTTCAGACGATGTGCTGCGGCGAACTGACCATGTTGTCCGTGCTGTCCGTGCCATCCGTGCCATCCGTGGTATTGGCATTGCCGTGCGCGTACATCGCCCGGATGGCCTTCTTGTCGAGCTTGCTGACGGCGGTCAGCGGCAGATTGGCTTCGAACACCACGGTCTTCGGCGCATTGACCACGCCCTTGCGCTCCGCCACAAAGGCAATCAGCTCCTGCGCGTTGGCGCTGCATCCCGGTTTCAGCACCACCACCGCCGTGACGGCTTCGCCCCACTTGGGATGGGGCAGGCCGATCACTGCCGACAGCGATACCGCGGGGTGCTGCGCCAGGCAGTTCTCGACCTCGCTGGAATAGACGTTGAAACCGCCCGAGATAATCATGTCCTTGGCGCGATCGACGATATACAGGTAGCCGTCGGCATCTTGCCTCGCCATGTCGCCGGTATGCAGCCAGTCGCCGGCAAGGGCTTTTTCGGTTTCCTCCGGCCGGTTCAGGTATTCATGCATGATCAGCGGCCCGCGCACGCATAGCTCGCCAACCTCGCCAGGGCCGACTTCCCGAAGGTTGGCATCGAGCAGCTTGACCTGGTTGCCGGGCAGCGGCCTTCCGCAGGAGCGCAACAGCTGGGGCCGCCGCGGGTCGTGCTCATGCCGCCGCAGATAGCTGATCGTCATCGGCGCCTCGGCTTGCCCGTAGATCTGGCAGAACACCGGACCCAGGCGCTGCACTGCCTGCGCGAGCCGTGCCTCGGCGATGGGCGCCGCGCCGTAGAGCACCATCTGCAGTGGCGAGAGATCGTATTGGTCCAGGGTCTCGCAATCGAGCAGACCGTAGATCTGGGTGGGCACCAGGAAGGTCGAACTGATGCGCTCCGCCACCACGGTTTGCAGGAAATCCTCCGGGCTGAACTTGCTCATGAAGAACAAGGTGCCCCCGCGCAGCAACACCGGCAGCATGATGGCGCCCGAAGCATGAGAGATCGGCGTCGCCGCCAGGAAGCGCGTTTCCGCCGGCCACTCCCAGCAAGCCAGCTGCTGCAGTGTCATGGTCACAGTAGTGCGCTGCCGGTGGATCACGCCCTTGGACTTGCCCGTGGTGCCGCCCGTATAGGAGATCTTGGAAATATCCTCGGGCTGGACGCGCAAGGGGAAATCGGCTCCATCGAACGCAGGCAGCGCAGCGTTGACATCGGCGCCGAACGAAGCCGGCCCCAGCGTCAGCACATGCTCGACCACGCCCAGCGCCGCCAGCGCGGCGCCGCGCTCGGCGAAGCGCGGCACGTCCACGATCAGGGCCTTGATGCCCGCGTCGCGCAAGGCAAACACGTGGTCGTCCTGCGCGGCGAGCGGATGCAGCGCGGTGTAGCGCAAGCCCATCAATTGCGCCGCGATGATCGCCACCACGGCGTCCGCCCGGTTGCCCGACAGCAGGCTGATGCCATCCTGGCGGCGCAGCCCGATCGACTCGAAGTACCGGACCATGCGATGGCACTGCGCTTCCAGCGCCTGATAGCTCAGGCGTACCCCGTCCCCCACGATCGCTTCGCGCTGCGCGAAGGATTTGAACGCCGAGCGGTAGAGCTCCGCCACCGTCGATCCCGCGTAGAGCGGCTCCCTGCCCTGCTGCATATCCTGCATCCCCTCACCCCTCGTCATTGCTTTTCTATCCCGGCCTGCGCGCCGATGGCCACCATCTTCCCGGAATCGGACTTCATCTCCTGGAGGAATGCCTCGGGCGTGCCGGTCTCCACACTGAACCCCATGGCTTCGAGTTTGGCCTTTATCTCCGGATTCTCCACGGCCTGCCTCAGCGCGCCGTTCAATCTGGCGATGACCGCATTCGGCGTACCCCTGGGTACCAGCATGCCGACATAGGGCTGGTCCTCGAAGCCCTTCAAACCCAGTTCGGTGAGCGTGGGCACCTCGGGCAGCGCGGCAAGCCGCTTGCGCCCGAATACCGCCAGCGGCTTGGTGGTACCACTATCAAGGAAGGGCTTTTGCGCCGCCAGGGTGTCCATCAGCATGTCGACACGGTTGCCGTTCAGGTCGTTCATCGCGGCCGGCACGCCGGCATAAGGCACCTTCAAGGTGTCGATCCGCGCCAGCTTGTTGATCCGTGCGTAGTAGAACTCATACGTGGAAGCCGTCACCGCCATGGATGTGCTGCCAGGCTTCTTGCTCTCCATCGCCACGACCTGCTCGAACTTGTCCGCGGCAAACCCCTTGCGCGCCACCAGCACCAGGTTCAGGTTCACCGCCTTGCCGACCGGCGCCAGGTCCCGCTCGAAATCCACGGCCGGGTTCTTGTACATGGCCCGGGCCACCACCAGGGGCATCCCGCCCATCAGCACCGTGTAGCCGTCGGCCGGGCTGCTCGCCACGGATTGCGCGCCGATGGCGCCATTTGCGCCCGGTTTGTTGACCACCATGACCGGCTGGCCCAGGGTCCCGCTCATGCGCTCGGCCAGGATCCGGGCCACGATGTCGTTGGCACCGCCCGATTGATAGACCACGACAAGTTTGATCGGCCGTTCGGGATAAGCCGCTGCCTTGGCATCGGCGTGGGCCGTACCGGACCACGGCAGCACGGCGGCGCACAGGGTGGCCAGTGCTTTGGCAATACGCATGTCTCCTCCTTCGTCTCACGCGTCAGCTTGACGCTGCTTCGCTCTGATTTATTGGTTGAACCATTCTACAAATCGCCATAGCATTGAACATACTGGAAAACCCGGAGCGGGATCGGCAAGGGTTTCGCGCCGCCGGCCTTCTACAATGCGGACTTCCTCCCGACGCCATCGAATATGACCAACGAGATTGACGCGCAAAGCCCCGCGACCCTGGCCGAAGCACCGGGCCCGCAGTTCAAGCCTGTCCAGGTACTGCGCGCGGCCGACGACATTGCGCGCCAGATCCGCCAGGAGATCACTTCCGGCCGCCTGCTGCCCGGGGCGAAACTGCCTGCGGAGCGCGCCCTGGCGGCGGAGCTGGGCGTTTCGCGCAACACCTTGCGCGAAGCGGTGCGCTCGCTGGAACAGGCCGGCCTGGTGCAACTCAAGAAGGGGGCTCACGGCGGCATCTTCATCACAGGCAACAATGGCGCGTCGGTCGCCATCGTAAGCGGCCTGCTCGACCTCTACCGCCTGGGCGGCATCGCGCCGCGGCACCTCACGCAGGCGCGCATCTGGGTGGAAGCCATTGTGATCCGGGAAGCCTGCCAGCGCGCCACGGCCAGTGACATCGCGGCCCTGAATGCCAACATCGACGCCGCGGTCGCGGCGGCCGAGTCAGGGGAGTTCGAGACCAAGGTCGCGCTTAACCACGAGTTCCATCGCATCCTGGCGCGCATGACCGACAACCCGATCATGATTGCCTTCATCAACGGCTTGATCGAGGTCCTGGTGGAATTCGTGATCCGGATCGGGCCGCACGACACCAGCTACATCTTTCCTTCGCGCCGCCGCTTCATGGCGCATTTCGAACGGGGCGATGCGGAGGCGGCGGTACAGGAGATGACCAGCGTGCTGGAGCAGTTCCAGGAAGCGTATTTTCCGAAGGAAATGGGCGGCTGAGGGTACCGCCGGGCCGTTGCGGCTATGCCAGTCCCGAGCGCTCGGCCGCGGGGACTGGCGCCGCCCCCTTTCCGCGGCACCGTCGCCAGCCTGCCGGCGGCTGGCCGAATTCGCGCTTGAACGCCCTATTGAAAGCCGCTTCCGACTCATAGCCGACGTGCTCCGCCACCGCGGCAACCGACTTGCCTCCGGTGAGGAGTTCCTGCGCCGCGATCTGCAGGCGCCAGTGCGCCAGATACTGCATCGGCGGTTGTCCCAGCAGGTCGGTGAAACGCTGCGCCAGCGCCGAGCGTGACAGCCCCGCGCTGCGCGCGAGCTCATCCACGGTCCAGTCATGGGCGGGCTGCGCGTGCATCATCGATAACGCCCGTCCGACGAAACGGTCGCGCACGCCGGCAAGCCATCCCTTCTTGTCCGCCGGCAATCCGTCGATACAGCGGCGCACCGCTTCGACAAAGAGCAGTTCCGACAACCTGGCAAGGACGATCTCGCTGCCGGCCCGCCAGTCCGCCGCCTCGGCCGTCGCGAACTGCAGCGAAGAGTCCAGCCAGGCGGAGCGTGGATCGTTGCGCATATCGACCTTGAAGATGCGTGGCAGCGCGGAAATCAGCGGATTGCTCAAGAGGTCGTTGCAAGCCAGGAATCCGCACACGAGACGCGTGCCGGTTCCGCCGCCGCCGTATGACAGCCTCATCACCTGGCGCGGCGCCGTCTCCAGTTGCATGGCCAGCAAAGGCCCCACCTGCACCGGGGACAGGTCGAGCACGCTGGCCATGATGTGCGACTCGCCTTGCGGCACCACCAGCAGTTCGCCGGCAGTGAGATGAATGGCCGACATGGGATCGTCCGCGAGGCGTGCCCAGCAGCTCCCTTCAGTGACCAGGTGGAACGACACGACACGCTCGGTGCGCGGCAGGAAGGCTTCGCACAGCGCCGCATCCGCTTCGCCAAGCACGCACCACGGCGCGGTGAATTCTCCGTTGAGATAGACCGCACCGCTCAGGCGGACAACGCGAAGTACGTCGGAAACGGCATCCATGAACAGGGTCCGTCAATTGGGTCCGTCAATTCCGGCGTCCCGCGCAAGAACGCTGGACGCCAGAGCATTCATCGAGACAGGCAACGTGGAGATACTACACCCACGCCCATCCGCGACAACACCTGTCTGGAGGGCATTCGCATGGATACCGCCGGGCAACCCCGCACCGGCAGGACGAGTGCAATCCATCCAGGAGACGCGATATGAGCGACGAGAAAACCCATGAGGGCGCCTGCTTTTGCGGTGCGGTGCGGTTCCGGTCAGCGGCGAGCCCGCCGGCATGGGCTATTGCCATTGCGAGTCCTGCCGGCGCTGGTCCGCAGGCCCCGTCAATGCGTTCACGCTATGGCATCCCGGCATGAGACTCACCGACGTGCACGCAGCCGTCATTCCCGGCTTTCCCTTCCGTCCCGGCATTCATGTGCACTATCAGGAAACGCACCTGCGCATCCAGGACGGCTTGCCGAAAATGAAGGACGTCCCCAAGGAAATGGGCGGCTCCGGCGTCGGCATGGCGGAGTAACGCGCCCGGCACGGCAAGCCCCGGCTCCCTGAATCCCAATCGCAAGACCATAAGGAGAACTGCCATGTCCGCAGTCCTTTCCAATCCCGCCCCCGTCATCGATCTCGCCGCGGTCAAGACCCGCCAGCAAGCCGCCTGGTCCGCTGGCAACTACGCGGTCGTGGGCACCACGCTGCAGATCGTCGGCGAGAACCTGTGCGAGGCGCTCGACCTGCGCTCCGGCGCGCGCGTGCTCGACGTCGCCGCCGGCAACGGCAATGCCACGCTGGCGGCCGCGCGCCGCTGGTGCGAAGTCACCTCCACCGACTATGTGCCCGCGCTGCTGGAAGCCGGCCGCGTGCGCGCACAGGCCGAGGGCCATACGATCAAATTCCAGGAAGCGGACGCCGAAAACCTACCGTTTCCCGACGCATCGTTCGACGTGGTGATGTCCACCTTTGGCGTGATGTTCACCCCCAACCAGGAACAGGCCGCGAGCGAGCTTGCCCGCGTCTGCAAACCCCGCGGCAAGATCGGACTGGCCAACTGGACGCCAGAGAGCTTCATCGGGCAGGTGTTCAAGACGATCGGCAAGTACATTCCGCCCGCGCCGGGCGTCAAATCGCCCGCGTTGTGGGGCACGACTGCGGCGCTCGATACCCTCTTCGGCGACACCGCGCGCGCGATCCACACGGCTACCCGCGAGTTCACTTTCCGCTATCACTCGCCAGCGCACTTTCTTGAGATCTTCCGTACCTACTACGGGCCGATGAACAAGGCCTTTGGTGCGCTCGACGCTGAAAAACAGGCTGCCTTTGAGCAGGATCTGCTGGCGTTGATAGGCAGCCGGAACCGTTCGGGGGATGGGACGCTGGTGCTGCCCAGCGAGTATCTTGAGGTGGTGATTGAACGGAATTGAGATCGCAAGACGAGGTCGCATCGCGAAGCGAAAGAGCCGCAGCCTTGAGGCTGCGGCCCGGCGTGCCGGCCAAGCCGGCACGGATCTGCGCGGCCGTCCCTACGCGCCGATCGGCTTGCCGTCCTTGTGACGGACCACGATGGTCGAAGACCTGGCAGGCTTGCTGGCGTCCGGCCATTTGTCGGTGGGATGCTGGATGTTGATAAAGAACGTGGTCAGGTCCGGCGTGTACGCAATGCCGGTGATCTCGCATCCGTGCGGGCCGACCAGGAAACGTTTGCACTCGCGGGTGTCCTGGTCGACGTAGTGCATGGAGTTGGCACCGAAGATGTTGGTGGTGCTTGCGCCGGTGCCGGCGTCGGTCTGCACCCAAAGGCGTCCCTTGGGATCCACGCGGATGCCGTCCGGGCTGGAGAAGGTGTTGCCGTTGATCGTGCCCTTCAGGTTATACGCGGCGATGGAGGGATCTCCCGCCAGCAGGAAAATCTCCCAGGTGAAGCTCGTGGCCAGCGGGGAATCGCCGGCTTCCTTCCATCGGATGATGTGCCCATGCGAGTTGTTCATGCGGGGGTTGGCCGCATCGGGCACCTTGCGGCCGCCGTTGTTGGTCAGCGTGCAGAACAGGGTTTTATCCGGCCCTACCGTGATCCACTCCGGCCGGTCCATCAGCGTGCCGCCAGCCACGCGCGCGGCAGCCTTGGTGTTGACCAGCACATCGGCCTGCGTGGTGAAATTGACAACCACCGGCGTCTGCGGGCCTTGCGTGGTATTGCCCGGATCGGTTGCGCCGGCCAGCAGGTTGTTCTTGCCCTGGGTCAGTTCGATCCATTGGCCGCCGCCGTCGGCATTGAACCTGGCGACATACAGCGTGCCCTCGTCGAGCAGGTTGAAATTGGCCTTGCGGTCGTTCGGATCGAAGGGTTTCGTAGGGACGAACTTGTAGATGCAGCCCGGCGTGCTGTCGTCGCCCATGTAGAACGCGACGCGATTGCCGGCGCCGGTCATGAACGCGGTGTTCTCGTGGTCGAAGCGGCCCATCGCGGTGCGCTTGGTCGGCGCGGCGAGCTGGTTCAGCGGATCGATCTCCACCACCCAGCCGTAGCCGATTTCCGGCTGGGTCGGGTCCAGGTAGTTGTCGGTGGTCTCCTCGCACGTCAGGTAAGTACCCCAGGGCGTATGGCCGCTCGAGCAATTGTTGAGCGTGCCGACTACGGTGCCACCCACGGCGCTTGCGGCGGGGCCGCTGACCTTGTACACCGTGTTGCCCGTATAGCGCTTGTTGTAGGCGGAGCCCTTCCTGACCTGCCACTTGCCGCCGGACAGTGCGATTTCGATGACCGACACGCCGACCGAGGACAGGGCGATCTTCTTCTGTTCGGCCGTTGCGGTCGCGGCATTGTAGGTGCCGCCGGGGAACAGGATGGCCGCGTCGAGCGTCTCGTGGTTGATCGCCAGCAGGCCGCCTTGCTGCGGGTCGACGCCCGGCAACGGGAAGAAGTGCATGCCGTCGTGGTTGCCACCGGCTTGCAACTCGGTCTCGGCCGACGTCTGGAAGGATCCGCTGTACCCCGGCGCACCGGCGACGACCGGGTCGCCGGCCGAGAACAGGACGTCATAGGCGTAGTTGGCCGGCAACGTCACGGTATCCGCTGTCACCTTGTCCGCCACCGGGGTAAAGCCGATCTTGTAGTCGAGCGGCTGCGCTGGCGTGGGTACCGGTGCCGGCGCGGGTGCCGGCGCGGGGGACGGCGTTGCTGCCGCGTCATCGCCGCCGCAGGCGGCAAGCAGGCCGCTCGTGCCGAATACGGACAGCAGCGACACGCTCAGGCCACCGCGCAACACAGTGCGGCGCGCCGGATTGGCGGCAACGATGTCTTCGAGCATCTGGCCCGGAACAGTGACTACGCCTTCGGCATCACGGCGCGGCGCGCGGGCCTTATCGGTAAGGTACGACATGCGTGGGGATCCTCTCGTCTGTGCGAAGCCGGCGAACCGGGGGATTTCGGTGCGCACGGGTTCGCGGTGCGCCGCCGATAGTAGAGAGGGAATATGACGTTGGCGTTACTGGATGTACCAACAAAGAGTCATTAAGCGTGCGAAAGTGGCCGACTCATGCGAACATCTCCGGTTTTTGGGATCCCTGCCCATGAAACGCCCGACGCTGCTCGCCTCGCTCGCCCTCCTCTCGCTGGCCCTGGGCCAGCCAGCCATCGCCGACACGCTCAAGAAGCCCGACCTCGACACCCTCGTCGCGGCCGTGCAGGCGAAGCCGCCGGCGAATTTCAACGCTTTCCTGGATGAAGCGGTCAGGGCCAATCCCAAGCTGGCGGGCAGTGTCGCCGCGTATCGCAAGCAGGCCGTGCTGAGCGGCGACGACCTGACCAATATCGGCCGCCTGCTCGGCGTGTACAACCGGCTCCACAACCAGCGAGCCGTGATCTCCGCCATCGAGCGCATGGTGGCCTTGCGCACCGTGCGCGACGACAAGATTCCCCAGCACGAGAACCCCGCCATCGTCTCGTTCGGCAAGCTGGTGGAAGGCATGGCAAAGGACTTCGGCCTGACCTTCCGCAACGTGGACAATCGCGTGTTCGAGGTCACGCTGCCGGGCCGGGGCAAGGAAGAATTCGGCTTGCTGACCCACGCCGACGTGGTGCCCGTGGTGGCGGACGAATGGGTGCTGGACGACGGCACCAGGCTCGACCCGTTCAAGGTCACGCGCGTTGGCGACTATCTCTACGGCCGCGGCACCATCGATGACAAGGGCTCGATCGCCACGGTGCTGTACGCGATGAAGACCGTGAAGGAGAGCGGCCTGAAGCTCGACCGCACCATCCGCCTGATGATCGAGACCACCGAGGAAACCGGCGGCGACGGCATGAAATACTACCGCGAGCACACCTCGCTGCCCGAGTACAACATCGTGCTCGACAGCAAATACCCCGCCGTTGTGGCGGAGAAGGGATCGGGCAGCCTGAAAGTGTTCTTCCCCGTGCAGGCCACCGATGGCAAGACCACCGCCATCGTCGCCATGAGCGGCGCGGCGGCCGCCAACGCCGTGCCGCAGACCGCCAGCGCGCAGCTCAAGGGCGGCGATCTCGGCGCAGCCCGTGCGCGGCTTGAAGCGGCGCGCGCCGGCTTTATCGGAAAGTACGCGGCGCAGGGCAAGTTCACGATCGATATCAGCCAGGGCGCCGACAGCGTGGACGTCAAGGTCACCGGTACTTCCGCCCATGGCTCGCGCCCCGAGGAAGGCGTGAACCCCCTGCCCCGCCTGACACTGTTCCTGCAGGAATCCGGGATCGCGCTGGCCGACAACCACTACGCCAGGGCGGCAAAGTACCTCAACGACCTGTACGGCACCGGCTACCTGGGCGAGAAAATGGGCGTGGCCTACAAGGACGATTTCATGGGGCCGCTCACGATGTCGCCCAACCTGGTCCGCGAGAAGGACGGCCAGCTGGAAGTCACCGCCAACGTGCGCATGCCGCGCGGCAACACGCCGCAGGCGCTGTCCAGGGCGGTGGCCGACAAGATCAACGCCTGGGCCGGTGCCAACCACGAGAAGGTGACGATCAGCCACGAGCAAGGCGACTGGATGGCGCGCGACCCCAAGGGCGCGTGGCTGGCCACCCTGCTCAATATCTTCGGCGATACCACGGGGCTCGAATCCAGACCCGTGCCCACCGCCGGCAGCACCACGGCCAAGCTGATGCCGAACGCCATCAACTTCGGCCCGGCCATGCCCGGCAAGAAGTACACCGCGCACAACGCCAAGGAGTACAAGGAAGTCTCCGACCTCGACCTGGATATGCAGATGTTTACCGAAATGCTGATCCGGATCGGCGACCTGAAGACGATGCAGTAAGGTGTGACGTGGTTATGAGGGAGGGAAGGCGTTATGGATAGCGAGGCGCTTTCTCTCCCGTCTTTCACTCCCCGCGCCCGCCCCGCCCGCTTTAGTACTGATAAACAAGCTGCAACCCCGCCGCCACTCCCGCCGTATGGAACGCCGCCGGCTTATAGACCGGCGTGCCCAGGAACAAGTCATACGACACCGCGCCCAGCGTGGAACCCAACCCACCGCGCATCCCGATCACCGCACCAGCCAGCTGTGTACCAATCAGCCCCTCGGTGGCAGGCCCAAACACCCGTCCATAGTCCAGCCCCGCATACAGCGCCTGCCCGCTCCCGCCCAGTGGCGCCTGCAGTTCGTTACGCCAATAAAAGCCACGCTCACCCGCCAGCAGGCTTTCGCCGTCGAAGCCGCGCACGGTGTAGCGGCTGCCGATGGTCAGTGCGTCGATGTAGTACAGACGGTCGTTGGTGAATTGCCCGCGAACGGTGGTGACGTAGCGCAGCGCCTGCCCGGCCACCTTGAACGGCACCGACAGATTGGCATCCAGCACCGCCATGCGGTAGCGCCAGGTGGGGCCACCGAACGCAGCCAGCGTATCAGGCTGCGCACCAAGGCCCGCCGCGCCCTGCCGGTAGACCAGGCTGCCGTCGAACTGCGCCGCGCCGAAGTAGTGGCGATCGGTAATGCCCACCTCCACCACCGTGTTGTTGCGCCGCTGCTGCTCGATCTCGGTATCTTCGATAAAGCTCTTGCCGAAGCGCTTCGACAGACGGAACTGCACGCCGAGCACATCGTTCTGGCTGCGGCTGATTACCCGCTGCAACTTGAAATCCACCGTCTGCGAATTGCCGCTGGAGACAAAGGTCTGGTTGACCCCTGCAATCTGCTGGTAGTAGGTGCTCGAATACGCCGACACCGTGCCGGTCCAGTAGCCCCACGGCACCGAATAGAAACCGTTCCAGCCGTGGGTACCGTGGCTCCGGTCGCCAAAGCCCAGATCCTGGCTGTAGCCCACATTGAACAGATCGTTCAGGCCCAGCGGATTGTCAATGCCCACGCTCAGGTTGCCCTGCAGCTTGCCGGTGGATTGCGTGCCCGAGTTGTCCATCGACGCCACCACCGTCCACGGCCTGGTCCGCCTGACCGCGATCACCACATCGCTCTGACCCGGTACGCTGGTGGGCACAACCTGCATGTCCACATCCTGGCTGGTCACGCGCTTCATCTGTTCCAGGCCTTGCTCCAGGTCGCGCAGGTTCAGCAGATCGCCGGGGCGTGTGGGGAACGCGCTCTTCCAGGTGCCCCAGAGATCCGGCTGGGCAAAGCGCAACTGCCCGATCACGCCGGGGATCAGCGCCATGCGCAGCGTGCCGGTGCTCAGGTCCTGCTCGGGGAGCAATACGCGTGTGGTGACATAGCCTTGGCCAAGGATGACTTGCAATATGCCCTTGGCGAGCAAGTCCACACCTTGCTTGCCGATGCAGGCGCCCTGGTAGTGATCGAGCCAGGCGCGGGCGAAGGCGAACGGGTCCTGCGGCAACGCCGACGCGCCGCGCGCGTGCAGTGCCGGTGGCAACTCCGCCGGCACTTCGAGTACAAAGCGCTCAATGCGGAAACAGGGTTGCTCGGCCGGGAGTTCGGGAAACCCCTCTGCTGACGGCTGCGCTGCCCGCACGCTCGGCGCCTGGACGGCCTGGGCGCGTTCGCGGGCTTCCTGCTGCTGGCGTACGCGTTGTTGTTGTTCGGCGCCGGAGAGGATGGCGGCCTGAGCTGGATTTGCGGGGGTGACCTGGGCACGCAAGGACGTGTCGGTGTAACCCGCGCCACCTGCCAGTGTGAGCATGGTGGCGACCATTTTTCTTCTGATCTGCATAAAAGCGCTTATGGCGTGAGCGGGGCTCACGCTGTGTCGGTTTTTGCTCGCGTCCGCGGCCTCTCCATGAATGCCACAGCCGCCTCACGATCTTGCCCAACTATTCGAGCAACATCTCCCGATAGGTTTTTTGAAAATTTTTCTTCATGATTGGCGTGATGGCTCATCCTTTTCCAGGATGTGAAGCTCAAATTTCTGAGCCTCAATGGCAATAGATACAGATGAAGGAAATCCGTGCAAACTTCCTTCAAAATCGTACTTTATTGCCCCCTCATTTCCAGATCCCTCATAATGAAAAATGACAGGTTCACGCCATACTGTTTTGCCATTTTCCAACTCCCATTGCTTAACACTAAATTTAAAAATCTTTACCCCATAAAAAGCAAGAATGCAATGCCCAACAAAACCATCATCATTTCTTCTAGAAAAAAACCCTCCAATTTCCGGATCAACATCTAGCCAATGGTTGACATAAATTTTCGCAGTCGAGTTCTCAAATACATGCGCCCCATACTGGCAGTTATATGTCTCAATCTGAGGCCAGCAATTTTCTATTATTTTCATAATTAAATTATTTTTTTCAAAAATAATTGATTGCATCGAATCAGTTGCAAATAGATCTTTGCAAACATCAGCCTCATTCCTAATATCACCACCCGACACTGACATCCCACCCCGATCAATTCCCAGCCGTTACTCGATGGACGACAGCCCACGCCAACCATTTGCAATGAATATCGAATGAATTACCAAATTATAACGAACGCACATTTCAAATATTATGAATTTATTGCCAGCAAGTGCTCTGCTTCCTGGTTGTATATCACTTCCACCACCTCATTTGCATGGCGATAGAATTCATCGCCTCCTATCGAGATTAAAGATCACTCTTTCCTCAGCATAACTTCAGACAGACGCCTCGAAGTTGCCAATCGTCACAAATACCTCCTCCATTTCCCGGTCAACCACTACCTTAGCCAGTCTAAAACTCTTTCCAAATTCGATCTCAAGCTTGCTATTCCATATAGCAACAATCAGATCAGCAATCTGCTGTGCAGCGTCAACTTTGACCCCATAAAATATCGATGTAATCTCAATTTGATTTACCCAAGGTTGAGCTTTCTCTGCGGAATATCCGCGACTCACATATTCATCGTAAGCTGATTTATTGAATTCCTCCGAGATGAATATGACCTCCCCTATCTTAAAAAACGACGGCCAAAGCAGCCCAGCCATACAAAGATAAAAATCGTCAGGCAATTTCGTAAACTTGCTTATGGCGTGAATGTAATCAGCGGGAGTAAAACCCTTTTCTGGGTTGACCGCAACAAACTGCTCATAGGTCCATTTACTTTTCGTCATTTCTGCTTTCCTCCGGGAATTTCGTCCGGTCTTGCCGGGCGCACTCGCCCCTTGTCAATGAAGACGGTTCCGTCAGGCGCCACATTGGCACCCGCTTCCTTGACGTTTGGTCGCGGGATACCGCCATGGTCCTGACCCGAACCGCGATACTGCTTCCATGTGCCATCGTCATTGTATGACGTGTATTGACCGTCAATCCCCGGTCTTTCAATAATGGAATGGGGCCGGCCGTCAGTTTCCTGTAGTGGAGCGGGTGGCTTATTTCGCGACTTGTCTCCGCCAGACATGGGCAGGATGGAGTCGGCGATATTATTTGCGCCTTCCAGTACCGGCGTGAAAATCGGCTTTGCAACCCCGGTAACGATGCAATCCACCCAAGATAAGCCGCCAAATAAAATCGCATTTTGCGCCGAGGACACTTGACAGGTGACGAGGTTCGAGCGGCCGCCGCCCTGCTTGCGCTGGCTGTTTAGCGCAAGCAGGGCGGCGGCCAATAGAGGATCATTTCTCGATCTTCGCTTGGCTCTGATGCCCCTGTCCGATCTGTTCGCTACGCTTACCCAATATCTGCACACCCAGGTCTTTCGCGATCTGGCCCGTCATCCCGAACATCCGGCCGCATTCACCCGT
>NZ_JBFTOX010000038.1:0-95331 GCF_056398185.1 Cupriavidus sp. 05L310
GAGAAGGCCACCTGGATGGCCGGCGAGTCGGTGCAGATCCTGGGCGGCAACGGCTATATCAACGAATACCCGGTCGGCCGGCTGTGGCGCGACGCCAAGCTGTACGAGATCGGCGCGGGCACGTCGGAAATCCGGCGCATGCTGATCGGAAGGGAGTTGTTCTCGCAAACCATGTGATGCCGGCGCTGCATGGCGATGGCGCCCGGTCTGGCGCCGCGCCGGCCATGCCGGATTGACCGAAAGAGCACTCGCCCTGCCGCCGAACCAATTTACAATCTCCGGAACCCCCAATCGTCATCGGCCTGCGTCATGTCCCACTTCCCAAAGCTGCTGTCCTCGCAGATTGCCTATGACGTGGCCCGCACCATGCTGGACGGGTTCGACAAGCATTACCGGCTGTTCCGCGAGGTCAGCCACCAGGCCAAGGTGAAGTTCGAGGCGGCCGACTGGCAAGGCCTGCAGCAACTGCAACGCGACCGCATCGCCTTCTACAACGAGCGGGTGCGCGAAACCAGCGTGATCCTGGAAGACGAGTACGACGCCGAGAACATCGAGGACGAAATCTGGCAGCAGATCAAGCTGCACTACATCGGGCTGCTGACCAACCATCACCAGCCGGAACTGGCCGAGACCTTCTTCAACTCGGTGTGCACGCGCATCCTGCACCGTTCGTACTTCAACAACGATTTCATCTTCGTGCGCCCGGCCATCTCGACCGAGTACATCGAGAACGAGGAGTCTCCCACCAGGCCGACCTTCCGTGCCTACTATCCGGGCAGCCGCGCGGGCATGGCGGCGTGCTTCGAGCGCATCGTCCACAACTACCAGATCGAGCGTCCATTTGCCGATCTCACGCGCGATATCGGCTACGTGGTGCGCGCCGTCACCGAGTATTTCGGCGACTTCCGCATTGCGCCGAATTTCCAGATCCATGTGCT
The DNA here is from genome assembly GCF_056398185.1 of Cupriavidus sp. 05L310. Lineage (NCBI taxonomy): Bacteria > Pseudomonadati > Pseudomonadota > Betaproteobacteria > Burkholderiales > Burkholderiaceae > Cupriavidus > Cupriavidus sp. 05L310. Next base: position 939 of record NZ_JBFTOX010000038.1, read on the forward strand.
GTCGTCGCTGTTCTTCCGCAACAAGTCGGCCTTCATCATCGGCCGCATCCTGAACGCCGACCGCACCTTCCCGCTGGCGATTCCCATCGTGCACACGCCCGACGGCAAGCTGTCGCTCGACACGGTGCTGCTGAAGAAGGTGCAGCTGCTGATCCTGTTCTCCTTCACGCATTCCTACTTCATGGTGGACATGGAGATCCCGTCGGCGTACGTGACCTTCCTGCGCGACGTCATGCCGCGCAAGCCGCGCGCGGAGATCTACACCTCGCTGGGTTTGCAGAAGCAGGGCAAGAACCTGTTCTACCGGGACTTCCTGCATCACCTGCAGCATTCGTCCGACAAGTTCATCAGCGCGCCGGGCATCAAGGGCCTGGTCATGCTGGTGTTCACGCTGCCATCGTATCCCTACGTGTTCAAGGTGATCAAGGACTACTATCCGGCGCCAAAGGAGACCACGCGCGAGCTGATCAAGTCGAAGTACCAGCTGGTCAAGCAGCACGACCGCGTGGGCCGCATGGCCGATACGCTGGAGTATTCCGACGTGGCATTTCCGCTGTCGCGCTTCGACGACGCGCTGGTGCGCGAGCTGGAACTGCACGCGCCGTCGATGATCGAGTACCAGCGCGGCAAGGACGGCGGCGAGGAAATCGTCGTGCGGCACGTCTACATCGAGCGCCGCATGACGCCGCTCAATATCTGGCTGCAGGAGGGCTCCGATGCGCAGGTCGAGCACGGCATCGTGGAGTACGGCAACGCCATCAAGGAACTGATCGCCGCCAATATCTTCCCCGGCGACATGCTCTACAAGAATTTCGGCGTCACGCGCCACGGCCGCGTGGTGTTCTACGACTATGACGAGATCGAGTACATGACGGACACCAATGTCCGCCACGTGCCGCAGCCGCGCAACGAAGAGGAGGAGATGTCGGGCGAGGTCTGGTACAGCGTGGGCCGGCACGATATCTTCCCCGAGACCTACCGCAGTTTCCTGCTGGGCGACCCGCGCGTGCGCGCCGCCTTCCTGCGCCACCACAAAGATTTCTTCGATCCTGCCATGTGGCAGGGGCACAAGGACCGGCTGCTGGCCGGACAAATTCACGATTTTTATGCCTATGACGTTTCAGAACGCTTTGTCAATCGCTATGCCGCCGCAGCCTCAACCCGGGCTAAATCCGGCGACCAGCCAGAACCGGCAAGGAGAGTCGCATGAGTGACGCCATCGCCCAGCTGTTCCGCAACAATCGGGAGTGGGTCGACCGCGTGAACGCGGAGGATCCGGGTTTCTTCATGAACCTGGCAAACCAGCAGGCACCCGAGTACTTGTGGATCGGCTGCTCCGATTCACGCGTTCCGGCCAACCAGATCCTGGGGCTCGCGCCGGGCGAAGTGTTTGTCCATCGCAATATCGCCAATGTCATCGCGCACAGCGATCTCAACGCGCTCTCCGTGATCCAGTTTGCCGTGGAGTTGCTCAAGGTGCGCCACATCACGGTGGTGGGCCACTATGGGTGCAGCGGCGTCAAGGTCGCGCTCAAGCGCCAGCGCGTCGGGCTGGCAGACAACTGGCTGCGCCACGTGCGCGACGTTGCCGACAAGCACGGCGCCTACCTCGGCACCATCACCCGCGAGGAAGACGCGCACACGCGGCTGTGCGAGCTCAATGTGATCGAGCAGGTCAACAACGTGTGCCAGACCACCGTGCTGCAGGATGCCTGGGACCGTGGCCAGCCAGTCACCGTGCACGGCTGGGTCTACGGCGTGTCCGACGGCCTGCTGCGCGACCTCGGCATGGCTGCCAGCAGCAATGAGGAACTGCACGAGCAGCTCGAAGCGGCCTACCGCCAGTTCGGCGATCCGCCGCAGGCGTCGATCCGCTAAGCGCCGGCCTCGCACGCATCGGCAAGCAAAGAGAGATTCAGGAAGAGCCAACAATCGCCGCCACGTATCGCGCCAACCCGCGCCCCTAATCATTGGAGACACCCCATGCATGATCCCGTTGTCATCGTATCCGCCGCCCGCACCCCGATGGCGGCCTTCCAGGGCGAGTTCTCCGCCCTGACCGCCCCGCAACTGGGCGCCGCCGCCATCCGCGCCGCGGTGGAGCGCGCCGGCCTCAAGCCGGAGCAGATCGAGGAAGTGGTGTTCGGCTGCGTGCTGCCCGCCGGGCAGGGCCAGGCGCCTGCGCGGCAGGCAGCGCTGGGGGCAGGTCTGCCGCTGGGCGTGGGTTGCACCACCGTCAACAAGATGTGCGGCTCCGGCATGCGTGCCGCCATGACCGTGCACGACGCACTGATCGCGGGCTCGTTCGAGATCGCCATCGCCGGCGGCATGGAAAGCATGACGAATGCGCCATACTTGGTGCCCAAGGGCCGCGGCGGCTACCGCATCGGCCACGGCATGATTTTCGACCACATGATGCTGGACGGCCTGGAAGACGCCTATATCAAGGACGAGAAAGGCGGCGGCCGCTCCATGGGCACCTTTGGCGAGGACTGCGCGTCCAAGTACAACTTCACCCGCGAGGCGCAGGATGCGTTCGCCATGGAGAGCGTGCGGCGCGCACAGCAGGCGACCGAGCGCGGCGATTTCCGCTGGGAGATCGCGCCGGTGACGGTGCCTGGCCGCGGTGGCGACACTGTCATCGATACGGATGAAGGCCCGCGTCGCATCAAGGTCGACAAGATCCCCTCGCTCAAGCCGGCCTTTGCGAAGGACGGCACCATCACCGCCGCATCGTCCTCGTCGATCAACGACGGTGCCGCCGCGCTGGTGATGATGCGCGAATCCACCGCCAAGCGCCTCGGCCTGGTGCCGCTGGCCCGCTTGCTGGGTCACACCACGCATGCGCAGGCACCCGGCTGGTTTACCACCGCGCCGGTGGAAGCCATCAACAAGCTCTACCGCAAGCTCGACTGGACCACGGACAGCGTCGACCTGTTCGAGATCAACGAAGCGTTCGCCGTGGTGCCGATGGCCGCCATGCACGACCTCAAGATCCCGCGCGACAAGGTCAACATCCACGGTGGCGCCTGCGCGCTTGGCCACCCGATCGGCGCCTCGGGCGCGCGCATCATGGCCACGCTGATCGGCGCGCTGCGCAAGACCGGCGGCAAGCGCGGCGTGGCCAGCCTGTGCATCGGCGGCGGCGAAGCCACCGCGGTGGGGCTGGAGATCGTCTGAACCCGCGGTACCGCCCGCAACAGAGTGGCTGCCGCCATCGCGCGGCAGCCACACCGCAAACAACATAGAGAAAGGAGTACTGCCTTGCCAACCGCTCTCATCCTTGGTGCCTCGCGTGGCATCGGTCTCGAATTCGTGCGCCAGTACCGAGCCGATGGCTGGCGGGTACTGGCCGTCGCGCGCAGCGACGACGGCATCAAGGCCATCGAAGCGCTTGGCGCGGAGGCGTTGCGCGCCGACCTGACCGACGCGGGCCAGGTCGCCGGGCTGGGCTGGAAGCTGGACGGCGAGTCCATCGACGTAGCGATCTACAACGCCGGCGTGATCGGCCCGCGTACCGAAGGCGCGCAGCCCGTGACCCGCGAGGATTTCGACAAGGTGATGCATGTCAACGTGCTGGGGCCGATGATGGCGCTGCCGTTGCTGCTGCCGCTGGTCGAGACCGGACGTTCGGGCAAGGGCGGCGTACTGGCGGTGCTGGCCTCGCGCATGGGCAGCATCGGCACCATGGACAGCAACCGCAGCTGGCTCTACCGGGTCAGCAAGGCCGCCGCCAACGCGGCGCTCAAGGCCGCCTCGCTCGATGCGCGCCATGCCACCTGCCTGGCCTTCCATCCTGGCTGGGTGCAGACCGAGATGGGCGGCAAGGAAGCCGACCTCACGCCGCAGCAGAGCGTCTCCGGCATGCGCGCGGTGATCGCCGGCGCGACCCGGCAGGACAACGGCGGCTTTCGCAACTACGATGGCAGCGTGATCCCATGGTGAGTGCCATGGCCGATGCATCCTTCGTCACGCCCGCAGCGGCGACAACCTTGGTGAGCTGACATGCTGCTAACGCCAGAACAGGAAATGATCCGCGACGCCGTGCGCCAGTTCGCGCAGCAGGAGATCGCGCCGCACGCCGCCGCGTGGGATCGCGACAAGACCTTCCCGCATGCGGTGCACCGCGAGCTGGCCGCGCTTGGCGCGTACGGCGTGGCGGTGCCCGAGCAATACGGCGGGGCGGGGCTCGACTATCTGTCGCTCGCGCTGATCCTGGAGGAAATCGCCGCCGGCGATGGCGGCACCTCCACCGTCATCAGCGTCAACAACTGCCCGGTGTGCAGCATGTTGATGGCCTTCGCCAGCGAGGCGCAGAAGCAGCAGTGGCTGGTGCCGCTGGCGCGCGGCGAGATGCTCGGCGCCTTCTGCCTGACCGAGCCGCACGTGGGCTCGGACGCCGCGGCGCTGCGTACCAGCGCGGTGAAGGATGGCGACGACTACGTGCTCAATGGCGTCAAGCAATTCATCACCAGCGGCAAGAATGCCGATGTGGCGATCGTGCTCGCCGTGACCGACAAGGCTGCCGGCAAGCGTGGCATCAGCGCCTTCCTGGTGCCGACAACCACGCCCGGCTACATCGTGGCGCGGCTGGAGGAAAAACTCGGCCAGCATTCGTCCGATACCGCGCAGATCCTCTTCGAGGATTGCCGCGTGCCGGCCGCCAATATGCTGGGCGAGGAGGGCGCCGGCTACAAGATGGCGCTGTCCGGGCTGGAAGGCGGCCGCATCGGCATCGCCTCGCAAAGCATCGGCATGGCGCGCGCCGCCTTCGAGGCGGCCCTGGCTTACGCGAAGGAACGCGAGAGCTTCGGCCAGCCGCTGTTCGCGCACCAGGCGGTGCAGTTCCGCCTGGCCGACATGGCGACCAGGATCGAGGTGGCGCGGCAGATGGTGTGGCACGCCGCGTCGCTCAAGGATGCGGGGCGGCCCTGCCTGAAGGAAGCCGCGATGGCCAAGCTGTACGCCAGCGAGATGGCGGAGGAAGTCTGCTCGGCCGCCATCCAGGTCTTCGGCGGCTATGGTTATGTCAGCGACTTCCCGGTCGAGCGCATCTACCGCGATGTGCGCGTCTGCCAGATCTACGAAGGCACCAGCGATATCCAGAAGATACTGATCGCGCGGGCGCTGGCCTGACGCCTCGCCTGCGGATCGCGGAACCATTTCACCAATGCAGCACCGAAGTATCGAACCCAACGGCCAGACGCCAGGAGCCCCCAGACAATGACTGCTGCCATCGATTTCTACTTCGATTTTTCTTCGCCGTACGGCTATTTCGCCAGCACGCGCATCGACGAGCTGGCGCAGAAGTACGGACGCATCGTCGCATGGCATCCGATCCTGCTCGGCGTGGTCTTCAAGACCACCGGCTGCTCGCCGCTGCCGCACGTGCCGCTCAAGGGCGACTACGCGTGGCGCGATTTCGAGCGCACCGCGCGCTTCCACGATATCGAGTACAAACGCCCGACGCACTTCCCGCTGCCCACCACGCAGGCCGCGCGTGCCATGCTGTGGCTGCAGAACCATCACGGCGACGATATCGCCACCGCGTTCGCCAAGGCGGTCTATCGCGCCTTGTTCGTGGATGACATCAACATCGCCGAGCCGGCCGAACTGGTGAAGCTGGCCGAGCCGCTGGGCATCGACGCGCATGCCATGGATGCTGGCGCCAGCAGTTTCCAGATCAAGGACCAGCTCAAGGCCGAGATCGACGTGGCCATGGCCAAGGGCGTGTTCGGCTCCCCGTTCGTGATCATCGACGGCGAGCCGTTCTGGGGCTTCGACCGCTTCGACCAGATCGAGGCGCACCTCAAGAGCAAGCGCCCGACGGCGCTGCGCGCGGTGGGCAGCACGGACAGCCATACACTCGGCAACACAGACAGCAGCAAGGAAAAGAAGCCCGCATGAACCCCAGCATCAAGCCGATCCGCCATCCCCGTTTCGACTGCGTGATTTTCGACTGCGACGGCGTGCTCGTCGACAGCGAGCCCATCGTCAACCGCGTGCTCAACGAGATGCTCAACGAACTCGGCATCCGCATCTCGATCGAGGAATCCACCAAATGGTTCCTCGGCCGCGCGGTGCGCGAGGAGCTTGAGAACATCGAGCGCCGGCGCGGCGCGCCGTTGCCCGAGAACTGGCTGTCGCAATGGTTCGCGCGGCGCAATGCCGTGCTGGAGGCGGAAGTGCAAGCCGTACCGTACGTTCGCGAGGCGGTTGCCGCGATCGCCGCCGCCGGCCTGCCCGTTTGCGTGGCGTCCGGCGCCGACCGCATCAAGGTCAAGCTGCAGCTGACCCGCACCGGCCTGGTCGAGCTGTTCCAGCAGGACGAGCGCGAGCACATTTTCTCGTCCACCGAGGTCGAGCGCAGCAAGCCCGCGCCTGACGTGTATCTGCTGGCGGCGCGCACCATGAACGTGGAGCCCGCGCGCTGCGTGGTGATCGAGGATAGCCCGACGGGCGTTACCGCCGGCGTAGCCGCGGGCATGACCGTGCTCGGCTATGCCGCGCGCAATGCCGCCGAATCGCTGCTGGCGGTCGGCGCTGGCAGCATTTTCACCGATATGCGCGAGCTGCGGGGGTTGATCGGATGAAGGCGCGGGCGTCCGGCGCCGGCGGCTGTCCCTGTGGCGGCGGCGACTATGCCACCTGCTGCGGACGCTTTCATCGTGGCGAGGCGCTGCCGGGCAACGCCGAGCAGCTGATGCGTTCGCGCTATAGCGCCTATGTGCTGGGCGACGTGGATTGGCTGCGCCATACCTGGCATCCGTCCACCTGCCCGGCGGATCTCGCGCCAGATACCGGTACGCGCTGGCTCGGGCTGGCCGTCAAGGCGCATGCGCAGCAGGACGAGACGCACGCCGAGGTGGAATTCGTGGCGCGCTACAAGGTGGGCGGGCGCGCCTGGCGGCTGCACGAGCGCAGCCGCTTCGTACGCGAGCCGCGCGACGCCAGCGAGGCGCCGCGCTGGCTTTATGTGGATGGTGAAATGCTGGGGGAGAAACCATGACGGAACCGAAGACTGCCGCTGGTGCGACACCGGATGCCGACTACGTGCTGTACGGCTTCGCGCAATCCGGCAACACCTACAAGGTGGCGCTGCTGCTGGAAACGGTCGGCGTGCAGCGTGGCCGCAAGCTGTGGGCGCCGCGCTTCGTAGATTACTTCAACGGCGAGACGCACACCCCGGAGTACCGCGCCATCAACGAGATGGGCGAGGCGCCGGTGCTCGAGTTCGACGGCCGTAGACTGTCGCAATCGGGCGCCATCCTCGACGTGCTGGCGCAGCGGCTTGGCATCTATGGCCCCGCCGATGACGCCGAGCGTACCGAAGTGCTGCGCTGGCTGCTGTTCGACAACCACAAGTTCAGCTCCTATACCGCGACCTACCGCTTCCTGCGCACCTTTGCCAAGGCGCCGGACCCGGCGGTGCTGCAGTTCCTCCGGCAGCGCTGCGAAGGCGCATGGAGCGTGCTCAACGCGCATTTGTCCGGGCGCGCCCATGTGCTCGGCGAGCGGCTCACGATTGCCGATTTTTCGCTGGCCGGCTATGTCTACTTCGACGACGAGATCGGCGTGCACTGGCGCAAGGAATATCCGCATATCCACGCCTGGACCGAGCGGCTGCGCGCGCTGCCGGGCTGGCAGCATCCCTATGCGCTCCTGCCCGGCCATCCGCTGCCGAAACGGGCCGGCTGAGCGGTGGGCGCGGGACAAGAGAGGCACAGGCAATCGTGAGATCGATAGCGGGGCTGGCCGTGGCGCTGGCGCTTGTGGTGGGCGGGCCTGCGCTCGCGCAGGACGCCGCGCCGGCGTCTTCACCCGTGGCGGCTGGCAAGATGGCGGAGCAAGTCGCAATGATCCCCAAGCCGGGGGTGCTGTTCTCGGTGGAGCTCGAAACCACCATCTTCAAGCCGCCCGGCGAAGGCCCTTTTCCATTGATCGTGCTCAATCACGGCAAGGCGTCGGGCAAGCCGGCATTCCAGCCGCGCGCACGCTATTCCGCCCAGAGCGCTGAATTCGTCAAGCGCGGCTATGTAGTGGCGCTGCCGATGCGCCAGGGCTTTTCCAGATCCGGCGGTGCCTATATCGGCGCGGGCTGCAATGTGGAAAGCAATGGCCTCGTGCAGGCCGAGGATGTGGTTGCCACGCTCGACTACATGGTCAAGCAGCCTTATGTCGACAAGTCGCGCATCGTTGTGATTGGCCAGTCGCACGGCGGGCTGACCACCATGGCATTCAGCACCCTTGCGTACCCCGGCGTGCTCGGCCTGGTCAATTTTGCCGGCGGGCTGCGCGATGAATCGTGCAGCCGCTGGGAGTTCAACCTGATCGATGCGTTTGGCGACTACGGCAAGCAGGCGCGCTATCCCTCGCTGTGGATGTATGGCGATAACGACAGCTACTGGCCGCAGCCGCTCCCAGAGAAGATGTTCGGCGCCTACAAGGCGCAGGCGCATGGCGCTGCCGCGAACACGCGCATGGTGGACTTCGGCACCTTCGCGGGCGATTCGCACGCCATGTTCGGCAGCCGGGCCGGCTTGCCTATCTGGCTGCCGGAAGTCGGGCGGTTTTTCAAGGAAATCGGGCTTCCTTTCGATCCCCTGCCATAAGCCGGAGCATCAGCGGGAGCATCAACAGGCTCCTGCCGGCGGAAGGTTTACCCCGACAAGCAATCCCGCTGGCGGCGCAGGGTGTGGAGATAAGGGCATGCTGGCATGGAGATGTGGCGACGATACGCCCTTCTCCCCGCTTTTTCGTTTAACGCGCTGCTAACGTGTAAATCCGGTCCTGTTTGCCAAGTGGCCGGGGAGCTCCCTACCATGACTCTCCCCAACCCGCACGCAAATGCCGCCACGCCAGGCTCTGCCCGGCCGGGCAGGCCACCGCGCGGTCAACAAAGGAGGGTTTCCTTGGAAGACCAGTCCAATTCCGCATCCCCCGCGCCCGCCACGCTCGGCGAGCGCAGCCTGCGCGCCGTCTGGCATCCGTGCACGCCGCTGCGGCCCGATGCCGGCAAGCCGCCGCTGGCCATCGCCCGCGGCGAAGGCCCGTGGCTGCACGACACCGGCGGCCAGCGCTATTTCGACGCCACCAGCTCCTGGTGGGTCAACCTGTTCGGCCATGCCAATCCCGAGATCAACGCCGCGCTGCGCGAGCAGCTCGACACGCTGGAGCACGTGATGCTGGCCGGCTGCACGCATGCGCCCGCGGTGGAGCTTGCGGAGCGGCTGTCGGCCCTGACCGGCGGCGCGCTCGGCCATGCGTTCTATGCCAGCGACGGTGCCTCGGCTGTCGAGATCGCGCTGAAGATGAGCTTCCACTACTGGCGCAACACGGGCCTGGGCGGCAAGCGCGAATTCATCTGCCTGCGCCATGGCTACCACGGCGAGACCGTGGGCGCGCTGGCGGTGACCGACGTGGCGATCTTCCGTGATGCCTACGATCCGATGCTGATGAGCTCGCACGTGGTGATGTCGCCCGACGCGCGCCAGGCCGCGCCGGGCGAGAGCGCCGCGCAGGTGGCGCAGCGCGCGCTGGACGAGCTGGAGGCGCTGCTCCACGCGCGCGGCGGACAGATCGCGGCCCTTATCATCGAGCCGCTGGTGCAATGCGCCGCCGGCATGGCGATGCACGATCCGCTGTACCTGGAGGGCGTGCGCGCGCTGTGCGACCGCTACCGCGTGCACCTGATCGCCGACGAGATCGCGGTCGGCTGCGGCCGTACCGGCACCTTCTTCGCCTGGGAGCAGGCGCGCGGCGCCGGCGATGCGCCGGGCGCGCCGTTGCCGGCGCACCTCTGGCCCGATTTCCTGTGCCTGTCCAAGGGCATCAGCGGCGGCTACCTGCCGCTCTCGCTGGTGCTCTCGCGCAGCGCGATCCAGCAGGCCTTCGTTGCGGACGCCGGGGACCCGGACCGCGCCCGCAGTTTCCTGCACTCGCATTCCTACACGGGCAACCCGCTCGCCTGCCGCGCGGCGCTGGCCACGCTGGACCTGTTCGCGCGGCAGGACGTGATCGCGCAAAACCGCCAGCGCGCCCGGTGGCTCACGCAAGCCATGGCGGGACTGGCAGCGGATGCGCGGCTGCAGCATGTGCGCCAGCGCGGGCTGATCTGGGCCGCCGACGTGCGCGAGGAATATGCCGCGAATGCTGGTGAATTCTCCGCGCGTTTCCATCATGCCGCGCGCGCGCACGGCGTATTGATCCGTCCGATCGGCCGCACGCTCTACGTGATGCCGCCGTATGTGTTCGACGCCGACATGGCGCACTGGCTGGCCGGCCGCCTGCAGGCCACGCTCGACGCGGTGCTGGCCGGCGGCCTCGACAAGAACGAAAGCGCCGGCAACGATGCCGGCGCCACCAGGGAGATTCGCCATGTTGCTTGAGCACCTGACCCTCGCCGCCGCCGAGCGTGACGCAAAGGCGCTGACGCGCCGCCGCCGCACTGCGTATTCCGCCTGCGCTCCGCACCAGGCCGTGAGCGACGCCTGCGGCGACGAAATGCACTCCTTGCTCACCTTTTGCAGCAACGACTACCTGGGCCTGGCCAACCATCCCGCGCTGATCGCGGCGATGGCGGACGGCGCGCGCCAGTTCGGCGCGGGCAGCGGGGCGTCCCATCTGGTGAGCGGCCACTCGCTGGCGCACCACCGGCTCGAGAGCGAACTGGCGGAGTGGTACGCGCCGCATATCCCGCACGCGCGCGCACTGTATTTCTGCACCGGCTACATGGCCAATATGGCGGTGCTGACCGCGCTGGGCAGCGCCGATGCCACGCTCTTCTGCGAGGAACTCAACCATGCTTCGCTGATCGACGGCGCCCGGCTCGCGCGTGCCGAAGTCCGCCGCTATGCCCATCGTGACGTGGCCGGGCTGGAGGGGTTGCTGACCGCCAGCAGCAGCCCGCTCAAGCTGATCGTTACCGACAGCGTGTTCAGCATGGACGGCGATCTCGCCCCGCTGACCGAGCTGCTGGCCCTGGCCGAGCGCCACGACGCCTGGATCATCGTCGACGATGCGCATGGCTTCGGCGTGCTGGGCGAACAAGGGCGCGGCGTGCTCGAGCACCTGGGCCTGACTTCGCCGCGGTTCATCTATATCGGCACGCTGGGCAAGGCCGCCGGCGTGGCGGGCGCCTTCGTGGCCGCGCACGAGACCATCATCGACCACCTGGTCAATACCGCGCGGCAGTACATCTACACCACGGCCGCGCCGCCGGCGGTGGCGCACGCCTTGTCCGCCAGCCTGGCGCTGATCGCCGGGGATGAAGGGCGGCAACGCCGCGTGCAGCTCGGTACGCTGATCCGCACGCTGCGGGGCGGGCTGGCCGAGCTGACCCGCGCCGCGGGCTGGCGCCTGGGTGAGAGCACCACGGCGATCCAGCCGGTGATCGTGGGCGACAACGTAGCCGCACTGGCGTTGTCCGCGGCGCTGGAGGCCGACGGTATCCGCGTGGGCGCGATCCGTCCGCCCACCGTGCCGGTGGGTACGGCCCGCTTGCGCATCACGCTATCGGCCTCGCACACCCTGGCCGATGTGGATCGCCTGCTGGCCAGCCTGCGCAGCGTGGTGCCGCACATGGAGGCGTCATGAGCGAGCGTGCCGCCATCGCCTGCTTTGTCACGGGCACCGACACGGGCGTCGGCAAGACGCACGCCAGCGCCACCTTGCTGCACGCGCTGCGCGCCGCCGGCTACCGCGCGGTTGGCATGAAGCCGGTAGCGAGCGGCAGCGAGTGGCGCGGCGACCATTGGCATAACGACGACGTGGCGCAGCTGCGTGCCGCCAGCGCGCTGGCCGTGCCGCAGGCGCTGACCTGTCCCTTCCTGTTGCGCACGCCGGCATCGCCGCACCTCGCCGCCGCCATCGAAGGCGCCCGCATCACGCGCGAGCCGATCCGTGCCGCCTTTGCCGCGCTGCGGGCGCAGGCCGATGCGGTGGTGGTGGAAGGCGTCGGCGGCTTTCGCGTGCCGCTCGACGGGGCGCCGCCGGAAGAGGGCGGCTGGGATACCGCCGACCTCGCCGTAATGCTCGGCCTGCCGGTGCTGCTGGTGGTGGGCATCCGCCTTGGCTGCATCAGCCATGCGCTGCTGACCGCCGAAGCCGTGCGCGCGCGCGGCCTGCACCTGGCCGGCTGGATCGCCAACCGTATCGACCCGGCCATGGATCTCGCCGACGAGAACATCGACACACTGCGTGCCGCGCTGGATGCCCCGCACCTGGGCACGCTGCCGTGGCAGGCCGCGCCCGCCGATGCCGCCGGGCAGCTCGCGCTGGCGCCGCTGCTGGCCGCCTGCCATGCGCGGTCCGCGGTCGCCGCCGCCTGAACGCGCGCCTTGCAGAAACCGAATACACCGAAAGCATTACTGGAACAGATAACAATCATGACCACCACTTCCCTCGCAACCGACACCGTAGCCACCATTTCCGCCGACACCCTGCGCCAGACAGCCCGCCGCTTCACCGAGACCGCGCCCGCGGCCAGGCCCGGAGACTGGACCGTGGCCGAAGTTGCCGCGCTGTACGCGCTGCCGTTCAACGACCTGCTGTTCCGCGCCCAGCAGGTGCACCGCGAGCATTTCGACGCCAATGCCGTGCAACTCTCCACGCTGCTGTCGATCAAGACCGGTGGCTGCGAAGAGGATTGCGGCTACTGCCCGCAGAGCGCGCACCACGATGCCGGCGTCACGGCCGGCAAGCTGATGGCACTGGACGATGTGCTGGAAGCCGCGCGCGCCGCCAAGGCCAGCGGCGCAGGCCGCTTCTGCATGGGCGCCGCCTGGCGCAGCCCCAAGGACCGTCACCTGGAGCCGGTGATCGAGATGGTGAAGGAGGTCAAGGCCATGGGCCTGGAGACCTGCGTCACGCTCGGCATGCTGGAGGCCGAGCAGGCCCAGCGCCTGAAGGACGCCGGGCTGGACTACTACAACCACAACCTCGATACCTCGCCCGAGTTCTACGGCGAGATCATCGGCACCCGCACCTACCAGGACCGCCTGGACACCATCGGCCATGTGCGCGAGGCTGGCATCAACGTATGCTGCGGCGGCATCGTCGGCATGGGCGAATCGCGCGAGGCGCGCGCCGGGCTGATCGCGCAGCTCGCCAACCTCGACCCGTACCCCGAGTCGGTGCCTATCAACAACCTGGTGGCTGTCAAGGGCACGCCGCTGGCCGACACGGCGCCGATCGACCCGTTCGAATTTGTCCGCACCATCTCGGTGGCGCGCATCACCATGCCGCGCGCCATGGTGCGCCTGTCCGCCGGCCGCGAGACCATGGACGATGCGCTGCAGGCGCTGTGTTTCATGGCCGGCGCCAATTCCATCTTCTACGGCGACCGGCTGCTGACCACCGCCAATCCCCAGGCCGACCGCGATCGCGCCCTGCTGTCCCGGCTGGATATCCGCACCGAGGGCTACGCCGGGTAAGCCGGCCGGCCCCGTGACCGCTTTGCCTGCGCCCGGTTGGTGACATCGCAGGCGTTCCGCACTGCGGATCCCGGCACCGCGCCTTTCGGGGGTGCGGTGCGCCGCCGGCGACATCCGTGTCGATCCCGGCAAGTGCCCTGCACTGCGGGCAGGGCCATGCGGAAGGTGATACCTTTCATGTGTTCAGCGGCCAGCGTCACGTGGCACCTGTCTGGACCGGCCCGCTGGCAGACGCCGGTTAAGGCGCGCGGTTGCTGTCCTTCCGGGCCGGAAACGGCCGGGCCGCCGCCTCCAGGGCGCGCCTGCCGCAAGAAAACCGCAGGCAACGCCCATCCTCTGCGAAAATAGAAACAAAACCAGAGTGGAGATGAGATGAAGTTGCAGTTGTATGTACCGGACGGCCGTTACCAGCCCTGGATCGACAGTTTTGCCGAAGCCCTGCCCGAGGCGCAATGCCTGACCTGGGAAGACAGCAAGAATGAGCAGGTGGACTACGCCGTGGTCTGGCGGCCGCCGCTGGAGATGCTGCGCGGGCGTACCGACCTGAAAGCGGTCTTCAATCTCGGCGCCGGCGTGGATGGCATCCTGAGCCTGCGCGACACCGACGCGAACGCACTGCCGGCCGGCGTGCCCATCGTGCGCCTGGACGATGCCGGCATGGCCGCCCAGATGATCGACTACGTGACGCACGCGGTACTGCGCTACTTCCGCCGCCTGGACGAATACGCGCTGGCCCAGCAGGCCGGTACCTGGCGTTTTCTCAAGCCGCACCGCCGCGCCGATTTCACCATCGGCGTGATGGGCGTAGGCACGCTGGGCGCGCAGATCGCCAAGTCGCTGGCCGGATTCGGTTTCCCGGTGCGTGGCTGGAGCCGCACGGCGCGCGAAGTCGAAGGCGTGCAGGGCTTTGCCGGCGAGGCTGGCCAGGCCGGCTTCCTGGACGGGCTGCGCGTGCTGGTCAATGTCTTGCCGCTGACGCCGGAAACCGAGAACATCCTGGATGCCGGACTGCTGGGCAAGCTCGCCAAGGGCGCCTACCTGGTCAACGTGGCGCGCGGGCCGCACCTGGTCGAGGAAGACCTGCTGGCCGCGGTGCAATCCGGCCAGGTTGCCGGTGCCATGCTCGACGTGTTCCGCACCGAGCCGCTGCCTGCCGACCATCCCTTCTGGTCCGAGCCGCGCATCACCATCACGCCGCATATTGCGGCGCTGACCTTGCGCGAAGACAGCATTGAACAGATCGCGGGCAAGATCCGCGCGCTGCGCGCGGGCCAGCCGATCGCCGGCGTGGTCGACCTGCAACGCGGCTATTGAACGAACCGGGCACCGGGGCGGAGCGCCCCGGTGCCATGCACCGGATACGCCGCGCCTGCGCGGCTATCCGAAACGAGGAGACATCGTGAACCTGCCCCACTATGTGAAAGTCGTCGAAGTCGGTCCGCGCGACGGCCTGCAGAACGAAAAAGCCATGGTGCCGACCGAGGTCAAGGTCGAGCTGATCAACCGCCTGAGCGATGCCGGCTTCGTCAATATCGAAGCCGCTTCCTTCGTCTCGCCCAAATGGGTGCCGCAGATGGCCGACGGCGCCGATGTGATGGCGCGCATCCAGCGCCGGCCCGGCACCTTGTACTCGGTGCTCACGCCCAATATGAAGGGATTCGAAGGCGCGGTGGCCGCGTCCGCCGATGAGGTCGTGATCTTCGGCGCCGCCAGCGAGGCCTTCTCGCAAAAGAACATCAATTGCTCGATCGCAGAATCCATCGCGCGCTTCGAGCCGGTGGCCGCCGCCGCCAAGGAGAAAGGCTTGCGACTGCGCGCCAGCGTCTCCTGCGCGCTGGGCTGCCCCTACCAGGGCGAAGTGCCGGTGCACGCGGTGGTGGATGTGGTGCGCCGCATGCGCGATCTCGGCTGCGACGAGATCGACATCGCCGACACCATTGGCGTGGGCACGCCGGGCCGGGTGCAGGAGGTGATGCACGCGGTGGCCGCCGAATTCCCCATCGACCGCCTCTCCGGCCATTTCCACGATACCTATGGCCAGGCGCTATCCAATATCCTGGCCAGCCTGCAGGTCGGCATCTCGATCTTCCACGCGTCGGTGGCCGGTCTCGGCGGCTGCCCTTATGCCAAGGGCGCCACCGGCAATGTCGCCACGGAAGACGTGCTGTACATGCTGCACGGCATGGGCATCCACACCGGCGTGGACCTGGAGCAGGTGGTGCGGGCGGGCGACTTCATCTCGCAGTCGATCGGCCGCGCCAACAGCTCGCGCGTCGGACGCGCGCTGCTGACGAAGTGGGGCGCCGGTGCCGACGCCGCGCCCGCCTGCGTGTAAGGCATTGCCATTCGCACCCTACCGACATGAACATTCGCACTCCTGACAACGCCGGGGACACGGCAGCGTTGCCCGAAGCCGCGCAGCGCGTCGCCGGCCTGCTGGCCGGCCTCGGCCACGACAAGCCGGTGGTCATGCTGCCCGCCACCGGCAAGACCTCGGCCGAGGCCGCGGCCGGGCTCGGCTGCTCGGTGGCCGAGATCGCCAAATCCATCATCTTTCGCCGCGTGGCGGACGACGCGCCGGTGCTGGTGATCGCCAGCGGCAGCAACCGCGTCGACGAAGCCAAGGTGGCCGCCGTGGTGGGCCAGCTCGGCAAGGCCGACGCCAGGTTCGTGCGCGAGAAGACCGGCTACGCCATCGGCGGCGTCTGCCCGATCGGCCACGCGGTGGCGCCGGTGATGCTGCTCGACAGCGACCTGTTCCGCTACGACAGCCTGTGGGCCGCCGCCGGCCATCCGCACGCGGTGTTCAACCTCACGCCGCAAGAGCTGCAGCGCATGACCGGGGCCGAAGTGGCCGATGTGGCGCAGCGCGATTCCGCATGAAGCCGCCACTCGCACCCGGCATCGCCCGCGCCGCGACCGCCGCCGCACAGGCGCCCATGGCTGGCAGGGACTGATCCGATGTCGCAAGCCACCCGCCTGGCCGCCGAACTCACGCGCGGCGCGCAAGCCGCGCAGCGCGCGCAGCCCGTACCGTCGCCTTGCCGCAATGTATGCCGCATGGATGCCGCCAGCGGCTACTGCGAAGGCTGCCTGCGCACCATCGGCGAGATTGCCGCATGGTCCGGCAGCGACGAGGCCGAGCGGCGCAGGATCTGGCTGCTGTTGCCGCCGCGCGCCGCGCAACTCGCCGCACGGGCGGCGCCTTGACTGCGCCGGCGGCTGCCATGCGTGTCCACCCCAACACCACGGAGTGATCCGGCCATGACAAACGCCATCGACTGGTATTTCGACCCGATCTCGCCGTTCGCCTACCTCGCGTTCGAGCGGCTGCCCCGGGCCTTGCCGGCCCATGCCACGGTACGCTACGTGCCGCTGCTGTTTGCCGGGCTGCTGCGCCATTGGGGCAATGTCGGCCCGGCCGAGATCGCGCCCAAGCGCCGCTTCACCTTCGAACATGTGGCATGGATCGCGCACCGCGACGGCATCCGGCTCGCCATGCCTGCGGTGCATCCTTTCAATCCGTTGCCCTTGTTGCGCCTGGCGGTAGCGCTGGAACTCGAGGGCCGGCTAACGCACGCCACCCTGGCGCCGGTCTTCCGCTTTGTCTGGCAGCAAGGCCATGTGCCGCAGCAGCAGGCGGAATTCGACGCGCTGTGCGCCCTGCTTGGCGTACCCGCCGCTGCGCTGGCGCGGGACGCGGTCAAGGCGCGCCTGCGCGAACACGGGGACGAAGCCGTGGCGCGCGGCGTGTTCGGCGTGCCCACCGCCGTGCTGCAGGGCGACGCCCAGGGCCAGTTGTTCTGGGGCCTCGATGCGCTCGACATGCTGGCTGCACGGCTGAACCATGACCCCTTCTTTGCCTCCGGCGCGTTCCGTGCCGCCGCCGACTTGCCGGTGGGAACGGGGCGCGCCGATGCGCCCACCCCGGCCGCCGGCCGCTGATATTAGCCCTGACTAACCGATAGCCCGATGCCAGCCACCTTCGCGCCTCCCACCCTGCCATCCACCATGCGCGTCTTCGAGCGCGGCTGGCTGTCGGCCAACAACATCCTCTTTGTGGACGGCGACGACACCGCGCTGGTCGATTCGGGCTATGTCACGCATGCGCCGCAGACGCTGGCGCTGGTCGAGGCCGGCCTGCGGGGGCGGCCGCTGCGGCGCCTCGTGAACACGCATCTGCACTCCGACCATTGCGGCGGCAATGCCGCGCTGCAGGTCCGCTGGCAACCGCGCACGCTGATCCCCGCCGCGGAGGCCGGGGCGGTGCGCGCGTGGGATGTGGACGCCCTCAGCTACAGCGCCACCGGCCAGCAGTGCGACCGCTTCGGCTTCGACGGCGTGGTGCAGGACGGCGATGTGTTGCGCCTGGGCGGGATGGACTGGCAGGTGGTGGCGGCGCCCGGCCACGATCCCCATGCGGTGATGTTGTTCGCGCCGCAGGAAGGCATCCTGATTTCGGGCGATGCGCTGTGGGAGAGCGGCTTCGGCGTGATCTTCCCGGAACTCGACGGCGAGAGCGGTTTCGCCGAGCAGGCGGCCGTGCTGGAGCGCATCGCCGGGCTGGATGTGCGCGTGGTGATTCCCGGCCACGGGCGGCCGTTCACGAACGTCGCCGCCGCGCTCGACGTTGCCGGCGGGCGCCTGGCCTACCTGAGCGGCGATGCCGGGCGCAACGCCGCGCACGCGGTCAAGGTGCTGGTGAAGTTCAAGCTGCTGGAGCAGCAGCGCATGCCGCGCGACACGCTGCTGGCGTGGATGGCGCAGGCGCCCCTGATGCAGCGCATTCACGCGCGCTTCATGGCCGGGCAGGACATGGCGCAGGTCCTGGACCGGGTGCTGGAATCCCTCGCCGCAGCGGGCGCGCTGGCGCTGGCAGACGGCGAGGTGTACAACCGGGACTGAGCGGCGGCGCCCCGCCCTGGCGCTTGCGCCTGCCCCGATCCCTTGCGAGGAAGTCGCCCATGCCTGCCTTTCCCGTCGCATTGCTCCAGCCGCTGGTCGCGCATCTCCTGCCCTCGGCCATCCACGCGCACGGCGCCGACCTGCAGATCGAACTGGCGCCCTTCGTGCTCGGCGGCGCGCCGGTGCGTACCGCGATCCGTCTCGATGGCGTGAGCCTGCCCTCGCAAAGCCTGGAAGGACTGGCAGGCCGGCGCCTGCTGTTCCCGCTCAACCCGGAGCCCGGCTATATCGACGGCTCGATCTACGTCGACGGCCGCCATCACGCGGTCGACGTCAGCGAGCTGCGCTTCGGCGAGCTCGACCCGCACGGCCTGCCCGTGACGCTTGAAGGCTGGATTCATTTCGACGACGGCGCCCGCTTCGACGACACCGCGCTAAGCCTGGCCGCCCACATTGCCCATCCGCTGTCGGAGCCGGAGCTCGATGCATTGATCGACAACACCGCTGCCGAAGCCGGCATCGCTACCGCGCATCAGTCCGGCAAGGTGATGGCCGCACTCAGCCGCAACCCCCGACTGCGCCATGCCGACATGGCACTGCTGCATGCGCGCGTGCAGGCCCGGTTGCTGATCGCCGAAGCCAGGAAGGCGCGATGAGCGGCGGGTTGCTACACTGACTGGCAGGGAGCGCCCGATGCACCGCCGGGAGTGGGTGCCGGCAACTCCTCCGCTGACCTAGTCGCAAGGACGCATCATGCAATCCCTCCACGGCCAAGGCTTTCTGCTTCGTCCCTTTCGCTATACCGACGTGCCGCAGTTCGTGGCGGCCGTGCACGAATCGCTCGACACGGTGGGCAAGTGGCTGCCGTGGTGCCACGCGGGCTACACCGTGCGCGATGCGGAGAACTGGGTCGACATGTGCACCGAGAACATGGGCATCGGCGAGGCCTACGATGTCGGCGTGTTCGCGCCGGACGGCAGGGAGTTGTACGGGGGCGTCTCCATCAACCAGATCAACCGGGACTACAACTTCGCCAACCTGGGCTACTGGATCCGCCAGAGCCGGCAGCGGCAGGGACTGGGCGCGCGCGCGGCGGAACTGATGGCCTGCTATGGATTCCACCGGCTCGGGCTGACGCGGCTGGAGGTGGTCGCCGCGGAGCACAACGTGGCCAGCCGCGCCGTGGCCGGGAGGATCGGCGCGCAGTTCGAATGCATCGCGCGCAACCGGCTGGTGCTGCACGGCGTGCCGTGCGCGGCGGCGATGTATTCGCTGGTGCCGCCGTGGTACCGCAATGCCGGCCCGGCCGCGGGCAAGGAGACATGAAACGAAGGGAAGCTGTCTGTGCCAGGCCATCGAATACGAGATCGGCCAGCTCGACAGCTTGCGCCCGTCAACCCTTGGTGATGGCAAACGCGTAGGTGCGCTCATCCTGCCGCGGCGTTACCTTGTATCCCTTCTTCGCCGCCCAGACATTGATCTGGAAATAGAGCGGAATCACGCCATAGTCCTTGATCCCGATTTCCGTGGCCTCCTGCAGCAGCTTCTCGCGGGCACGATCGTCGATAGTGGTCAGCGCGGTGGTCAGCTTGGCGTCCAGCGCCGGGTTGCTGTAGCGCCCGCGGTTGGATGCGCCCCAGCCCTTGGCCGGGTCATAGGTTGCCAGCAGCGACTTCAGCGACGATCCCGCTTCACCGGTATCCGCACCCCATCCGGCCAGCAAGAAGGAAAACTCCAGCTTGTTGGCGCGCGTGAAGAAGGTGGCGGACGGCATGGCCTCCACCTTTGCCTGGATGCCGATGCGCGACAGCATGGAGGCGATGGCCTGCGCGACCTGTTCGTCGTTGACGTAGCGGTTGTTGGGCGCATGCAGCGTGAGCTGGAAGCCGTCCGGGTAGCCGGCTTCGGCCAGCAGCTTCCTGGCGCCAGCCGCATCGAAGGTATCGGGCCTGAGGCCCGGCACATAGCCGAAGAGCGTGGCGTTGACCAGCTGGCCAGTGGGTTCGGCGGCGCCTTCCATCACGCGGTCGACGATGGCCTGGCGGGAGATGGCGTGCGAGATCGCGGCGCGTACGCGCGGGTCTTTCAGCGGGTTCTTCGCCAGCGGCTTGCCGGCCTTGTCGGTGACGAAGGGGGTGACATCGCGATTGGTGTCGAGGTGCAGGTACATCATGCGGAAGGTGGACACCTTGAACACGCTCACGCCGGGATCGGCCGAGAGCTTGCGGATATCCGACGTGGGCACGTTCTCGATGACCTGCACGTCGCCGGCAAGCAATGCTGCGACGCGCGGCGCATCGTTGGTGAGGATGCGCAGCGAGACCGTGTCCCACTCCGGCTTGTTGCCCCAGTAGGCTTCGTTGCGGGTCAGTTCCACGCGGTCGCCCTTGCGGAAGCTGGCGAACTTGTAGGGGCCGGTGCCCACCATCGCGCGGCCGCTGTTGAAGTCTTCGCTGGTGGCGTTCTCGGCGACCTTCTTCGACACCATGTAGATGGTGGACAGGTCATTGGGCACCAGCGGGTAGGGGCCGTGGGTGGTGATGCGCACGGTCAGCTTGTCGACCGCGACGATGTCCTTGAAGCCCTTGGTGTAGATGGTGTATGGCGAGGGGCTGTTCTTGACCGTGGCGGGGCGGTTCAGCGAGTAGACCACATCGGCCGAGGTGAACTCGCTGCCGTCGTGGAACTTCACGCCGGGGCGCAGCTTGATCTCCCAGGTGGTGTCGTCGACCGGCTTCCACGATAGCGCCAGCGCCGGCTTGAAGCGCATCTTCTCGTCCTTGGCAATCAGGGCTTCGAACATATGCTCGGCCACGTTCGCGTTGGGCGTGACGTTGTGATAATGCGGATCCAGCGAGGTGATGTCCCCGGACAGGCCGATGGTGAGGCCCGCGGCAAAAACGGTCGGGGAGAGGGCGGCGCAGGCAAGGCTCGTGGCAAGCGCTGCGGCGCCGAGGGCGCGGCGGATGATGGTCATCGATGAGTCCCTGGTCGGCGTGATGCGCAAGATGCGCAAGATGCTGTGCAGGGATTGTCGGGAGTCGCAGACATCCATGTCAAGGCGGGCAGACCCGCAGCGCCGGATGCACCGGCACGATGCGGCCATGCACAGCCGGCGTGCCGTTTTGCCGCGTGTTTTCCCTGCTGTGTGGCACGAACGGGCGGAGTGGCTCGCCGTGAAACAGCGCAACTGTTCCTGTGCGGCCTGACAGTCGCGCCGTATAGTGGACGCCGCATCCACTCCGCCAGCGGCGCCGCCCATCCATGCTGAAAATTCTCGGAAAAGCCTCCTCCATCAATGTCCGCAAAGTGCTCTGGTGCTGCGACGAACTCGGCTTGCCGTTCGTGCGCGAGGACTGGGGTTCAGGCTATCGCGCGACGGATAGCGCGGAATTCCTCGTGCTGAATCCGAACGCCATGGTGCCGGTGATCGACGACGATGGCTTCGTGCTGTGGGAGTCGAACTCCATCATCCGCTACCTGGCGTCGCGCTACGGCGATGGCACCCTTTACCCAGGCACCGCGCGGGAGCGCGCCCGGGTGGATCAATGGATGGACTGGCAGGCGACGGAGCTGAACAATGCGTGGCGCTACGCTTTCATGGCGCTGGTTCGGCAATCGCCGTTGCACCGGGACGAGCGGGAGATCGCCGTCTCCGTCGCCAGTTGGTCAAGGCATATCGGCATCCTGGAGCGGCAGCTTGCAGACACCGGCGCCTATGTCGCCGGCGAGCGCTTCACGCTCGCGGACATCCCGATCGGCTTGTCGGTGAACCGCTGGTATGCCACGCCGCTGGCGCACCCCGCCTTCCCCGCGGTGGCGGCCTACTTCGAGCGGCTCGGCGCGCGCGAAGGATTCGCGCGGCACGGCCGCAACGGGATTGCCTGAGGCCCGGAGCGGGGGCTGCACCCCCGTTCGCGCCCCGGGCCGTGCTCAGAACGTCGTGCGCACGCCCAGCTTGACGCTACGCCCCGGCAGCGGCGCAATGTCGCGCAGGATCGAGGTGGCCATGCGCGCATCCTGGTTGGTCAGGTTATCGCCGCGCAGGTAGACCAGGGTCTGGGAGCCCGCCACCTTGAACTTGTAGGTGATGGACACGCCGAGCAGGGTGTAGGCATCGGTGGGCGTGTCATTGGCCGGCACACGGGTTTGCCGGGCCGCGTAGGTCACGTCGGCGCGCGCGCCCCAGGGGCCGGCGCCATAGACCAGGGAGCCGCCCAGGCGCAGCGGCGCCAGCCGCGGCAGCGGCTGGCCGGTGCTGCGGTTCTCGCCGCGCACGTAATCGGCGCGGGTTTCCAGGTCGAGGGTGTCGCTGCCGGTCAGCAGCTTCTGCGCCACGCGCGCCTTGCCTTCGGCCTCGAAGCCATACATCGTGGCCGGCACGCCCATGTACTGCATCACAGGCAGCGCGCCGGCGCTGCCTGGGGTCACGAAATCGCCTTCCGCGTCGCGTGCCGTGCCGGTGTTGGTGAGTGCCAGGTAGTTCGAGAACCGGCTGTAGTAGCCGGAGATGCCGGCGCTGTGCGGACCGGACTTGAAGCGCACGCCCAGGTCCAGCGAGGTGGCGCGCTCCTTGGCGGCGTTGGGGTCGCCTTGCTCCCATGAGCCGGTGGCCAGGTGGGGGCCATTGGCGTACAGCTCGTAGAAGGTGGGAGCGCGCTCCGTGTAGGCCAGATTGCTGGTCAGCGACCAGGCCGGCGCCAGCTTGTAGAGCAGGCCGGCCGAGGCGCTGCCGGCGTTGAAGCTGCGGCTGGCGTCGGCGAAGCGGTCGTTGCCGTTGGCGTAAGACTTCAGGCTGGTGTGGTCCATGCGGCCGCCCAGGTTGAGCTTGAGGTCGCCGTCGGCGGTCAGCGGCATTTCCTCGAAGACGAACAGCGCGGCATTGTCGGTATCGGTGGTCGGCACGAAGGCCTCCTCGCCGAGCGCCGAGAAGCGGGTCGAACCGAACTGGGTGCCGATCACGCCCGTCATGTTGCCGATACGCGCGTGCTTGGCCTCGAAGCGCGCATCCCAGCCATTGTTCTTGAAGATGGTGCCGGTCTGGCCCCCCTCGATTTCCTTGTGCTCGTAGTCGGTATAGCTGAACTTGCCCTTGACCGATTCGATAAAGCCGCCGGTATTGGCCGTCAGGTTGCGAGCCTCGCCCTCCAGCGCGAAACGTTGCTGGTGCATCTGGAGGCGTACGTCGCTCTCGGCCGGCGTGCCGTATGCGTTGTGGTACTCGCTGTAGTTGGCGCCGACGAAGCCGTCGGCCCAGGTGTAGGAGCCGCCCAGCGAGCCGCCTTGCTGCTGCGAACTGGTGTTGGGCAGGCGGCCGTAGGCTTCGCTTTCGCCGTCCGGAAGCGGCTGGCTGTTGCGCAGGGCGGCGCTGCGGGCGTAGCCGGGAATGTGCAGGTCGCTGGTCTTGCGCACGAAGGCATCGGCGTGGATGGCGATCTGGCCGTTGCCGGCCTCGATCAGGCCACTGGAGTTGCGCGCGACGTCGCCGCCGGCGGTGGCGCTGGCTTCGACCGCGCCGCCGATGCCCTCGATCGGCTCCTTGGGAATGCGGTTGTCGATGACGTTGACCACGCCGCCGATGGCGTTGCCGCCGTACATCAGCGCGGCCGGGCCGCGCACCACCTCGATGCGCTCGGCCACCAGCGGGTCGAGCGCCACGGCGTGGTCGTTGGACAGCGTGGAAGCGTCGATGGTGCTGCCGCCGTTCTGCAGCACCTTGATGCGGTCGCCGTCCAGGCCACGAATGATCGGGCGGCTGGCATTGGGGCCGAAGTAGCTGGAGGACACGCCCGGCAGCTTGTCCAGGGTGTCGCCCAGCGTGCTGCCCTGGCGCACGGTGAGGGCATCGCCGCCGAGGGAGGAGACCGGCGCCACCAGGTCGGTGAGCTCGCTGCCCAGCGGGTTGGCGGTGACGACCACCTCGCGCAGGGTGGCCGAGGGCGCCGGCGTTGCCTCGCTGGCGGGGGCGGCGGCAGGTGCCGGAGCGGCGGGAGCGCCTTGCGCGAAGGCGCCGGTGGAAACGGAGGCGGAGGCGATCAGGGCCGCAATGGCGGCGAGCGGCGTGCGCCGCACGCGGTGTTCTTGTTGGAGGCGGAAAGACATGGCTCGCGGTGTTCTTGGATGCTATCGAACGCTGGGCGCTGGCATGCGAGCGCCGGCCATGCACCGCCCGGCGCGAAATGCGCTGGGCGGCGGCGGGCAGGGCGGTTCGGAAGCGTGGCGCGTTGCGTCAGGCGGCGAGCAGCGGCAGGGTGGCCGCCGCCCGGGGTTCAGGCTTGAGCGTGAACGGCCGGAGGTGCGCGCGAGCGGAAAGGCTGGGGATGCCGCAGGTCAGGCCGGCGCCAGCCGACGCTGAACGGAACCGGCGATTGCAGGTGCGTGAG
Source organism: Cupriavidus sp. 05L310 (assembly GCF_056398185.1). Lineage (NCBI taxonomy): Bacteria > Pseudomonadati > Pseudomonadota > Betaproteobacteria > Burkholderiales > Burkholderiaceae > Cupriavidus > Cupriavidus sp. 05L310. Next base: position 25,660 of record NZ_JBFTOX010000038.1, read on the forward strand.
CGCCGGCATGACCGGCGTGCCGCAATGGCTGGCGGCCACTGTGGCGCCATCGAACAAGACGCAGAAGTGCCCCGCCAGCTTCAGCGAGAAGGGCTGGCCGGGGTCGGCGGCCTGGATCGCGTCGGTGCCGGAGGCCGTGACGGCGGCTCCGTCGTGGCCAGCGTCAAACTCGCCGTTACTGGTGTTCGCCTGCTGTGGCGGGCTGAGCAGCCCGCCGTGATGGATGCGGTGCGTCAGGCCGGCATGCTGGGCCAGCAAGAGGCACAGCGCCAGCCATAGCGCCGGCCACAGGCCGAGGCCGCGGGCGCGGCGGCGCTGCAGGCGTTGCCAGAGCGGCGGGGGGTTAGTGTCCATGCCCGCCGTGAACGTGCATGTGGTGATGACCGTGGTCATCGCAACCGCAGTCCTCACCATGCTCGTGATCGTCGCCCTCGCCCTCCAGGCCGTCATCCCAGCTCGGGAACGGGTCGGCATACTGCGCCCAGGCGTCGGGGCCGTCCGCCATTTCGGCATCGGTCAGCAGGCAGGCATCGAGCAGGGCCTCGAGCGCGGGGCGGTCCAGATCCTGGCCGATCAGCACCAGTTCCTGCCGGCGATCGCCATAAGGGCCGGGTTTGCCGTCCACCGTCATGTCGGCTAGCAGTTCGGCGCGGCCTGCTTCGTCCTCCGGCCATTCGGCCGGGTCCAGCGCGGCCCACCAGGCGCCGGCGCCGCCGTGGCGGCATACGCCGCCGGCCTGGCCCCAGGTGCCGGCCGCGTGCATGCGCGTGGCCAGCCAGAAGAAGCCCTTGGAGCGCAGCACTGTGCCATGCTCGCGCAGCCACTCGGTATGGATCAGGTCGGCAAAGCGCTGCGGATGGAAGGGGCGGCGGCGGCGGTAGACAAAGCTGCCGATGCCGTAGGCTTCGCTCTCCGGCACGTGCTCGCCGCGCAGTTCGGCCAGCCAGCCCGGTGCCGCGGCGGCGGCATCGAAGTCGAAGCGGCCAGTGTCGAGAATGCTGTCCAGCGGCACTTCGCCGAAGCTCGCCGGTACGATGCTGGCGCGCGGGTTGAGCGAATGCAGGATGCCGGCGAGGCGCTCGCGCTCGGTCTCGCTGACGAGGTCGAGCTTGTTGAGCACGATCACGTCGCAGAACTCGACCTGCTCGATCAGCAGGTCGACCACCGTGCGGTCGTCGTCCTCGTCGCGGGCCTGGCCACGGTCCTGGAGAAAATCGGCTTCGTTGAAATCCTGCAGGAAGTGGGCGGCATCGACCACCGTCACCATGGTGTCGAGGCGGGCGATGCTGTCCAGCGCCACGCCGTGCTCGTCCTCGAAGGTGAAGGTTTCGGCGATGGGCAGCGGCTCGGCCACGCCCGTCGACTCCACCAGCAGGTAATCGAAGCGGCCCTCGCGCGCCAGGTTGCCGATCTCGGTCAGCAAGTCCTCGCGCAGCGTGCAGCAGATGCAGCCGTTGGTCAGTTCGATCAGGCGCTCGCCGGCCTGCGCCAGCATGCCGTCGCCAAGCAGCCGGGCATCGATGTTGACATCGGCCAGGTCGTTGACGATCACGGCCACCCGCTTGCCTTCGCGGTTGGCCAGTACATGATTGAGCAGGGTAGTCTTGCCGGCACCGAGGAATCCGGACAGCACGGTGACGGGCAGGCGATCGGCCATGGCATCTAGGCGCGCCGGGGCAGGGCGGCACGCGTTATTGCAACAAAGTTGCGACTGTATCAGAAAGCGGTCGGGAAAGCAGGCAATTCAAGGCGCGTTGGCCGCAAGAATCCCGCCGTTCCTAATGATAGGCCCGTGACTGTGACACCACAAAGGCGAAAGACGAAAGGGCGCCGTGCCCGGCCAGTGGCATGTGCCCAAGCAAAACGGCCCGGAGAACCGGGCCGTCGGGCAGCGCGGGCAGGCCGCGGATCAGTCGCCGAACAGCTTCTGGCGCAGTTCGCGGCGCTGCTGGGCTTCCAGCGAGAGCGTGGCGGTGGGGCGCGCCAGCAGGCGTGGCACGCCGATCGGCTCGCCGGTTTCCTCGCACCAGCCGTAGTCGCCGGATTCGATGCGGGCCAGCGATTGCTCCACCTTCTTGAGCAACTTGCGCTCGCGGTCGCGCGTGCGCAGTTCCAGCGCATGCTCTTCCTCGATGGTGGCGCGGTCGGCCGGATCCGGCACGATGACCGTTTCGCGCAGATGCTCGGTGGTCTGATCGGCGTTCTTCAGGATATCGTCGCGCAGCTGCTCAAGGCGATGTTTGAAGAAGGCGAGTTGCGCCTCGTTCATGTAATCCTTGTCGCCCATCTTCAGGATTTCAGCTTCAGTCAGAAGTTTATTGCTGCTCATGGTTGCTGCTGATTCTCTTGTTGGTGCGACCGGCGGCGTCTTGGTCCGCTCGGGTGCAGTGTCCGGCCGCTTGCGCGGTGCGGACGTTTCGCTCTGGCTGGCTGCAGTCTTGCTGCTTTGCGTGCCTCCCTTGGCCTCGCCCGCACCGGCGTGCGCCGTACTGCCGCGGGGAGCAGGCGCAGCCTCCATGGACTGCGCCTTCAGCGTCTCGGCCGCAGCGCTGCTGCTTTTGCTGCGGCTTTCTTTCGTTTTCGTTGCGGCTACCATGGGACACCTCTCTCTCGCGTCGATCGATGACGGCGCGTGACGGGTGCCCCAAGCGGAGGGCGGTCTCCGCATCAAGCACTGCGACCGCACCTGCCGGCAGCCCGCCTCATGCTGACGACGACCGCCGCCCTGCATTGCGGGCGCCATGACCAAAAGACAAAAGGCTACGTTACCCGCACTAAATCCAGCCTATTGTACTTGAACAAAAAATTTGGAGATATGGGAGAAAAGCGGGGAGTTTTCCCTGATATCCCCGCCTCCCTCCGGTGGAGGGGGGCGCCAGGGCGGGCTGCGGGGTCCGGCGGGCTCAGGCCAGGCAGGTGGCCAGGCCCTTCAGGATGGCGTCCTTGGGCAGGTCCACGCCAATGAAGACCATTTTGGTGCCGGGGGTTTCATCGCCCCATTTGGCGCCGATATCGCTGCCCATCAACTGGTGCACGCCCTGGAAGACCACTTTCCGGTCCACCGCGTCCATATAGAGCACGCCCTTGTAGCGCAGCAGTTTTTCCCCGTAGACCGACAGGATGCCGGACAGGAATTCCTCCAGCTTGCCGTAGTTGAAGGGTTTTTCGCTACGGAAGACGAAAGAGCCGATGCGATCGGTGTGATGGTGATGGTGGTGGTGGTCGTGCTTGTGGCCGTGATCGTGGTGGTCATGGCCGCAGTTGTCGCCGCAATGCTCGCCGTGGGCGTGCTCGTGCCCATGGTCGTGATCGTGCTCTTCGGCCTCGGCGCGCAGGAAATCCGGGTCGATTTCCAGTTTTTCGTTCAGGTTGAAGCCGCGCAGGTCGAAAATGGTGTCGATCGGCGCTTCGCCGAAATGCGCCGTGCGCACGGGCGCGCGCGGGTTCATGTGCAGCAGGCGGTGGCGCAGGTCGCCGATGTCGTCTTCCGCCACCAGGTCCGCCTTGGTGATGAAGATGGCGTCGGCAAAGCCGACCTGGCGCTGCGCCTCTTCCTGTTTGTCGAGTTGCTGGTTGGCGTGCTTGGCGTCCACCAGGGTGATCACGGCGTCGAGCAGGTAGCGCTGGGCGATCTCGTCGTCCATGAAGAACGTCTGGGCCACCGGGCCGGGGTTGGCCACGCCGGTGGTTTCGATCACTACCCGGTCGAAATCGATCTCGCCCGCATCGCGCCGGGTCATCAGTTGCGACAGCGCCGCCACCAGGTCGCCGCGGATGGTGCAGCAGATGCAGCCGTTGCTCATCTGCACGATCTGCTCGCGGCCATCCTGCACCAGGATCTCATTGTCGATGTTTTCTTCGCCGAACTCGTTTTCGATCACGGCGATCTTCATGCCGTGCTGCTCATTCAGGATGCGCTTGAGCAGGGTGGTCTTGCCGCTGCCGAGGAAGCCGGTCAGGATGGTGACCGGGGTCAGTTTGGACATTGTTTTCTCCGGGAAGGGATGCCGCTTGGCCTGTCGTGTGCGCGGGCAAGTGTGGCCAGGATAACTTCGTTCTTGTGTGGGGCGGGCAAGCAGCCCCCTCGCTCAGCCTTGCCGGCCATGGGTGCGTGCGCCGCATTCGGCGCAAACGCCGTTGACGGTGAGTTCCACGTGCTCCACGGCAAAGCCGCTGGGCACCTTGGGCGCGGCCTGTGCCGGCGCGCTGACGCCGTCCAGGCAGAAGGTGCGGTCGCAGCGGTTGCAGTGGAAATGGCTGTGCTGCCGGTGCACTTGCGCGCGGGCTGCCTCGTGCTCGACCAGGCTGAAGCGGAATACGCGGTCGTGGCCGGCCCGCTTCTGGGCCAGTCCCTGCTCGACCAGCCAGTCGAGCACGCGGTAGACGGTAACGCGGTCGATCGCTTCGCCGTCGGCCGGCATGCGATCGATCACGGCCTGGTGGGTCAGCGGCTCATGGCTTTCCATCAGGCAGGCCAGGATGCCAAGGCGCGGCTGGGTCACACGGGCGCCCAGCTCGCGCAGGCGCTCGTGGGCGGCGTCCAGGGTGCCCGGCGCGGGTGTCATGGCGGAGGAAGGCATGTCCTGGGTAGGGGAGGGGCTGCTGCTCATGGACCGATTTAACCATAGCGTCCCAGGTGATGCAATTCAGTTGCGTCAACTCGGTGCTGCTTGATGCCTTTGCCGCCGCCCGCCTGCTTTGCGTCTATCATCGCCAGCAGGCGGCACGCGAGGCGCAAGGGCAAGCATGGGCGCCGCAGACCGGCCGCAGTTCCGGAGAATCCGAGGAGACCCGAATGCAGAACGATGCCAGCGCCCTGCTGTTTCCCAATTTCGAGCCTTTCCGCATGCAGCTCGGCGAGGTCGCCATCGCCGGCGTGCGGGGCGGCTCGGGCCCACCCCTGCTGCTGCTGCACGGGCATCCGCAGAGCCACCTGATCTGGCACAAGGTGGCGCCGGCGCTGGCCGACCGTTTCACCGTCATTGCCACCGACCTGCGCGGCTATGGCAACAGCAGTGCGCCGCCGGGCAACACCGGCCACGAGAACTACAGCAAGCGCGCGATGGCACAGGACCAGGTGGAGGTGATGGCGCGCCTGGGCTTTAACGCCTTCGCGCTATGCGCCCATGACCGCGGCGCCCGCGTGGCGCACCGCTTGTGCGTGGACCACCCCGGCCGGATTTCGCGCGCCATGCTGCTCGACATCGCCCCTACGCTGGCCATGTACGAACGCACCAGCATGGCGTTTGCCGCCGCCTATTGGCACTGGTTCTTCCTGATCCAGCCGGCGCCGTTCCCGGAGACGCTGATCAATGCCGAGCCGGAGTTCTACCTTAACAAGCTGATGGGCCTGCGCCACGCCGGCCTGAGTCCCTTCGTGCCTGACGCGATGGCCGCCTACACAGCCGCCATGCGCGATCCGGCCCATGTGCACGCCATGTGCGAGGACTACCGTGCGGCCGCCACCATCGACCAGGATCACGACCGCGCCGACCGCGCGGATGGCCGCCAGATCGATTGCCCGCTGCGCGTGCTGTGGGGCGAGCACGGCGTGGTGGCGCGCTGCTTCGAGCCGCTGTCGCTGTGGCAGGAGGTGGCGAGCGATGTCAGCGGCCGCGCGGTCCCGTGCGGGCACTACATTCCCGAGGAAGCGCCCGGGGTGCTGCAGGAGGAAATGCTCGCCTTCTTCTGTTGAGCCTCTGTTGAGCCAGCTCAAGACTTGTCTGTAGCGCATTGAATACATTTGGTGTGTCGCGGCGAAGAAATGTCTTAGCGGGTATTTCCGGATATTTGCCATTTTTCGACATTGATAGCATTGCGCTCCGGTCGCGCGGCCCAAGCCGCGCCGGCCGTATGCGCTGCGCCCGCGTCATGGTCGGCGCCGCCGCCCCGATCGGGCCGGCGGCGCAGGGGCGGCCGCGCCCGACAGGGCGCGCCACTCCGGCCGGGGCAGTGCCGGTACGGGAACAGAAGGGTATCCAGGAGAAAGCATGAAACGAGTTGCACAGTTTGTGGCTGCCGCGCTGACGGTCGGCGTGATGGGGATGCATGCGGGCGCGCAGGCACAGGAGTTCCCGGGCGGCAAGCCGGTCTCGGTGGTGGTGCCGTTCGCCGCGGGCGGCCCGACCGACAAGGTGTCGCGCGAGCTGGTCATGATCATGTCCAAGCACCTGGGTACCACGATGGTGATCGAGAACCTGGGCGGCGCGGGTGGCACCATCGGCGCCAAGAAGGTTGCGCAGGCCAAGGGTGATGGCTACACCATCCTGATCCACCATATCGGCATGTCCACCGCGCCGGCGCTGTACCGCAACCTCGGCTTCGATCCGCTCAAGGACTTCGAAACCGTGGGCGAGATCGCCGACGTGCCGATGGTGATGATCGGCAACAAGAACCTGCCGCCCGCCAGCTTCAAGGAACTGCTGCCCTATATCAAGGCCAATGCCAGCAAGCTGTCGATGGCCAACGCCGGCATCGGCTCTGCCTCGCACCTGTGCGGCCTGCTCTTCCTGAGCGCGATCCAGACCGACCTGACCACGGTGCCCTACAAAGGCACGGCGCCGGCGCTGACCGATATCCTGGGCGGCCAGGTCAACCTGATGTGCGACCAGACCACCAATATCGCCGGCCAGCTCAAGGCGGGCGCGCTCAAGCCGTACGCCGCCATGCAGAGCCGCCGCGTGGAAGCCTTCAAGGACATCCCGACGGCCGCCGAGCAGGGCCTGCCTGGTGTCGAAGTGAAGATCTGGCACGCCATGTACGCGCCCAAGGGCACGCCCAAGCCGGTGGTGGACAAGCTCTCCGCCGCACTGCAGAAGGCCGTGACGGACCCGACCTTCCGGGCCAAGATGGCCGAGCTGGGTGCGGAGGCAGTGCCCGCCCAGCGCGCCACGCCGGATTCGCTGAAGGCCTTCCTGTCGGCGGAAATCGGCAAGTGGAGCCCGGTGATCAAGAAGGCCGGCGTCTACGCGGACTGATCGCCGCCACCCGCGGGGCGCGAGCCCGGATGCAGAAAAGGCCACGCGCGATGCGTGGCCTTTTTGTTTTTCATCCCACGGCCCGCCGCGCCCCCGCGCTTGCTGTGGCCTCCTCGTCTATATTGATCTGGTTGCTTTCGGTCCGGCGGGGGGCGCCAGGGATGGCCGGCGCGGTGGCCCTTGAATTCGCCCGCACCCGTCGCCACCTACGTCCAAGACATATTCTCGCGAAGCCACCATGGAACAGTATCACGGCACTACCATCGTCAGCGTCCGGCGCGGCAACCAGGTTGCAGTCGGCGGTGACGGCCAGGTCACTCTTGGCAATATTGTGATGAAGGGCACCGCACGCAAGGTGCGGCGCATCTATAACGGCAAGGTACTGGTCGGCTTTGCCGGCAGCACCGCGGATGCCTTCTCGCTGCTCGATCGCTTCGAGGCCAAGCTGGAGAAGTACCAGGGCAACCTGACCCGCGCCGCCGTTGACCTCGCCAAGGACTGGCGCTCGGACCGCGCGCTGCGCCGGCTCGAAGCCATGCTGATCACGGCCGACCGCGACACCACCCTGGTGATCACCGGTAACGGAGACGTGCTCGACCCCGAGGGTGGCGTGGCCGCGATCGGCTCGGGCGGCGCCTACGCGCAGTCGGCGGCCAAGGCGCTGGTGGAGAACACCGAGCTTTCGCCCAAGGACATTGTGGAAAAGTCGCTGGGCATCGCCGGCGAACTCTGCATCTACACCAACACCAATTTCGTCATCGAGACGCTGGAATGAGCGTCGGACGGCCGCGTAGTCCCTCGACGCGCGGCCGCCTGGGACCGGGGGCCGCCGCGCTCCGGCCCGTCTTCCACTGAACGGATACCATGTCGCATACCATGACCCCGTCGGAAATCGTTTCCGAACTCGATAAGCACATCATCGGCCAGAACAAGGCCAAGAAGGCGGTAGCGGTCGCGCTGCGCAACCGCTGGCGCCGGCAGCAGGTGGAAGAGCCCCTGCGTCAGGAAATCACGCCCAAGAACATCCTGATGATCGGACCGACCGGCGTCGGCAAGACCGAGATCGCGCGCCGCCTGGCCAAGCTGGCCGATGCGCCGTTCATCAAGATCGAGGCCACCAAGTTTACCGAGGTGGGCTACGTGGGCCGCGACGTCGACACCATCGTGCGCGACCTCGCCGAGATGGCGGTCAAGCAGGCCCGCGAATCCGAAATGAAAAAGGTGCGCACCAAGGCCGAGGAAGCCGCCGAGGACCGCCTGCTCGACATACTGCTGCCGCCGCCGCGCGATATCGGCTTCAACCAGCCCGAGGAAAAGGATTCCAACACCCGCCAGGTGTTCCGCAAGAAATTGCGCGAAGGCCAGCTCGACGACAAGGAGATCGAGCTCGAGGTTTCCGCCGGCTCGCCCAATATGGATATCATGGGCCCTCCGGGCATGGAAGACATGACCGAGCAGATTCGCACCATGTTCGCGGGCCTGGGCCAGGGCAAGAAGGCGCGCCGCAAGATGAAGGTGCACGAGGCCTTCAAGCTGCTGATCGACGAGGAAGCCGCCAAGCTGCTCAATGACGAAGAGGTCAAGCACAAGGCGGTTGCCAATGTGGAGCAGAACGGCATCGTGTTCCTGGACGAGATCGACAAGATCGCCAGCCGCAGCGAAGTGGGCGGCGGCGAGGTGTCGCGCCAGGGCGTGCAGCGCGATCTGCTGCCGCTGGTCGAGGGCACGACGGTCAACACCAAGTACGGCATGATCAAGACCGACCACATCCTGTTCATTGCCTCGGGTGCTTTCCACCTGTCCAAGCCCAGCGACCTGATCCCCGAGTTGCAGGGCCGCTTCCCGATCCGGGTCGAGCTGGAATCGCTGTCGGTTGCCGACTTCGAAGCCATCCTGACCCAGACCGACGCCAGCCTGACCAAGCAATATCAGGCGCTGCTGAACACCGAGCAGGTCCAGCTGGTGTTCGCGCCGGACGGCATCCGCCGCCTGGCCGAGATTGCTTTCTCGGTCAACGAGAAGGTCGAGAACATCGGCGCGCGCCGCTTGTACACGGTCATGGAGCGGCTGCTGGAGGACCTGTCCTTCCACGCCACCAGGTCCTCGGGCGAGACGGTCACCATCGATGCGGCCTATGTGGACGAACGCCTGGGCGATCTCGCCGGCAACGAAGACCTGTCGCGCTACGTGCTGTAGTCGATAGCAGTCAGGATCAAAAAGGGCGCATCACGGTGCGCCCTTTTTGTCGTTTGCTGCGCCCGTTCAATGCGCGTGCACATGCCCCGCCGGCGTCGGCGCGGTCAGTTCCAGTTCCGCCGCAGGCGTTTTCAGCTCACGCAGGCTCTGGCCGTCGGCGGGGATCTGTGTCCACTCGGTGCGGCCGTCCTCGCACTCCTGCACCACCGGAAAATACAGCTTGCCAGCCTGCTCCGGCAGCTTCATCAACATCACGAATTCATCGAAATGCGCGTCGGCCAGCGAGCCGGCGAACCACCGCAGCGTGCGCACGTCCTCGCTCACGGTCTTGCCGTGCGAGGTATAGGGCTTGGCCAGCGGCGCGCGCTTCACTTCCAGTTGCCAGCCTGCCTTGGGTTGCGGATGGGCGCCTTGCACGCCTTCCGGGATAGTCACGGTAATGGCGCGCGTGGCGCTGCCGTTGCAGCCGTGGCCCACCATCAGCGCACCCTTGAAGTAGCTGCCGGCGGTGGCGGTCTTCTGCCCGAACACGATGTGCGCGAGCGCTGCGGGGGCCCAGCTTGCGCCGAGCGAGGCCAGCGCGATGGTTACTGCGGGCAGCAGGCGGGATGCGGTCATGTGGATTCTCCTGGGAAGCGCGCCAGTCTAGCGCCGATGGCGCTCCTCGGCGCTGCGGCGGAGCGCCGCAGGGCTGCGTGCCCCGGGAATCATGTCGGATTTGTCTTACGCGGCTTTCGGAGCGTGACGCCTGATTGCGGGAAGGGCCTGTACGTACTCTGTATCTACGGTGTGGGCAAACGCGGATCGCACCAGGCAGGTGCCTGGCGACGAGGCCGCTCTCCACAATATTCCGCCACTGAAAAGGAGCACGACATGATGAAGAAATGGCTGAGCGCAGCAGTGTGTTCGATGATGTTTGCCGGCCCTGCCGCCTTCACGCTGGCGCATGCCGCACCAGCAGGTTCCAAAGCGGACTACGACGCGGCCGTGAAAACCGCTAACGCCAACTACAAGGCTGCACGCGCCCAGTGCGACAGCCTCAAGGACAACGCCAAGGACGTTTGCGTGAAGGAAGCCAAGCGCGACGAAGACGTGGCCAAGGCCAACGCGGAGGCCGCCCGCGATGGCACGGAAAAGGCGCGCGCCAAGGCGGACAAGGTCAAGGCGGATGGCGACTACAGCGTGGCCAAGGAAAAGTGCGACGACCGCAAGGGCAATGACAAGGACGTATGCGTGAAGGAAGCCAAGGTGGCCCACGAGCAAGCCCTCGGTGTGGCCAAGGTCGAGAAGGCTGCCGCCACCGGCACCAGCACCGACGTCGCCGAAGCGCGCGCCGATGCCAGGAAGGACACCGTGGAAGCTGCCTACAAGGCTGACAAGGAAAAGTGCGATGCCATGTCCGGCGATGCCAAGGACAAGTGCCAGGCCAACGTGAAGGCCAAGTACGCCAAGTAAGTCATAGCCACGCACGAAATACCCAATCAGCCCGTCTGCGGGCTGATCGCAGCAAACACGAACCAGGAGTCGACCATGAATTGGGATCAGATCGCAGGAAAGTGGGATCAGGCCAAGGGTAAGGTGAAGGAAAAGTGGGGCCAGCTCACCGACGACGACCTTACTCAGATCCAGGGCAAGCGGGATCAGCTTGCCGGCCGGATTCAGGAGCGCTACGGCTATACGAAGGAGCGCGTGGAAGATGAGCTGAAGGCGTGGGAGCGTGACACACGCTGGTAAAGCTTAAAAAAGTAAAGATAAAAAGACAAAAGTAAAGCAGGTAAGCATTCGTAAGCGCACTGGTGCGCACAGCGATGCAATGCCAAAGTGGCGGCCGGCTCGGTCCAATGATCGCAGCCGGCCGGTTACCACCCGCCGCGATGCATGTCCGGCGGGTTTTTAGCGGCGCGGCGCCGGTTCCGCGAGTCACGGAATCCCGACCGCTCCCAAGCGGATTCGAGAATTCGCCGCCACCGCCGCTCACCGGCTCGCATCCACCCACTCACAAACCAACCAGGCAGGAGAACCGAAATGAAACGCGAGCTACTGTCTTCGTTCGGGGTGCTGTGCGGCCTCGCCGCTGCAACCGTGTTCCTGTGCGCGCGCCCGGAGGCGGCGCCCGCGCTGCGCCAGTCGGGCGCGTCCGTGGCGCTCAAGCGTGCCGTGCACACTCGCGCCGCCCCGCAAGCCGCGGTGGAACTGGCGGTGCAGGCCGGCGACCTGGGCTCGCGTGCCGATCGCCATGCCAGCGACGCCCTGCGCCTGGCCGAGCAAGCCGCCGGCCGGGAGGACGATCTGGACTGGGACTACGTGCAGTTGCGCCTCTGAGCGCGGGCGCTAGCGGACGTTAGCGCGACACTGGCCGCTTGCCCAGTTTGCGCTGCAGTGTGCGCCGGTGCATATTGAGCGCGCGCGCGGTGGCGGAAATATTGCCGTCGTGCTCGGCCAGCACCCGCTGGATATGCTCCCACTCCAGCCGTGCCACCGATAGCGGCACCGGCTCCTCCATGGCGGCTTCGGCCGCGTCTTCCGATACCCCGGCCATCAGCGCCGTCAGGATCGAATCCACATTGGCCGGCTTGGCCAGGTATTCGTCAGCCCCATGCTTGACCGCCGCCACCGCCGTGGCGATGCTGGCGTAGCCGGTCAGCACCAGGATGCGCGCATCGGGCAAGGCGGCCCGCAGCGGGGCGACCAGTTGCAGGCCGGACTCCGCCGGCGCGGTGCTGCCGGCTTCCGGCGGCGCGCTCAGGTGCAGGTCCAGGGTGATATAGGCAAACGGCGTTTGCGCGGCGAGTGCCAGCGCCTGCTGGCGGTTGTGCGCGATCTGCACCGCATAACCGCGGCGCGTCAGCGCGCGCGCCAGCGCGCCGGCGAAGACGGCATCGTCGTCGACGACCAGGAAGGGCGCGCCGTCGGCGGCGGGATTATTGAGGGCGTCGGTCATCGCGGATTCGTTGTCAGGGGTGAGGCGAACGGAGCGGCATCCGGGAAGGACGCCGCAGAGGGGGTGGGCAGGCGCAGTTCGGCCACGGTGCCGCCTTCGTGATGGTCGTGCCAGGCCAGCCGCCCTCCCATTTGCTGGGCGGCACTTTGCGCCAGGTACACGCCGATGCCCTGGCCGCCGTGCATGCTGGCCACCGGGGCTTCGCCAAGCCGGGCGCGTTGCGACGGTGGGATGCCGAGGCCGCGGTCGGTCACGCGGAACGTCAGCGTAGGCAGCGCGCCGTGGTTCTCCAGGGAGATGGCCAGGCGCAGCGGAATCTGCTCGTGCCCCGCGGCCAGCTGGCTGCGCGCGGCGTTGTCCAGGAGGATGGTCAGAATCTGCCCGACGCGCGCGGCCTCGACCGACAGCGCGGCTGTCTCGCCGATGGCATTGGCTTCGAGGCGGGCATGCGGGTGGCGCAACTGCCAGCGCTCGACGTAACCGTCCAGCCACGCATCGATGCGCTGCGGCGCCGCGGTCTCGTGGTCGTCGCGCAGGCGCGCCAGGATCGATTTGCACAGCTCCAGCTGCTGTTCCATGGTCTGCAGGTCCGGCAGGTAGGCGGACACTCGCGTGCCGCCCAGGCGCGGGTCCGCGGCATCGGCGCGCAACTCGCCGGCGATGACCGCCAGCGTGGCCAGCGGCGTGCCAATCTCGTGGGCGACCGCGGCGGCCTGGTCGTTCAGCGCTTCGACGCGCGCATCGCGCAGCAACTGCTCGCGCGCCAGGTTGAGTTCGGCATCGCGCTGGCGCAGCACGCCGGACAACCGTGCCACGAACACCGCGATCATGGTCGCGCTGGCGACGAAGTTGAGCCACATGCCCGCCAGGTGGTAGTTGACGGCATTGTCCGGGTTGCGCAGGTTCAGCGGCACATACTCGATCAGCATCAGGCTGTAGCAGGCCATCGCGTAGACCGCGAGCGCGATCACGTTGCGCCACGGCAGGATGGCGGCCGCGATCGCCAGGCCCGGCAGGTAGAACGACACAAAGGGATTGGTAGCACCGCCGGTGAAAAACAGGTTGGCCGACAGCGCCGTCAGGTCGACCATCAGCTGGCCCATCAGCTCTGCGTCGCTGGGCATGGTGCCGCGGCCGCCATGCATGCGCATGCGCAGGCCCGTCAGCAGGTTGAACACCGCTTGCAGGGAGAGGATCGCCAGCAGCGGGCTGTATGGCAGGATCACGCCGGCCACCGCCTCGCAAGACACCAGCAGCACCGACTGCCCGCCCATCAGCGCCCAGCGCAGCCAGAACAGGCGGCGCAGGCTCATGAGGTTGTGGCGCACCGGGGCAAAGCCCGCAGTGTGGCTCGTGGCGGGACCGGCGTGGGAGGTGGCCGTATCTGGCGGCACGGCTGCGGTGGTATCCATGCCGCGAGTTTAACAACGACAAGGGCCGGGCCCGCCCTGTGCGACACCGTGCCGCATTGGTCGGCGGCGCAGGCGCTGCCAGACTGGCCGGTTAGCTGCGGGGCTTGCCGCCTGGCTCGCGCCGCCATGGACGACATGGTCTAATGATTCCTTTGTGAAGTTCAGTGGAGATGATCCCAATGCAAGCCAGATTCCTCGCCGCGGTGCCCGCCGCCCTGCTCGCCGCGCTGTGCTCGAACGCCGCTTTCGCCCAGGTCGACGTCAGCAACGCCTGGGCGCGCGGCACCGTGCCGGCGCAGACCGCCACCGGCGTCTTCATGACCCTGCATGCCCACGAGCCCGCCAAGCTGGTCGGCGTGAGCACGCCGGCGGCCGCCACGGCCGAGGTCCATGAGATGAAGATGGATGGCAACGTGATGCGCATGCGCGCCATCGGCGCGCTTGACCTGCCGCGCATGCAGGATGTCGAACTCAAGCCGGGCGGCTATCACGTGATGCTGATGGGTCTCAAGGCGCCGCTGAAGAAGGGCGATACCGTGCCGCTTACGCTCAAGATCGAACAAGGCGGCAAGGTGATCGAGCAGAAGGTCGACGCCGAAGTGCGCGACCTTGCTGCCGCAGCGCCGGCCGCCGGCTCGCACGGCGATCACAAGCACTGAAGCGCTACGGGCAGCCAGGCAGCCCGGCTGCTGCCTAGCTGCGCAGGCTGATCGCGTCGTCGGGTTCGTCCCCTGCGGCCACCGCCATGACGCGCTCGCGCAACCAGCTATGGCCGGGATCGGCGTCGGTGCGGTCGTGCCAGATCAGGCTGAAGACAAAGCCCGGCAAAGGGAAGGGCGGATCGAACACCGCGAAGCGCGGGTCTTCCTCGAACGCGGCCAGGCTGCGGCGCGCCGTGGTCAGGACCAGGTTGGTGCCGGCAATCAACGCTGGTGCCACGCTCCAGTGGGGCAACACGCAGGCGATCTTGCGCCGCCCGCCGACCTTGGCCACGGCGGCATCGATGGCATCCACCCGCTCGCTGTGGGCTGCCACCAGCACATGCGAGCGGGCCAGGTAGGCGACCTGATCCAGCTTGCCCAGGCCGCGCACCGTGGCCGCGTCCACCATGCAGCCATAGGTTTCTTCGAACAGTTCGGTACTGCGCACGCCTTCCGGCGTCTGCGCGAACACGCCCAGCGCCAGGTCGATCTCTGCGTCGGCCACCTTGGCCGTCATGGCCTCGCGGCTGGCCTGGCTGACCACCAGGTCGATCCCCGGCGCGATCTTGCGCACCGCGCGCAGCAGGCCGGGCAGCAGCGCCATGGCGCCGTAGTCGGACATGGCCAGGCGGAAGCTGCGGCGCGCCGTGGCGGGCTGGAAGCCGGACGGCCCGAGCAGGATGCGCACCTGCGCCAGCGCCTCGGCCAGCGGCCCCGCCAGTTCGTGGGCGCGCGCGCTGGGCACCAGGCCACCCTGGCCGCGCACCAGCAGCGGGTCGTCCAGCAACTGGCGCAGGCGGCCCAGCGCATGGCTGACGGCGGGCTGGCTCAGGTGCAGCCGCAGCGCCGCGCGCGAAATATGTCGTTCGGCCAGCAGGGCTTCCAGCACCACCAGCAGGTTCAGGTCGATACCGCGTAGATCATTCATGCGGCGCATATTAACGCTATGAAACGAGAATTGGAAATTCGCGGCGCAATATTTCACACTGGGGGCATCATATTTGTCCGTATGGAGATGCCCCGATGCCAGGAATCAGTAACTTTTCGCCGGCGCTGACCGGCCTTATCCCCGTACTGGTGGCCATCGCATCCGGGGCGGTGATCCCCTTCCAGGCGGGCGCCAATGCCGTGCTCGGGCGTAGCCTGGGCCACCCGCTGTGGGCGGCCGTGGCCTCGCTGCTGGTCAGCCTGATGGTGGTGCTGCCGCTGCTGTTGCTGCTCAAGGCGCCCATGCCGGCGCTGGCGCTGGCGGCGCGCGGGCCAGCCTGGACGTGGGCAGGCGGCGTGGCGGGCGTGTTCTATATCTCGGCGGCGCTGCTGCTGGCCCCGCGCCTGGGCGCCGGCGGCTTTATCGCGGCGGTGGTGGCGGGCCAAATGGCGGGGGCCTTGCTGCTGGACCAGTTCGGCCTGGCCGGCTTCGCGGTGCGCGCGGTGACGCCGGGACGTCTGGCCGGCGCCTTGCTGGTGGTGCTGGGCGTGGTGGTGGTGCAGTTCGCCGGGACCGGCGCGGCCAGCCCGGCGCCAGCAGCCAGCTAATCAGGCCGGCCCACCGGCCTCCTCGCGGCGGCGGCCCAGGCACGCCGGGCACAGGCAGTGCTGGCCCGGCACGATGCGCCGGGCGGGCAAGAGCGGCTGGCTGGCGCACCAGCATTCCGGCAGGCCGGCGGCGTAGCCGCACACAAAGCCGGCGCCGCAAGCGCTGCAATGCTCGACCGGGCGCAATTGTCCCGTCAGCACCGTGGCCGGATCGCTCACGGATTGTCCTTGGGCGGCTCGTCGTCCAGGCCCAGCCGGCTCATGGCGGCGCGCATCAGCCGCATCTGGGCCGAAAAATTGGTGCAGGCGTCGCAAATGGCCAAGTGGCCGCGCATGCGCACGCGTTCGATCCAGCTGAGCGGGCGGTCCATGCCTTCCATGGTCAGGCGGTGGATCTCGCGGCAGTTCGGCAGCAGGGAGTCTCGTGGTGGCGTATCAGACATGGCTTCCTTTGGTCGGACAGGCGGTCACGCCTTTTGCCCGAACCAGTTCAGTTCCAGGCACTCGCGCAGGCGCATGCGGGCGCGGTACAGCATGACCCATGCATTGGTCGTCGTGATCTCCAGTTCCTGACAGATTTCTTCGGTTTCCAGTTCCAGCCATTCCCGCATCATGAAAATCCGGCCAATCTTGGCTGGCAGCTTGTCCACGCAAAGCTGCAGGATCTCGAAGAACTCGCGACGCTCCAGCGTCCGGTCGGGGTTGCCCCAGTCGGAAGGCGGCGTATGGTAGTGCCCGTTCTTGGCGAACAGGGCGTCGAACGCGTCGATATCCGACTGGGCTTCGCCGTCCTCGTCGCCGCCGAGCGCCAGGCGCACTTCGCGCCGGCCGCTGCGCAGCGTATCGATGATCTTGTGCTTGAGGATGCCGATCAGGTAGGTCTTCAGCGCGGACTGGCCGCTGAAGCGCTCCGGGTGCTCCAGCGCGGCCACCAGGGTGTCGGAGACGGTATCCTCGGCCAGCGCCTGGTCACGCAGTTGCAGCCGCGCGAAGCGCAGCAGATGGGGGCGCAGGGCGTTAAGATCGTCGGGGTGCAGGCTCATTTTTCTTGCCGCTGTCCGGTGGTGGGAAACTGTCAGCCGACTGTTGCGTGGATAGGACGCCATGGTGCGCCGCAGTACGCATGCACCGGTTTTGAGCCACTGCCGCACCAGCGTCTGCACGCGTGCGGCGCGGTTTCTTGTAAAATCGGCGCCTGCCGCGGCCGGATGTGGTCAATGCGGGGTCTGGAATGCCTGGAACCCGTTGTCCACCGCCGGTCAGAATTGCCATGATACCTGTTGAATCTCACGGATGTCCCTTGCCATGAACGCCGACACCCCTGGGCCTGCCGCTACCGCGGTGGCCGCAATTGCCCCAGCCCTCAAGGCCGAAATCCTCGCCGAGGCGCTGCCCTATATCCGCAAGTTTCACGGCAAGACCATCGTCGTCAAGTACGGCGGCAACGCGATGACCGAGGAAAAGCTCAAGCACGGCTTCGCGCGCGACGTGATCCTGCTCAAGCTGGTCGGCATGAATCCGGTCGTGGTCCACGGTGGTGGCCCGCAGATCGACGAAGCCCTGAAGAAAGTCGGCAAGGTCGGCACCTTCATCCAGGGCATGCGCGTCACCGATGAAGAGACCATGGAAGTGGTCGAATGGGTGCTGGGCGGCGAAGTGCAGCAGGACATCGTCATGCTGATCAACCAGTACGGCGGCCAGGCCGTGGGCCTGACCGGCAAGGACGGCGGCCTGATCCGCGCCAAGCGCCTGAAGATGCCGGACCGCGAGAATCCCGGCGCCTTCATCGATATCGGCTACGTGGGCGACATCGAAGCGATCAACCCGGCCGTGGTCAAGGCGCTGCAGGACGATGCCTTCATCCCGGTGATCTCGCCGATCGGTTTCTCCGACGACGGCCAGGCCTACAACATCAACGCCGATGTGGTGGCCGGCAAGATGGCCGAGATCCTCAAGGCCGAGAAGCTGGTGATGATGACCAACATCCCGGGCGTGATGGACAAGGCCGGCAACCTGCTGACCGACCTCTCGGCGCGCGAGATCGAGGAACTGTTCGCCGACGGCACCATCTCCGGCGGCATGCTGCCGAAGATCTCGTCGGCGCTGGACGCGGCCAAGAGCGGCGTCAATTCGGTGCACATCATCGATGGCCGCATCGAACACTCGCTGTTGCTCGAAATCCTGACCGAACAAGCGTTCGGTACCATGATCCGTTCGCACTAGAACGCATCTCCCGGCAGCGCGCGCCGCGCGCTGCCGCCTCACCCCCTCTTTCCTTCCCGCGTGCCATCTACTTCCCCGCCCTTGCGCCGCAGCCTGCGCGGTGCGCGCCGACGCCGCCCCGCGGGCGACAATTCCGGCCGCACGGTCTGGCTGTTCGACCTCGACAACACGCTGCACGACGCGTCGCACGCGATCTTTCCCGCCATCAACCAGTTGATGACGGCGTATGTCGCCCGCGTGCTGGGCAGCGACGAGGCCACCGCCAGCGAGGTAAGGGTGAAGTACTGGCAGCGCTATGGCGCGACCCTGCTCGGCATGATCCGCCACCACGGCGTGGATCCGGCCGACTTCCTGCGCGCCGCGCATGATTTCCCCGAACTGGCGGAAATGGTGCGCGTGCAGCGGGGCCTGGCCGGCCACCTGCGCCGCTTGCCGGGGCGCAAGATCTTGGTGACCAACGCACCGGCGCAATATGCGCGCGCCGTCATGCAGGTGGCCGGTATCCAGCATTGTTTCGAGCGCGTCGTCGCCATTGAGGACATGTGGGTGCATGGACACCTGCGGCCCAAGCCGGACCGCCGCATGTTGCGCCGCCTGCTGGCCCAGCAAGGCGTGGCGCCGCACCGGGCGGTGCTGGTGGAAGACACGCTGTCCCACCTCAAGCGTTATGCCGGCACGGGCATTCGCACCGCCTGGGTGACGGGCTACCTGCGCACGCTGGCGCCATCGCGCCCGCACGATGTGCCGATGCCAGCCAGCGTGGCGGCGGACGGCGTCAGCGGCGACGCCGTGCTGCGCAGCACGCTGGACGCCGAGGACAGGCAGCATGCCGGGCACGCCGCGCAAGAGCATTCGGTGACGCTGGTGGCGGCCGAGACGCAGGACCCGCCGTCGCGGCCGCAAGGCAAGACGGCGCCGCAAGCGCTGCCGGCATCGGCGCCGCGCGTGCGGGCGCGCATCGTAAATCGCCCCGGTTATGTGAACGTAAAAGTACAATCCATGCATCAACTCCAACGACGAATTCGGAGAATAGGGTCATGATGCACAGTAACGGGCGCCCATCGGGTGCGGCTCCGGCCGCGGCCGGGCAGGGCGCAGGCGCGGACGGGGCGCCGGCACGCAAACGCCCGCGTCCGGGCGAGCGGCGGGTGCAGATCCTGCAGACGCTGGCCGGAATGCTGGAAGTGCCGCGCGGGGAAAAAGTCACCACCGCGGCGCTGGCCGCCAAGCTCAGTGTTTCCGAGGCGGCGCTGTACCGCCATTTCGCCAGCAAGGCGCAGATGTTCGAGGGCCTGATCGGCTTTATCGAGCAGACCGTCTTCGGCCTGATCAACCAGATCACCACCCAGGAAGAACATGGGCTGCGCCAGGCGCATGCCGTGGTGCGCATGCTGCTGTCCTTCGCCGAGAAGAATCCAGGCATGACCCGCGTGCTGACCGGCGAAGCGCTGGTGGGTGAGCACGATCGCCTGCAGGAGCGCATCAACCAGGTGGTGGACCGCATCGAGGCCTCGCTGCGGCAGTGCCTCAAGGTTGCCATCACCCAGGGCGCGTTCCCGCCCGACGCCGACGTGCCGGTGCGCGCGGCGCTGATCATGGCGACCGTGCAGGGCCACTGGCATCGCTACGCCAAGAGCGGCTTCCGCAAGCTCCCGAGCGAGAATGCGGACGCGCAACTGCGCGTGCTGCTGGGCTAGGCGCCGCGGGCGGCCCCGCCCGGGGCCTCCTCTGCCTCTGCTTCAGGCCGCGGGCACATGAATGCTGGCCTTGATGTGCTTCAGGTTGGCCACGATGGTGAACGTCATCACGATCAGCAGCGACCACGAACTCCATTTGCCCACATGCACCGCCGACCACGCGCCTAGCTGGTTGGGGTAGCGCCACACCGCGAAGAACGTGCTGATGTTTTCCGCGATCCAGACGAACAGGCCGATCAGCACGAACGCCAGCAGCAGCGGCATCTCGCGCTCCCGGTCCAGCGGGCGGAAGCGCACCGTGCTGCGCGCATACAGCCCGGCAATGCCGCAGGCCAGGTACCAGCGGTAGTCGCCGATATAGTGGTGCGTGAAGAAGTTCGCGTACACCAGCGCCGCCATCAGGCCGGCCATCCAGTACGGCGGATGGTGCCGCACGCGCACGTCCAGGATGCGCCAGGCCTGGATGATGTAGCTTCCCACTGCCGCGTACATGAAGCCTGAAAACAGCGGCACGCCCAGCACCTTGGTGTAGGCGAAGTCAGGATAGCTCCACGACTGGATGCCGCCCGATGTCTTGAAAACTTCCAGCGCAAAGCCCACCACGTGGAACAGGCTGATGGCCCTGAGTTCGTCCATCGTCTCCAGCCGTGCCCACACCATCGCCGCCTGGATCGCGACTGCCGCCGCCAGCAGCAGGTCGTAGCGCGGGATGCCCATCCAGCCGCCGCGCGGCACGGCGAAGACCGCCAGGAAGAACAGTCCCGCGAACAGGCACGATCGCGCTTCCTTGACGCCGAAAGCGAGAAACTCGCAAAGTCCGCGGCGCGCGCCGGCCAGCGCCAGTCCGGGGCGGGGCGCGGTGAGCAGGCGGTCGAGCCGGTTGGATGCGGCGTTCCGGCCGCTGTGCAGGCGGAACGGATCGGGCATGCGTTTCGTAGCGGTGATCATGTCGGCCTCAATCCGCACAGGCGCGCGCGGGCGCACGATGCCGGGTCGGCTTGTCGCGCTCGATCCACTGGCGCAGCGCAACACCGGTCGCCGCCAGCGTCATCAGCGGCAAGCCGATCCACAGGCATTCCAGCCAGAAGCGCGTTGCGCCGAACAGCCCGGCGCCGGTCAGCGGCAGCGGCCGCCACGGCAGCGTCACGCGCTGGTCCGCCAGCGGATAGAACAGCGCCGTGCCGATGCCGCGGTCGGTCAGCAGGTCCAGCAGGGGGTGCGACACGGTGCTCAAGGCCACGAACAGGAAGGCGATGCCGCGCCGCCAGCCGCAGCGCCTTGCCGCCAGCGCCGCCACGAGGCCGAGCGCCAGCGCGAAGCCGATCGAGTGCGTCAGGCCCCGATGGCCCAGCACGCTGCTGTAGCGCACCCCGGCATACCAGACGCTGAGCATGTCGACGTCGGGCAGCACGCTGGCCGCGACGCCGGCCAGCATCAGGCTTGCCGGCACCCTGCGCCGGCCCAGCGCGGCGGCCAGGGCGAGCGGCGGGGCGCAATGGAGGTAGGTGGGCATGGCGTTCTCCCCCGCTCAGGCTTGCACGGCGGTTTCGGCGGCCACGGCCGCGGCGGGCTTGTCGCGCTGCGGCTGCCAGGCGGCGCCCGCCGCATACCAGTCGATGCGCCGGGTCATCACCATGATGGCGGCGAGGATCACGAACAGCAGCAGCGAGCCCAGCATCAGCGCGTTGTCCTCCGACAGCAGCAGGCCATAGAGCGCGCCGTACAGCACGGTCAGCAGCGTGGCGAAGGCCAGCCCGCGCTGCCAGCTCTGCAGCACGAACGAGAGGTAGAAGCCCAGCAGCCCGATGCACGCGGCACTGGCCGCCAGGTAGGCCAGCGCGAAGGCGATATGCTCGGACAGGCTCAGCAGCAGCAGGAAGAACACCGCCAGCGCCAGGCCCACCAGCAGGTACTGGATGGGATGGATGCGCAGGCGCCTGACCAGCTCGAACATAAAGAAGCCGGCGAAGGTCAGCAGCACGAACATGGCGCCGTACTTCACCGCGCGTTCAGCCTGCAGGTAGATGTTGACCGGATCGATCAGCGTCACGGAAACCGATTCGAGCGTGCCGTCGCCCGGACCGGCGAGCTGGTTGCGGACCTTGGTGTTGTAGGAGGTCACGCTCCAGTTGCTGTGGAAGCCTTGCGCGTTCACGCTGCGGGTGCGCGGCAGGAAATCGCCATCGAAACTCGGATGCGGCCAGGCGGAGTCGATCGAGATGTCGTTCTGGTCGGCCACCGGCGTAAAGGCCAGCGACTGCGCGCCCAGCAGCGGCAAGGTCAGCGAGAACGGCACCACGCGCTGCGCCTGCGCGGACCTGCCGTCGAGGCCCGGTTTCGCGGCTTTGGCCGACGGCAGGTCGATCTCCGCATGCAGGCCTTGCGTCAGGCTCTTCAGCCGCACGCCTTGCTCCAGTTTCAGCGCCTTGCCGTCGAGTTCGAACGTGGGCGCCGCCATCAGGCCGCGCGTGTCGCTGATGCCGATCGCGATGTAGGGCTGCCCCACCTCGAAGCCCACATGGCCGACCGAGCGCGGCAGCTCGCCCGGGTCGGGCAGCGCGATGGTGCCCTGCCAGCGGCTCTGCATCTCGTACACCAGTACCTTGTGGATGCCGCGATAGCGCTCGCTTGGCGTCACCTCGCCCTTGACCCGCAGCGTGGCGGGGAACACCAGCACCTGCCCGACCTCGGCCTGCAGCATGGTGGCATTGGGCCGCTTGGGGTCGCTGTTGTCCGCCACGCGCAGGATTTCCTTGTACGGCAGCACCAGTACCGGGCCGGTCAGGGTCTGCGGGCCGGCGTAGCTTTGCCAGACACTGCGTACTGCCTCTTCGCGGTAATGCTTGCGATCTTGCACCGCGTTGCCGACGAGATGCAGCGGGATCAGGATCAGCAGGATCAGCAGCGCGGTGATGGAGGATTTGAAAAACAGGATTCGGTTCATGGCGGCAGGCGCGCGGGAGTGACGATGCCGCGAGCTTAGGACTCCCGTGTGAGCCGCCAAGGAAGCCTGCGTGAAGCGATTGTGTGGCGAGTGTGAAGCCGCTACGCGGCCGGCAAGGTCAGCGTGGCGCAGGCCCCGCCTTCCGCGCGATTGGCCAGCACGATCTCGCCACGATGCAGCGTGGCGATCTCGCGCACGAAGCACAGGCCGAGCCCGGTGCTCTTGTCCTGGCCGCCAGGGCGCGGCAGCGAATAGAAGCGCTCGAACAGGCGCGGCAATGCATAGTCGGGAATGCCCGGGCCGTGATCGGTGACGCGCACGGCGATCGTATTGGGCGGGCCGTCGCGGCGCTCCACGGCGATTTCCACCACGCTCGCCGGCGGGGCGAAATCGAGCGCGTTTTCCAGCAGGTTGGCCAGCGCCTGGTGCAGCAGGAACCGGTCGCCTTTCACCGCCGGCGCGGGATGGGCCGGCGGCAGCAGGCGCAGGGCCAGCCCGCGCTGGCGCGCGCGCGGCTCCAGCTCGTGCAGCAACTGCTCGATCAACGCCAGCAGCGCAACCGGCTCGTGCGTCTCCAGGCTCTGCCGCTGCTCCAGCGCCGCCAGCGCCAGCAGCTTGCGGATCATTTCCTCCAGCCGCTGCGCCTGGCGCCGGATGTTGGCGACGAAGCGGCTGCGGTCGGCGGCGGGCATGTCCTCCTGCAGCAGTTCGGCCGCGCCGCTGATGGCCGCCAGCGGGCTCTTCATTTCATGCGTGAGCGTGTGGATGTAGTGCTCGACGTATTGCTTGTTCTCCAGCCGCAGGCGCATGCTTTCCACCGAGCGCCCCAGCTCGGCCAGCTCGCTGGCGCCGCGCAGCGGCATCTCGGCGCGCTCGCCGGCAGCCACCGCGCGCGCGTAGCGCTGCAGGCGGCGCAGGCCGTGCACCAGCCACAGCGTGCAGCCCAGGCCGATCACGAACGCGCCGCCCATCAGCAACAGGCCGTTGAGCAGGATCTTGCGCTGGCTGCGCTCGATGAAAGGCGCCATGGTCACGTTGGGCTTGGCCACGGTCAGCACGCCGATGGTCTTGTTGCCGTCGCGGATCGGCGCGGCCACGTGCATCACCGTGCTGGCGTCGTCGTCCGGATTGGCGCGCGTGCTGCGCGCGCCGTACTCGCCCCGCAGCGTGCGGTAGACATCGTTCCAGCGCGAGTAGTCGGCGCCCACGGCCGCCTCGCCGGAATCGAAGCGCACGATGCCGCGTTCGTCGGTGATGTAGATGCGGTAGCCCACCGCATCCTTGTGCATGCCCCACACACTGGCATCGACTTTGTCCTCGCGCAGCCGCGCCAGCCGGCGGGCGAAGGCGCCGTTGGCGATGCGGCCGTTCTTCATGTCGTCGGCGGCCAGCACCGCCAGGACATGCGCGGTATCGACCAGCGTGTCCTCCATGGCTTGCCGCACCCCCGGCTTGACCTCCTGCACGAACACCCGCAGCGTGAGGAATGCCGCCAGCCCGACGATCAGGAAGAAGCCGAAGAAGATGCGAAGCCCGATATGCATGCGTGGCCGTAGGTGAGAGGGGGAGGGAAGGCGCCGTTCAGCGTGCGAGCGAATAGCCCATGCCGCGATGGGTCCGGATCGGGTCGCACTCCGCGTCGAGCGCGCGCAGCTTGGCACGCACGGTCTTGATATGGGTGTCGACGGTGCGGTCGATGGTGTCGACCGCGTCATGCCAGACCAGGTCCATCAGCTGCGCGCGCGAATAGATGCGCCCGGGATGCTGCAGCAGCAAGGCGAGCAGCCGGTATTCGTAGCGTGTGAGGTCGAGCCACTGCCCGCGCCAGGCCAGGCGCGCGCCGTCGGCGTCGAGCGTGAAGCCATCGGGCGGAGCGGCTTCCTGCGCGGGGGGGGCCTGCGCGGCGCGCATGCCGGTGCGCCGCAGGATCACCCGCACCCGCGCCGCCAGTTCGCGCGGCGAGAACGGCTTCACGACGTAATCGTCGGCGCCGATCTCCAGCCCGACGATGCGGTCGATTTCCTCGTTGCGCGCGGTGAGGAAGATCACCGGCACATCGGAGAAGGTGCGCAAGGTGCGGCAGACTTCGAAGCCGTTGATGTCGGGCAGGCCCACGTCCAGGATCACCAGGTCCGGCGCCTGCGCGCGCAGGCGTTCCAGCGCCGCGCCGCCGAGCGCGCAATGCTCCACCGCCATGCCGTCTGTCGCGAGCGCATAGAGGATGGTGTCCGCGATCGCGGATTCGTCTTCAATGACCAGGATGCTGGGTGATTTCGTCAAGGCTGGGCTCGGTTCGGGCTCGGTTCTGGGTTGGTTGCGGTGGCGCGCCGCCGCCGCGTTGGTTTGCTCTATAATAAGCGGGTCGCGCCGATTTGATGACTGGCTTGCGGGCGCGCGGCGGCATGGTAACTCCTGAAGTCACTGATTCGGGGGAAACCGGCAGCCAATATAAATGCGGCTAAAGAGGTGGGTCGGTACCCTGCCACGCAAGGCACCGGCACGCGGGACGCAAGACCCGTGCAAAACCCGATTTGGCTGCGCCATCGTTGATGCCATGTTTGATGTCATGTGCACGCAACGTCCACGCAATGCCGGTCGGGTTTTTTTACGCCCGTTTGCCAACGGGCCTATTCCATGACAGACGTAGCTCCGCCTCTTGCCGCGCTGGCCCTGCCGTCCGACTCGGTCGGCATTGTCGAGCCGCAGTGCATGCATTTTCCCGAGCCGTTGAAGCTGCGCAACGGCACCTCGATCGCCGACTACGACCTGATGGTCGAGACCTACGGCACGCTCAACGCCGCGCGTTCCAACGCCGTGCTGGTGTGCCATGCGCTCAATGCCTCGCACCACGTGGCCGGCGTGTACGCGCACGACCTGCGCGACGTGGGCTGGTGGGACAACATGGTCGGGCCCGGCAAGCCGCTCGACACCAACCGCTTCTTCGTCATCGGCGTCAACAACCTCGGCTCGTGCTTCGGCTCGACCGGGCCGATGAGCCCCAATCCCGCCACCGGCCAGCCCTACGGCGCCACCTTCCCGGTGGTCACGGTGGAAGACTGGGTCAACGCCCAGGCGCGCGTGGCGGACAGGTTCGGCATCAGCCAGTTTGCCGCGGTGATGGGTGGCAGCCTCGGCGGCATGCAGGCGGTGGCCTGGAGCCTGATGTATCCGGAGCGGCTGCGCCATTGCATCGTGGTGGCTTCCACGCCCAAGCTGTCGGCGCAGAACATCGCCTTCAACGAGGTGGCGCGCAGCGCCATCCTGTCGGACCCCGACTTCCACGGCGGCAATTACTACGCGCACGGCGTCAAGCCAAAACGCGGCCTGCGCGTGGCACGCATGATCGGCCATATCACGTATTTGTCCGACGAGGACATGGCGGAGAAATTCGGCCGCGAGCTGAAGACCGACGATATCCGCTTCTCCTTCGATGTCGAGTTCCAGGTGGAGAGCTACCTGCGCTACCAGGGCGACAAGTTCGCCGAGTACTTCGATGCCAACACCTACCTGCTGATCACGCGCGCGCTCGATTACTTCGATCCGGCGCTGGCCTTCGGCGGCGATCTCACGCGCGCGGTGTCGCACACGCAGGCCAGCTTCCTGGTGGCCAGTTTCACCACCGACTGGCGCTTCGCGCCGAATCGCAGCCGCGAGCTGGTCAAGGCCTTGCTCGACAACAAGCGTCCGGTCAGCTACGCGGAGATCGACGCACCGCACGGCCACGACGCCTTCCTGCTCGACGACCCGCGCTATCACAACCTGATGCGCGCCTACTACGAACGCATCGCCGAGGAGATAGGCGCATGAATGCCGCGGCCAACCCCAATATCCTGGCGCTGCGCCCAGACTTCCGCGCCATCGCGCGCTGGATCGAACCCAACTCCACCGTGCTCGACCTGGGCTGCGGCGACGGCAGCCTGCTGCGCGTGCTGCAGGATGAGCTCGACGTGCAGGCCTACGGCATCGAGATCCAGGACGACGGCGTGCTGGCGTGCGCGCAGAAGGGCGTGCACGTGATTCAGCAGAACCTGGAAGGCGGCCTGGCGCTGTTCGAGGACAAGAGCTTCGATACGGTGATCCTGTCGCAGACGCTGCAGACCATCCACAACACCGCGCAGGTCTTGCGCGAGACGCTGCGGGTGGGGCGCGAATGCATCGTGTCCTTCCCCAACTTCGGCTACTGGCCGCACCGGCTGTCTGTGTTCCGCGGGCGCATGCCGGTGTCGGAGGCGCTGCCTTACCAGTGGTACAACACGCCCAACGTGCGGGTCCTGACCATCAGCGACTTCGAGTCGCTGGCGTCCAAGGTGGGGCTGCGCATCCTTGACCGCGTGGTGATGCACGAGGGTGTGACCGTCAACTGGGGGACGAACTGGCGCGGCAGTCTGGCGGTGTACCGCGTCTGTTCCACCTGAGCGTGAGCGGACAGGGCGCGGCGAAGCTTCGTCTAGGCGCACGCCGCGCCCTGCTCCAGGGCGGCCTGCATCACAAGGTGATCGATGAAGGCGCGGACCTTGGGGGCAAGGTGGCGCGTCGGCGTATAGACCGCAAAAGCGGTGCCCACGTAAGGCTCCAGGATTTCCCAGTCGTCCAGCACCGGCACCAGGCTGCCTGACGCCAGCGCGGCCACGGGGGAGAAGTCGGGCACCAGTCCGATGCCGCCGCCGGCCTGTGCCATGGCGACAATCGCCGCGCTGTTGTTGAGCGTGACCCGCGGCGGGATGCGCAGCGTCACTGTCTGTCCGTCCTGCTTGTGCCGCAGGCTCCAGCGTTCGCCAAAGGCGCCATAGCCCAGGTAGAGGCAGCGATGCCCGGCCAGCGCCGCCGGCTCGGTGGGCGTGCCATGCCGGGCCAGCCAGTCCGGGGCGGCCACCAGCCGGTAGCGCACCGCGCGGATCGGCCGCGCCGCCAGCCCCGGCGCCAGTTCGCGCGCAATGCGGATGGCCACGTCGACGCCTTCTTCCACCAGGTCCACCATGCGGTCGGCCAGCGTCAGTTGCAGATCCAGCCCGGGATAGCTGTCCAGCAGGGCCGGCAGCCGCGGCGCCAGCCAGGCCTGCCCGAACACCACCGGCGCGCTGATCCGCAGCAGGCCGTGCGGCGTGCCGGCGTGGTCGCCTGCCAGCGTGTTCACCTCCTGCGCGGCCGCCACCATGCGCGCGCAGGCGGCGTGCACCGCTTGTCCCAGTTCGGTCAGGGCGAAGGCGCGCGTGGTCCGCTGCAACAGGCTGCCGCCGATGGCCGCCTCCAGCCGTGTCACATGGCGGCTGACGGCCGAAGGCGTCATGCCTAGCTCGCGGGCGGCGGCGGAGAAGCTGCCGCATTCCACCACCCTGGCGAATACCGCCATGGCGTTCAGCTGTGCGATTGGCATGGCCTGTCTCCTGAATTTGTGACTACAGGTCAAATGGTAATTGCTTATCGGGCGGATTGTTGACCTGCCTGCATGGTGGAACAATAGCGGCCATTGGCACGAAGTACGCAGGAGACTCCCATGAACATCGATCAATCCGGCACCGCCGCCGCTTCGCCGGCCGGCGCATCGGCGTCACCGGCCACGGAACCGGTCCGGCGCGGCGGCGCGTGGCGCATGGTGGCCGCCATGACGCTGTCGGGCACCATCGGCTGGTTCGTCGTGACCAGCGGACAGTCACCGCTGGACGTTGTGTTTTTCCGCTGCATCTTCGGCGGCGCCGCCCTGCTGGGCACGCTGGCCCTGCGCCGCGGCTGGCAGCCCATGCGCAGCCGGGACTGGGGCTGGCTGGCGCTCGGCGGTGTCACGCTGATCCTCAACTGGCTGGCCCTGTTCTCCGCCTATTCGTATAGCGGCATATCGGTGTCCACGGTTGTCTATCACACCCAGCCATTTTTCCTGCTGCTGCTTGCGGCGGCGTTCCAGCGCGAGGCCATCGCCCCGGGGCGGCTTGCCTGGCTGGTGCTGGCCTTTGGCGGGGTGGTGCTGATCACCGGGCTGGAGCACGGCGGCGCCAGCGGCGGCATGCTGTACGGGGTGGCGCTGGCGATGCTGGCGGCCTTGCTGTACGCCGTCACCACCATGGCCACGCGCCGCCTCAAGGGCATTCCGGCAGGGCAGATCGCGGGTTTGCAGATGGTGATGGGGGTGGTCCTGCTGTTCCCGCTTGCGCACCCGGCCGTGGAGACGTTTGGCGGGCGCACCTGGGGGGCGTTGCTGGCGCTGGGCCTGGTACATACCGGCGTGATGTACACGTTGCTGTACGGCGCCTTCCAGCGCCTTAACGTGCTGTCGATCGCCACGCTGTCCTTCGTGTACCCGCTGGTGGCCATCGTGATCGACGTGCTGGTGTTCGGGGTCGTGCTCACGCCGCTGCAAGTGGCCGGCATGGCGCTGATCCTGCTGGCAGTGATCGGCAACCAGCTGGGCTGGAATCCGTTCCGGCACGCGCGGACGCAGGGCTGAAGCCAACGGACTGGAGGAGAAGTTCGACGGCGGCACCAGCATCCGTCCATCGTTTGCAGTATTATCGAACGATCGTACTTTTTTGGTCCCAACATGTCAGCCACGCCAGCCAGCCAGACCGTCCATTCCTTCGACCACGCGATCGCGCTGGAGCCGGCGGGCGACAATCTGTTCCACGGACGCACCACGCCCGCCTACTGGAACATGATCGGTCCCTTCGGTGGCATCACGGCGGCAACCCTGTTGCAGGCCGTGCTGCAGCATCCCGCCCGGCTGGGCGACCCGTCCGCGCTGACTGTCAACTTCGCCGGGCCGATCGTCGAAGGGCCGTTCGTGATCGAGGCGCGCCCCGTGCGCACGAACCGCAACACCCAGCACTGGTCCATCGAACTGCGCCAGGGGGACGAGGTGGCAACCACGGCCACCGCCTTCTTCGCGGTGCGCCGCGAGACCTGGAACTGCGGCGAGGCGGTGTTCCCGCAAGTACCGCCGGCGGAAACCGTGGCGCCGATGTCGGGCTTCGCGAAGGTGCGCTGGCTGGATGCTTATGAGTTGCGGCCAGTGCGCGGCGCCAAGCCAAGCACGGAACCGGGCACCGAGCACCCGGACAGCCTGACGCAGTTCTGGCTGCGCGACGCGCCGGCGCGTACGCCGGACTTTGCCGCGATGGCGGCATGGTGCGATACCTTCTACCCGCGCATCTTCCTCAAGCGCGCCGGTTTCGTACCGGCCGGCACGGTGTCGCTGACCACGTATTTCCATGCGGACGCGCCCACGCTGGCCGCGCTGGGTGACAGCCATGTGCTGGGCAGCGCCCAGGCCCAGGTGTTCCGCCAGGGCTTCTTCGACCAGAGCGCGCAGATCTGGAGCCCGCAGGGCGAGTTGCTCGCGACCTCGCACCAGATTGTCTACTACAAGCAGTAAGAGTAAGCGCGTGCTAGCTGGTCTCAGGCCGCGGCGCGGGCCTGCGCCTCGTAGTGGTGCACGGTGTGGCGCATCGCCCATAGCAGCGCCACGCCGGGCAGCGCCGCCACCACGGTGCTGAGGTAGAACGCCGGCCAGCCGAAGGCCTCCACCAGGTAGCCCGAGCTGGGGCCCACATAGACGCGCCCGACCGAGGCCAGCGCCGACAGCAGCGCGTACTGGGTGGCCGAGAACGAGCGGTTGCACAGCGTCATCAGCAGCGCCACGAAGGCCGCCGTGCCCATGCCGCCGCAGAGGTTTTCCACCGCGATGGTGGCGCCCATGGTCCACAGGTGCTGCGGCGTCACCGCCAGGATCCAGTAGCCCAGGTTGGATACAGCCTGCAGGATGCCGAACAGCATCAGCGAGCGATACAGCCCCAGGCGCACCATCAGCGTGCCGCCGAACAGCGCGCCCACGATGGTGGCGGCCAGCCCCAGCGTCTTGTTGACCAGGCCGACTTCGCCAGCCGAAAAACCCACGCCGCGGATCAGGAAGGTGGTGGAGAGGCTGCCGGCAAACGCATCGCCCAGCTTGTAGAGCACGATCAGCAGCAGCAGCCACCAGGCACCGGGGCGCGAGAAGAAGTCGCGCAGCGGGCCCAGAATCGCTTCCTCCATGGAGCGCGGCGTGCGCGCCGGAGATTCCGCCTCGGGCGCCCACAGCAGGCTGAAGATGCCGATGCCCATCAGGCCCGCCATCAGGATGTACATCTGCTGCCAGCCCATCACGCGGTCGGCCAGCCACAGCGCCAGCCCGCCCGACACCAGCATTGCCAGCCGGTAGCCCAGCACCTTGACCGCCGCCCCCACGCCGCGCTCGGGCGCGCGCAGCACGTCGGTGCTGTAGGCGTCGAACACGATGTCCTGGGACGCCGACAGGAAGGCCACCAGCGTGGCCAGTGCCGCCAGCGTCCACAGCGCCTCGTGCGGCGGACAGAAGGCCATGCCCGCGATGCCCAGCACCAGGCCGAGCTGGGTCACCAGCAGCCAGCCGCGGCGCCGGCCCAGCAGCGGCGGCGTGTAGCGGTCCATCAGCGGCGCCCACAGGAACTTGAAGATATAGGCCTGGCCCACCAGGGAGAAGAAGCCGATGGTCTTGAGGTCCAGGCCTTCCACCGTCATCCAGGCCTGCAAGGTGCCGGACGTGAGCGCCAGCGGCAGCCCGGAAGCGAAGCCCAGCGTGAGCATGGCGCCAATGCGGCGATTGCGGAAAATGTCGAGATAGTCTTGGAAGGTCATGAATCAGGATGGCAATCAGGCGGGGCAAGGCGCCGTGTATTATTGCATTACCGTCAGCACAGGCCTGGTGAGCGGGATGCGCCGGGTCCGTGCGGTGCCCTGGCCGCGCCAATCCTTCAGCGCCCTGCTTGCCGAAAACCGCATCCGAGGAATCGCCATGTCCGATCGCCAGCGTTGTCAGAACCGCCACCAGCGGGCCGGGATTGCGTTGCCGCGGCAACTGGCCGCGCTGGCGCTGGCCGCCAGTGCCACGCTTGGCATGGGAGTGGTACAGGCCCAGGGCCAGGCGCAGCCACAGGACGCGGACGAGGGTATCCGCGTGCAACGCGGCGGGGCGTCCATCCGCCAGATCGTGCCGGTGGAGGTCATCGAGCAGCAGGCCTCGCAGGAGTACGAGCAGATCAAGGGGGAAGCGCAGGCCAAGAAGACGCTGGTCGGCGACAACAATCCGCAGTTGCAGCGCCTGCGCGCCATCGCCAGGCGCATCCTGCCGCAGACCACGCGCTGGAACGAGCGCGCGAAGCAATGGAAGTGGGAGGTCAACCTGATCAATGCCAAGCAGGTCAATGCCTTCTGCATGCCGGGCGGCAAGATCGCCTTCTACACCGGCCTGCTCGACCAGCTCAGGCTGACCGACGACGAAGTCGCCATGGTGATGGGGCACGAGATCGCACACGCGCTGCAGGAGCATGCGCGCGAGCGGGCCGCCAAGTCCGAGATCACCAACCTGGGCGCCAACGTGATTTCGCAACTGTTCGGCTTCGGCAACCTGGGCAATATGGCGCTGGGCACCGGGGCGCAGTTGCTCACGCTGCGGTTCTCGCGCTCGGACGAGACCGAGGCCGACCTGGTGGGCATGGACATCGCGGCGCGCGCCGGCTACGACCCGCGCGCCGCCGTATCGCTGTGGCAGAAAATGGGCACGGTGTCCCAATCCACGGCGCAGTCAGGCTCGGAGTTTCTTTCCACCCATCCCTCGGGCCGCACCCGCATCGCCGAACTCGAGAAGCACCTGCCCGAGGTGCTGCCGCTTTATGCCCGCGCGATCGACTCCAGCGTCGGCAAGCTGCCGCCTTACCGCGCCAATATGGCCAACCTGGGCGGCGCGCCGATGGACAGCGGCGACGACGACCGGCAAAAGCCGCTGAAGAAGTAAAGGCGCCAGCGGTACAGGGGCGCATCCTGAGCGAGGATGCCGAGCGGGCTGGTCCGGGCGCTTCGGCCCCAGACAAAAAAAGAGCCACACAGGGTGGCTCTTTTTTTGTTCTCGAGGACGTTGGCTTGCTTCAGGCGCTCAGGCCGGTCGCTTCATCCGCGCCCACATGCACGTTCATGCATTGCACCGCGGCGCCGGCAGCGCCCTTGCCCAGGTTGTCCAGGCGCGCCATCAGCACGATGCGCTCGGCCGAGCCGAACACGAACAGGTCGACGCGGTTGGTGTCGTTGCTGCCCTGCACGTCGAAGAAGCCGCCGTCGAGGTTGGCTTCGTCGCCCACTGGCATCACGCGCACGAACTGCTCGCCTTCGTAGTGCTTGCGGTAGATATCCGCGATCTGCTCGGGCGTGACCTTGCGCGCCAGGCGATCCGGGTACACCGGTACCGTCACGGCCAGGCCTTTGAGGAAGTTGCCGACGATGGGGTTGAAGATCGGCGCTTGCGCCAGGCCGGCCTGCACGCGCATCTCGGGCAGGTGCTTGTGCGCGAGGCCAAGCGAATACGGACGCGGGCTGTCCAGCTTCGGGTTACCGCCGGCTTCGAACTCGGCAATCATCTGCTTGCCGCCGCCGCTGTAGCCGGTCAGCGAGAACGCCGAGACCGGGTAGTCGGCCTGCATCACGCCGGCTTCCACCAGCGGACGCACCGCCATCAGGAAGGCGCTGGCGTGGCAGCCCGGCACCGCGATGCGCTTGCTGGTGCGGATCTTCTCGCGCTGGCCGCGCGTGAGTTCCGGCAGGCCATAGGCCCAGCTGTCGGTGGTGCGGAACGCCGTGCTGGCGTCGATCACGCAGGTATTGGGGTTGGTCACCAGCGCCACGGCTTCGCGCGAGGCGACATCGGGCAGGCACAGGAAAGCGACGTCGGCGGCATTCAGAAAGCGTGCTCGTTCGGCCGGATCCTTGCGCTTGTCATCGGCGATACGCAGCAGCTCCACGTCGGAACGGCCGGAGAGATAGTCGAGCAACCGGAGACCGGTAGTGCCTTCCTGACCATCTACGAACACTTTGAAAACCATGGCGGACTCACTCGGAAATACGAAAGGTCCCATGCCGGAATCGGATGGGAACCAGCATTGTAACTAGGTTGGGGGACGTCGCAGGGTGCATGCCGCGGTGCATCGCAAATTCCCTTGTTAGTTGTAACCTAGTAGGTTAAATTCGATGGAGAAACATACGCCTCACTGCAGGCTCTCGGTGATCAGGACTTGGCCATCGACGGGCGGATTTGCCTGACCAGCTCTGCTGCCGTTCACAGTCGCAAGCTCGGATTCGACAGTGCCGACGTGATCGCCGTCATTGCTTCGCCGACTTCGGCCGACTTTTACAAGAGCATGACGACCTACGCGGATCACAAGGTATGGCAGGACGTTTACCGGCCGATTACCGCCGCCGGTGCCCTGTATCTGAAACTGACGGTCACCGATGCGGTGCTGGTTGTGTCATTCAAGGAGCTGGAACCATGAAATGTCCAGAATGCGGGGGTGCGGAACTGGTGCAGGACACGCGCGACGTGCTTTTTACGTACAAGGGCGAAACTGTCATCATTTCCGCGGTCTCGGGCGGCTTTTGTCCGGCGTGCGGGGAAATCGTGCTGGATCCGGATCAGGCGGACCGGTACGGCGAAGCGGCGGTGGCGTTCCAAAAGCAGGTCAATGCCGCCATCGTCGATCCCGCCTTCATCGTGGCCGTGCGCAAGAAGCTGAGCCTGGACCAGCGTGAGGCCGCCGAGATATTCGGCGGCGGCGTCAATGCCTTCTCGCGCTACGAAACCGGAAAGACCAAGCCGCCGCTGGCGCTGGTCAAGCTGCTCAAGGTGCTGGAGCGGCACCCGGAGCTGCTGGAAGAGGTGCGCTCGGCGTAGCCGGTGCGCCCTTGGCCGTACTCGTTACAGCGGGAAGTCGTAGTCGATCGACAGCGGCGCGTGATCGCTGAACTTCTCGTCCTTGTAGATCGAGGTGGCTCGCGCGGTCTCGGCGATCTTCGCCGTGGTCAGGTGGTAATCGATGCGCCACCCGACGTTCTTCGCATAGGCCTGGCCTCGGTTGCTCCACCAGGTGTACTGTTCGGGGCGCGGGTCCAGCTTGCGGAACACGTCCACATAGCCATGCACGTCGAAGAGTTCGCCGATCCAGCCGCGCTCTTCCGGCAGGAAACCCGAGTTCTTCAGGTTGCCCTTCCAGTTCTTGATGTCGATTTCCTTGTGCGCGATGTTGACGTCACCGCACAGCACGATCTCGCGGCCGCTGGCCTTGAGTTGCAGCAGGTGGGGCAGGAAGGCTTCCATGAAGCGGAATTTCGCCTGCTGGCGTACTTCTCCGCTGGAGCCCGAGGGCACATAGACCGAGATCACGGCGAGGTGCGGATACTGCACCTCGACATAACGGCCTTCGTTGTCGAACTCGGGGACGCCGAAGCCGGTGATCACGCGCTCCGGCTTGTGCCGCGTGTAAAGGCCGACACCGCTATAGCCTTTTTTTTCCGCATAATGGAAGTAGCCGTGGTAGCCATGTGGCGCCAGAAACGCTTCCGTCATGTCGGCAGCCTGCGCCTTGAGCTCCTGGACGCAGACCATGTCGGCGTCCTGCTTGCCCATCCATTCGAAAAAGCCTTTCTTGGCCGCGGAGCGGATGCCGTTGAGGTTGGCGCTGATAATCCGTAACATCTCGGGAAATTTTGAAATCAGAGAGAAAAGATGACGCAGCAGACGACGCAGCCCGGCGCTGGCGACCTGAGCCAGACCTTCATCCGCTTCGCGCTGGACGCCGGCGTGCTGTCCTTCGGCGAATTCGTGACCAAAGCGGGCCGCAAGTCGCCGTATTTCTTCAACGCGGGCCTGTTCAACCAGGGCGCGATGCTGGGCCAGGTGGCGCAATTCTATGCGAAAACCCTGCTGGCCTCCGGTTTGGAGTTCGACGTGCTGTTCGGGCCAGCCTACAAGGGCATCACGCTGGCGTCCGCCACGGCGGTTGCGCTGTCCGGTCTCGGACGTGATGTCGGCTTCGCCTACAACCGCAAGGAAGCCAAGGACCACGGCGAGGGCGGCACCCTGGTGGGCGCCAAGCTGCAGGGCAAGGTCGTGATCATCGACGATGTGATCTCGGCCGGCACCTCGGTGCGCGAATCGATGGCGATGATCCGCGCCGCGGGTGCGGAGCCCGCCGCCGTGCTGATCGCACTGGACCGCATGGAAAAGAGCGGCACCGCGGACCAGGTGGGGACGCATTCCGCGGTGCAGGATGTGCAGCGCGAATATGGCGTGCCG
This sequence comes from Cupriavidus sp. 05L310, assembly GCF_056398185.1. Taxonomy (NCBI): domain Bacteria; kingdom Pseudomonadati; phylum Pseudomonadota; class Betaproteobacteria; order Burkholderiales; family Burkholderiaceae; genus Cupriavidus; species Cupriavidus sp. 05L310. Next base: position 61,410 of record NZ_JBFTOX010000038.1, read on the forward strand.
GTGATCTCGATCGCCAGCCTGACCGACCTGCTGGCCTACCTGGATGCTTCGCAGGATCCCGCGCTGGGCGGCTCGCGCGAGGCAGTGGCTGCCTATCGGCAGCGCTACGGCGTATAGTCTGGAACCTGTTGCAGGTTGCGTGCAAAGGTCTGTCGCAATGCAGCAGATGACGGGAACCGCGCAGGAAGGACGCCGGTCTGACTGATCTAGCTGGCTGGCCAGCCCGGCCGCCGGCAATTCGCCTTGCCGCCCGGCAAGGCGACGCAGCATCTCTCAGGAGGTTAGCTGGCGATGGACATCAAGACGATCCGCGAGCAGGCATTCGCCATGCCGCTCACCAGTCCGGCCTATCCGATGGGGCCATACCGCTTCATCCATCGGGAATTCTTCATCATCTCCTACCGCACCGATCCCGGGCTCCTGCGCGCCGTGGTGCCGGAACCCCTGGAGATCGCCGATGCGGTGGTCAATTACGAATTCATCCGCATGCCGGACTCCACCGGCTTCGGCGACTACACCGAATCGGGCCAGGTGATTCCCGTCACCTACCAGGGCAAGCCCGGCAACTACACCCACGCCATGTACCTCGACGACCTGCCGCCACTGGCGGGCGGGCGCGAGCTATGGGGCTTCCCGAAGAAGCTCGCTTCCCCGCAGCTGGCCGTCCATACGGATACCCTGGTCGGCACGCTTGACTACGGTCCGGTGCGCGTGGCCACCGGCACCATGGGCTACAAGCATCGCGAGCTCGATGCGGCCGCATTGGGGGTGGCGCTGTCCACCACGCCCAACTATCTGCTCAAGGTCATACCCCACGTGGATGGCACCCCGCGCATTTGCGAACTGGTCTGCTACTTCCTCAAGGACGTGGCAATGAAGGGCGCCTGGACCGGGCCGGCGGCACTGTCGCTGTTCCCGCATGCGCTGGCGCCGGTGGCCGGCCTGCCGGTGCTGGAAGTCATTGGCGCCAAGCATTACGTTGCCGACCTCACCCTCGGGCTGGGCGAGGTGGTGTTCGACTATCTGGCCTGAACGGCCTGCATCCACATCGGTCTCCATCGGCTCGACCCATGCGGTCAATCCGGTCAGCCCGATCCACCCGCATCATCCGCAAGGGAGGTACGTCATGAAGCTCCAGGGAAAATCCGCCATCGTTACCGGCGCCGCCAGCGGCATTGGCAAGGCTATCGCTGATTTGCTGGCCAAGGAAGGCGCAGCGGTCGCCATCGCCGACCTGAACCTCGAGGCGGCGCAGAAGGCCGCTGCCGATATCGAGGCAGCAGGCGGGCGCGCTATCGCCGTGGCCATGGACGTGACCAGCGAAGACGCCGTCAACAATGCAACCGACGCGGTCGCCAAGGCGTTTGGCGGCATCGACATCCTCGTTTCCAACGCCGGCATCCAGATCGTCAACCCGATCCAGAACTACGCCTTCTCCGACTGGAAGAAGATGCAGGCCATCCATCTCGACGGCGCCTTTCTCACCACCAAGGCCGCGCTCAAGTACATGTACCAGGACAAGCGCGGCGGCACCGTGATCTACATGGGGTCGGTGCATTCGCACGAGGCCTCGCCGCTGAAATCGGCCTACGTGGCCGCCAAGCACGCGCTGCTGGGCCTGGCGCGTGTGCTTGCCAAGGAAGGCGCGGAGTACAACGTGCGCTCGCACGTGATCTGTCCGGGTTTCGTGCGTACGCCGCTGGTGGACAAGCAGATTCCCGAACAGGCCAAGGAACTCGGCATCAGCGAGGAAGACGTCATCCGCCGCGTCATGCTGGGTGGCACGGTGGACGGCGTATTCACCACCGTGGACGACGTGGCGCAGACCGCGCTGTTCTTGTGTGCGTTCCCGTCGGCGGCTTTGACGGGGCAGTCCTTTATCGTGAGCCACGGCTGGTACATGCAATAAGCGGCAAGGAAACGGCCTTGCGGCGGGATGGCCGGGCGCTGGCGCGCCACGGCACCGCCGCCCGGCCGGCATGGCTGCAGGCAACGTTGTTAAGCAAAGCAATCAAGGAGGGGTCGTGGCAGGCGGACGTCGGCAAAAGCAGGATCAGGCAGTACCAGGAAGGAGCGCGCCGAAGGCGGCCGTGAAGAGCGCAGCGGCAGCCGTTGTGGCGGACCCCGCAGCGCCGGCGATCAAGCGCGAGGCGCGCAAGAGCGAAGCGCTGGACCCGCCGGAGCCAAACCTCCTGCCGCCCGGCGGCTGCGCGCCGCCGGACCCGGAGCCGCAAGGGGACGGCAGCAAGCGGCCGGTTCACCACGAATACACCGTCAGGGCGCTGGTGCTGCAAGGCGGCGGCGCGCTCGGTTCCTATCAGGCGGGGGTGTATCAGGGCCTGGCCGAAGCCGGCATCCAGCCGAACTGGGTGGCAGGCATCTCGATCGGCGCGCTGAACGCCGCGGTGATTGCAGGCAATGCGCCCGAGCGCAGGGTCGAGCAATTGCGCGCCTTCTGGGAGTACATCTGCCGGCAGCCCTGGCTGCCCAGCCTGCTGCCGTATGAGGTCGTTGCCGAGAGCGCCGTGCACTGGCCCGATCCGATGCGCGTCTGGTTCGACGGCATCGAAGCCGCGCGCGCGGTTTTAGAGGGACAGCGTGGCTTCTTCCAGCCACGCCCCTGGCCCAGCCTGCTCGAACGCCAGGCCGGGCCGGGCGCCTCCAGCTACTATGACACCTCGCCGCTCAAGAGCACGCTGGAGCGTTTCGCCGATTTCGACCGCATCAACGAGCAGCATCACGAGATGCGGGTGTCGGTTGGCGCGGTCAACGTGCATACGGGGAACTTTGCCTATTTCGACAACACCCGCCGCAAGCTGCGTGCCGAGCATTTCATGGCCTCGGGTGCCTTGCCACCCGGCTTCCCGGCCGTTGAGATCGATGGCGAGTTCTACTGGGATGGCGGCCTGGTGTCCAACACGCCGTTGTCCGAGGTGCTGACCGCCCAGCCGCGGCGCGATGCGCTGATCTTCCAGGTGGACCTGTGGAGCGCGCGAGGCAAGTTGCCGCACAACCTGCTGGACGTGGCCGAGCGCCAGAAAGACATCCAGTATTCCAGCCGCACGCGCACCATCACCGACTACATGGCCGAGCAGCAGAACTACCGCCGCATGCTGAGCGAAGTGATGGCGCTGGTGCCGCAGGGCCAGCGCGACAACGACTGGTACCGGAAAGCGGCGGGGTACGCGTGCGACGCGAGACGCAATGTGATCCAGCTCATTTATCGCGATAAGACATTCGAGGGGAATGCCAAGGATTACCAGTTTGGACGACTGACGATGAATGAGCACTGGACCAGCGGGCTGGATGATATTCGGGAGACGTTGAAGCATCCGGAATGGCTGGCTATGCCCACGCATGAGAAGCCGTTTGTCACGCACGATATTCATCGGGGGAACGGGCATTCGTGATTGGGCGGGGAGAAGGCTTGACTGCGGTCGCGGTCGCAGTTAAAGCCCCCGCCAACCCTACACCACCTTCAATTTCGCCAACTCCGGCTTGCCCGGCGGATACTCCGGCTTCAACCTGGTGAACACCTCCATCAGGATCTCAGCCACCATCAGGTTCCGATGCGTCTTGGAATCCGCCGGCACGATATACCACGGTGCTTCCGGCGTGCTTGTGGCGGCAATGGCGGCCTCATAGGCGGTCGCATAGCTCTTCCAGTACTGCCGCTCTTCCAGGTCCTTGGGGTCGAACTTCCAATGCTTCTGCGGATCCGCCAGCCGCGCTTCAAGCCGGGATTTCTGCTCGTCCTTGGAAATATGCAGGAAGCACTTGACGATGGTGGTGCCGGTTTCCAGCAGCATCGTCTCGAATGCGCGTAGCTGCTTGTAGCGGCGCTCGCATTCGTCGTCGTCGATCCATTCGTGTACGCGCGTGATCAGCACGTCTTCGTAGTGGCTGCGGTTGAACACGACGATCTCGCCGGCGCGCGGCACCTGGGCGTGGATGCGCCACAGGTAGTCGTGCGCGAGTTCTTCGGCGGTAGGGGCCTTGAAGGCGACCACGCGAATGCCCAGCGGGTCGAAACTGCGAAACACGCCACGCACGGTGCCGTCCTTGCCGCTGGTATCCATGCCTTGCAGCACCACCAGCAGCTTGCGCTTGTGTTCGGCGTAGAAGATGTCTTGCACCGCGTCGAGCTGGGTGCTCAGCTCGGTCAGGCGGGCCTGGTCGGCGATTTTGTCGCCGCTGGAGAACGGCTTGGCGCCACTGTTGAAGTCGGCAAGGCGAAAGTTCTTGCCCGAGGTGATGCGGAAATCGGCGAGCGACATTGGCACTCCATGGTGGGCGCGGCCGTGGCTGGCCGCAAGCCCCTATGGTCAGGCCGGCAGCCGGTCCAGGTCAATGCTGCCTTCGAATACCGTGGTGGCCGGGCCGGTCATTCGCACCGACTCGCCTTCGCCGTCCCAGGCGATGGAGAGGTCGCCGCCATGCGTATGCACCAGCACCGGCGAGTCCAGCAGACCACGGCGGATGCCGGCGACGACCGCCGCGCACGCGCCGGTACCGCAGGCCAGCGTCTCGCCGGCCCCGCGCTCGAACACGCGCAGGCAAATGGCATGACGCTCCAGCACCTGCATGAAGCCCGCGTTGACGCGGTTGGGAAAGCTCGCGTGATGCTCGATGATGGGACCGTCCTGCAGCACGGGGAACGCCTCGGTGTCATCCACCACTTGCACCGCATGCGGATTGCCCATCGAAACCGCGGAGATCCATTCCGTGCGGCCGTTCACTTCCAGCCCGTAGAGCGTATCGCGGCCTTCGGCCCTGGTCGGCAGGCCGTCGGGGCGGAAGGGGACGCGGGCCGGCTCGAGTTCCGGCGCGCCCATGTCGACCGTGACCTGGCCGTCGTCTTGCAGGGTCAGGGTGATGACGCCATTCATCACTTGCACGCGTACCGAGCGCTTGTCGGTCAGGCCCTGGTCCGTGACGAAGCGCACGAAGCAGCGGGCGCCATTGCCGCAGTGCTCCACCTCGCCGCCGTCGGCGTTGAAGATGCGGTAGCGAAAGTCGACGTCGTCGCGGGTGGGCTTCTCGACCACCAGGATCTGGTCGGCGCCTACGCCGAAATGGCGGCTGGCCAACGCGCGCCATTGCCCGGGCGTCAGGTTCAGGGTCTGGTGGATGCCGTCGAGCACGACGAAGTCGTTGCCGGCACCGTGCATCTTGGTGAACTGGAGTTTCATAGTGCGATTGTAGTCGGGCTGTCCGGCGCTTGCCGGCGGCTTATCGAAGGTGGCTCGGGCGGCATATCTGACAGGTGGTGCCCGCGCCGTGCCTGCCTGGTCAGTAGTTTTCGCGCTCGCCGTCCGGGCGGTGCTTGAAGCGCTTGTGCACCCAGTAATACTCGGTCACGCGCGGGCGGATGCAATCTTCGAAGAAGGCGTTCATGCGCCGGGTGTCCGCGGTCACGCTGTCGCCGGGATAGTTTTCCCACGCTGGCAGGATGCGCAGCACATATCCCTTGTAGTCGGGCAGCATCTCGGTATAGATCGGCACGACCTTGGCGCCGGTCAGCCGCGCCAGGCGCGATACCGAAGTCAGCGTGAGGGCTTCCACGCCGAAGAACGGCACGTATTCCGAGTCGCGCTCGCCGAAGTCCATGTCGGCGATCAGTTGCAGGGCTTCGCCTTTGCGCAGGCAGCGGATGATGTCGCGCGCACTGTCGTTGCGGGCAATCATCTTGGCGCCGAAACGGCCGCGCGCATGCTTGAGGAAACCGTCGAACAGTTCGTTCTTCTGCCTGGTGTAGAGCGATGCGCCGGAGCGCCTCACGTGTTCGCGCAGATGGATGGTGAGCCGGATCGCGCCGGCCTCCACGCCTGAGAGATGCAGCGTGACAAGGATGTGGGGCGTACCATCCAGCGCCACGAGATCGGCCTGGTCGTCGATCTGGACCCAGCGGCGCATCTGTTTCTCGCTGCCAGTCCAGAAGATGCCGCGCTCGGCAAAGCTGCGGAAGACATTGCGGAAGGTCTGGCGCGAGAGCGATTCGATCTCGGCCTCGGTCCGCTCGGGGAAGCACAGGCGCAGGTTGGTTTGCACCACGCGGCGGCGGCTGCTGGGGATCAGGTAGAGCAGGCTGCCGAGTCCTTCGCCGAAGCGTGCAACAAGCGGATAGGGAAGCTTGCCCAGCACGGTCAGCAGGCCGATGCCAAGCCAGGTGAAAATGCGGCTCATTTTTGGTCGTCAGAGAGGGATACGGATGCTGTGGGCGGCACTTCCAGTGGATTGCGCGAGGCGTCGCCCGGCGGCGCCCGGGGCGGATCCGCTGGTGGCAACTCCGCGCCACCCGGATGCTTGTAGCGGTTGTAGCCCCACAGGTACTGGGTCGGGCATGCCCTCACCAGCTTTTCGACGGCTTCGTTGATGACGGCGACAGCTTCGGCCGGGTCGGCGGGCAGAAGATGGTTGATGACCTGCATATGGCCGAGATAGCCGACGCCGCGCGGCAGGCGCTCGGCGAAGACCACCGCGATCGGTGCGCCCGTGAGTTGCTGCAGGCGCTGCACCAGCGTCATGGTGTAGGCGGGCTTGCCGAAAAACGGCGCCCAGGCGCCTTCGCCGCCGGTCGGAACCTGGTCCGGCAGGATGCCAATGGCCTCGCCGCGCTTGAGTGCCTTCACCAGCATACGCACCCCGCGCGGCTGCGCGGGCGCCATGGCCAGGTTGGGCCGCGTGCGCATCTTGACGATCCAGTCGCGCAGCCAGGCCTGGTGTGGTGGCTTGTACAGCGCCGTGACCGGATGCCGCAGTGCAAATGCCTGCGGGAGCACTTCGAAGCAGCCCAGGTGAGGCACCAGGATGATCAGCCCGCGCCCCTGCGCCATCAGCCGGTCGAGTTCCGGCCAGAGCCGGTCGGCAAAGCCGTACATGCGCGCCTCGGGATTGCGCCGGCTCCAGAAATAGGGCATTTCCAGGATCATGCGCCCCGTCGAGCGGGCCGCTTCGGCCAGCATCGCCTTGCTGGCATCGGGGTAAGCCTGGCGCAGATTTTCGGCCAGCCGCCTGCCATAGCGTCCTGGCAGGCGTGCCGCCAATAGTCCGAGCACGCCGCCAATGGCGTGCAGCCACCAGAGCGGCAAGCGGGAAATCAGCCAGAACAGGAAGGTCATCGGGTTGCGATAGCGGCCCGGTGGGCCGGGTGGGTAATTAATGTTTTGCCGGGCGGTGCCGTTAGTGGGGCTATCAACAAGCATTCAATGCTGTAACGGGGCCCGCCTTGCGGCGTGCACGGCCTGCGGGCAGGTGCCAAGCCAGCGGTATGCCGCTAACTGGATGGCGCTAGCCGGCGACAGCGCCTGGTATGCAAGCAAGTCCAAGATAACGACACGCTGCAGCACCGCTTGCAGGCGCGTATAATAGCGCGTATCGCCGAGTTAACTGACAACTTGCGGGGCGATACCGTTCTACCGGAACGGCTTGAAAATACCGCTAAAGCGTCGCCGCCCGGGCTGAGAGGTTGGCGCGCAATAGCCAAACCTGGAGAAAAGTTCGTGGCAAACGACTTCCTGTTCACTTCGGAATCTGTCTCCGAAGGCCATCCCGACAAGGTCGCTGACCAGATTTCCGACGCAGTCCTCGATGCCATCCTGGCGCAGGACAAGTACGCGCGCGTGGCAGCTGAAACGCTGTGCAACACCGGGCTGGTAGTCCTCGCCGGGGAAATCACCACGACCGCCAACGTCGATTACATCCAAGTCGCGCGCGACACCATCAAGCGCATTGGCTACGACAACACCGAATACGGCATCGACTACAAGGGCTGCGCCGTGCTGGTTGCTTATGACAAGCAATCGCCCGACATCGCCCAGGGCGTGGACCGCGCCTCCGACGACTACCTGAACCAGGGCGCCGGCGACCAGGGCCTGATGTTCGGCTACGCCTGCGACGAAACGCCGGAGCTGATGCCCTTCCCGATCTACTATTCGCACCGCCTGGTCGAGCGCCAGTCGCAACTGCGCCGCGACGGACGTCTGCCCTGGCTGCGTCCGGACGCCAAGTCGCAAGTGACCGTGCGCTATGTCGACGGTCGTCCGCACAGCGTGGATACCGTGGTGCTGTCGACCCAGCACGCGCCGGATATCAGCCAGGCGCAGATCCGCGAAGCCGTGATCGAGGAAATCATCAAGCCGGTGCTGCCGGCCGAGATGCTCAAGGACACCAAGTACCTGGTCAACCCGACCGGCCGCTTCGTCATCGGCGGCCCGCAAGGCGATTGCGGCCTGACCGGCCGCAAGATCATCGTCGACACCTACGGCGGCGCTTCGCCGCACGGCGGTGGCGCCTTCTCGGGCAAGGATCCGTCGAAGGTTGACCGCTCGGCTGCCTATGCCGCGCGCTATGTCGCCAAGAACGTGGTCGCCGCCGGCCTGGCGCGCCAGTGCCAGGTGCAGGTCAGCTACGCCATCGGCGTGGCCCGCCCGATCAACGTGACGGTGTACACCGAAGGCACCGGCAAGATCTCAGACGAGGCGATCGCCGCGCTGGTGCAGGAGCATTTCGACCTGCGTCCGAAGGGGATCGTGCAGATGCTCGACCTGCTGCGCCCGATCTACGAAAAGACCGCTGCTTACGGCCACTTCGGCCGTGAAGAGCCGGAATTCTCGTGGGAAGCGACCGACAAGGTCGCTGTGCTGCGCGCTGCCGCCGGCCTGTAAGCGCTGCACCCGCCGCACCGGAACGCCGCCCTCGGGCGGCGTTTTTTCGTCTGGCAGGTGCCGCGCGCGGCTTGGGGCGAGCCTTGTCCTGGATCAAGCGGGCCGATGCGGGGCATGGCGGGGCACGGTCGCGAGGGTAGAATCGCGGGATGGCAAAGCGGTGCGGCGAGTGGCGCTTTGTTATCCCGGCGCAGCGTGTGCATGTGCGCACTGAAGCCCGCCGGAGCCCGCATACCGAGGATGCCCCATGTCACCTGATTCGACCCTTACGCCTTCCGCGCCCAGCCCGGCCACCGCGCCAGGGGCAGGCATGCCCGCGCTCAACCTGATCCGGCCTCAGCCCTATACCGAGTGGGCGCCGCAGGTCGATGCCGGCACCAAAGCCGAACTGCGCCGCGAACTGGAGCAGGGCGCGGTGCTGTTCTTCCCCCAGTTGCGCTTTCAGTTCGAGCCGGGCGAGGAACGCTTTCTCGATAGCCGCTGGTCGGACGGCAAATCCAAGAACATCAACCTGCGCGCCAGCGACCAGGCTGTGCGCGGCGCGACTGGCGGCGAGCAGGACCTGAAGGACCTGTACCGCCTGATTCGGCGCTATGCCGAATACAGCGAGAAGCTGGTGCTGAGCCTGTTCCCGGAATATGGCCCGCACATGGTGCGCGCCGGCACCTCATTGCGCCCGAGCGAAATCGCCGGGCGGCCGGTGAGCTGGCGCAAGGACGACACCCGGCTGCATGTGGACTCCTTCCCGTCCAATCCGCTGCTGGGTCAGCGGCTGCTGCGCGTATTCCACAATATCGACCCGCAGGCGCCGCGCGTGTGGCGGGTGGGCGAACCTTTTGGCGACTTCGCGAAGCGCTTTGTGCCGAAGACCAAGGGGATGTGGCCGGGGCAGGCGAAGGTGATGGAGTTGCTGCATATCACCAAGCGCCGGCGTTCGGAGTATGACCATCGCATGCTGCAGTTGCATGATCTTGCCAAGGCCGATCTGGCGTACCAGGCGAGCGTGCCGCAGCAGGAATTCCATTTCCCGCCGGGGTCGACCTGGATTGTGTTCAGCGATCAGGTGCTGCACGCGGCTATGCGGGGGCGGGCCATGATGGAGCAGACTTATTATTTGTCGCCGAAGGCGATCGGGGACCATACGCATTCGCCTGAGGCGGTGTTGTCGCGGATGTTGGGGCGGCCGATGGTGGTGGGTTGAGGCCCATCTTCGAAGTCAAAGGCTTAAAGTCAACGGCGGTTTCACCCCCCTGCGGGGGGCGACCTACTTTCTTGTCTCGCCAAGAAAGTAGGCAAAGAAGGCGCCCCATACGGGATAGGTAAACCTTGACGGCTCGCTTCGCATCGCGGGCCGCACATCCAGTGGCGTGTCTTCCCTCAGCGCAGCAGCAGCCGGATCATCGTTTCGAACCGCTTGCCGTAGGGCGGCTTGAGCAGCCCGGCGCCATTGAGCCGGGACTGGCGGAAGATCGGTTTGAGCTTGGAGAAGGTCTCGAAACCCGCTTCGCCGTGGTACGCGCCCATGCCGCTGGGCCCCACGCCGCCGAAGGGCAGGTCTTCCTGGGCGATATGCAGCAGCGTTTCGTTGATGCTGACGCCGCCGGCCACGGTCTGCGCCATCACCCGGTCGATCGCGCCGGGGTCTTTCTCGAAGAGGTAGAGCGCCAGCGGGCGCGGCCGTGCATTGATGTAATCAATGGCCTCGTCCAGCGTGCGGTAGGCCACCAGCGGCAATACCGGGCCGAAGATCTCTTCCTGCATCACGGTGGCGTCGGCGGGCACGTCAAGCAACAGTACCGGCGCCAGCCGGCGCCGTGCCGGGTCCGATGGTGCCTGGGACAGCGGCACCACGCGCGCGCCCGCGCGTTCGGCGTCGTTGACCAGCCCGTCCAGCCGGGCAAAGTGGCGCGGGCTGATGATGGTGGTGTAGTCGGGGTTGCCGGCCAGGTCCGGGTAGAGGCGGGCGGCGCAGGCGCGTGCCGCCGCGACGAACGGCTCGCGCATCGCTTCCGGCAGCAGCACATAGTCCGGCGCGATGCAGGTCTGGCCCGCGTTAAGCAGCTTGCCCACCAGGATGCGCTCGACCGCGTGTTCCAGGTCGGCGCCCGGGCCGACGATGACCGGCGACTTGCCGCCCAGCTCGAGCGTCACCGGCGTGAGGTTGGCCGCCGCCGCGCGCATGACATGGTGGCCGACCTGGGTCGAACCAGTGAACAGCAGGTGGTCGAAGGGCTGGGCGGAGAAGGCACTCGCCACCTCCGCGTCGCCATTGATCACGGCGACCTCATCGGCGGCGAAGTGTTGCTGCGCCAGGCGCGCGAACAGCGCGGCGAAGCGCGGGGTGTACTCGGAGAGCTTGACCATGGCGCGGTTGCCCGCGGCCAGCGCGCCCGCCAGCGGGCCCACCGTCAGGTAGAGCGGATAGTTCCACGGCACCACGATGCCGATCACGCCCAGCGGCTGCGGCATCAGCCGCGACGTGGCGGGTTTGAACCACAACCCGGTGCGCGCCCGCCGCACCTGCATCCAGCGTTTGCCATGACGCAGCGCATCGTCGATCCCGGCCACGCTGGGAAAGACTTCGAGCAGCGCGGTTTCCTGGTGAGCGCGATTGCCAAAGTCGGCGCTGATGGCCTGCGAGATCTCGTCCCGGTGTTCGGCCACCAGCTTGCGCAGCCGCCGCAGACGGTCGGCACGCACGGCCCAGGCAGGCGACTGGTCCCGCCGCGAGGCGGCGCGCATGGCGTCGAATACGGATGACATCTCGGGCACTTCTCTCATCTCTCGTTCTCCCGGGGCCGCGCGCTGCCCGTGGCGCGCGCGGCGTTTCAATTCCCGCACCATATGTCATGCGGCCGCCACTGGCAATGGAGGCCGGCCACCAGCCTCGTGCTTCAAACAGCCGTATTCATCGCCCTTCCTTTACCCTTTCCAGCGCCCCGGCAAAGCCCTACACTGATTTCGCGGCATGCTCTCGGCGTGCCCGCCAGACCGGGTTGCCCGGCATGCCCGGCCTGCCCCAGCGTCCGGCGCAACCCCGGCAGACTGACCTCCGACCACGCGGGGAGACGGATGGAAACCACCTTTGACTATCTTGTCGTTGGCGGCGGTTCGGCGGGGTGTGCCCTGGCCGGGCGCCTGGCCGACAGCGGCAGCGACAGCGTGGCGCTGCTCGAAACCGGAGGCCACGATCACCATGTGCTGGTGTCGACGCCGGCAGGCTGCGCGGCTTTGCTGCCGCGCGCCGGCAGCCGCAACTATGGCTACCACACCGTGCCGCAGCCGGGGCTGGACGGGCGCCGCGGCTACCAGCCGCGCGGGCGTGGCCTTGGCGGCAGTTCCTCGCTCAACGCCATGATCTACACGCGGGGCACGCCGTCCGACTACGATGGCTGGGCCATGGCCGGGTGCGATGGCTGGGCCTGGGACGACGTGCTGCCCTATTTCCGCCGCGCGGAATGCAACGAGCGCGTGGCCGGGCGCGACGACGATCCCTTGCACGGCGGCAGCGGTCCGCTCCATGTGTCGGACCTGCGCACGCCCAATCCGTTTGGCCAGCGTTTCATCGAGGCGGCCCAGCAGGCCGGCTACCGCCGCAACGATGATTTCAACGGCGTGGACCAGGAAGGCGCGGGCTGGTACCAGGTGACACAGCACGGCGGCGAGCGCTGGAACGCGGCGCGCGCCTACCTGCACCGCGGCGATGCCGCCGACCGCGCCAGCAATGGCGGCCGCGCCAACCTGCATGTGCTGACGGGCGCGCAAGTGCTGCGCATCGAGTTTGAAGGCCGCCACGCGGTGGGCGTCGTGGTGCGGCTGGATGGCCGCGAGACCGTGCTGCGGGCGCGCCGCGAGGTGATCGTGTCGGCAGGGGCGTTCGGTTCGCCGCAACTGCTGATGGTGTCGGGCGTGGGCCCGGCGGCGCATTTGCGCGAGCTGGGCATTCCCGTGGTGCATGACCTGCCAGGCGTGGGCACCAACCTGCAGGACCATCTCGACGTCATCGTGCACAAGCGCGTGGCGGCATCGGAGCTGTTCGGCGTGTCGGTGGGCGGCGCCTTCCGCATGCTGGCGGAGATCCTGCGATACCGGCGCGAACGCACCGGCATGATGACTTCCAACTTCGCCGAGGCGGGCGCTTTCCTCAAGAGCGATCCCGGACTGGAAGAACCGGACCTGCAGCTACATTTCGTGGTCGGCATGGCCGACGACCATATGCGCCGCCTGCGCTTCGGCCACGGCTATTCCTGCCACGTCTGCGTGCTGCGCCCGAAAAGCCGGGGAGAGGTGCGGCTGGCCTCGCCCGATATCCGCGAGGCGCCGCTGATCGATCCGCGTTTCCTGTCCGCCCCGAGTGACCTCGACGGCCTGGTGGCGGGCGTGCGCATCGTGCGCCGCATCCTTGCGCAGCCGCAACTGGCGGCGTTCGGCGGCAAGGAGTTGTATTCCGCGCACCTGCGCGCGGATGGCAGCGACGACAGCGCGATCCGCGAGATGATCCGCGCGCATGCCGACACCATCTACCATCCCGTCGGCACCTGCCGCATGGGTATGGATGAGAACGCGGTGGTCGACCCGCAACTGCGCGTGCGGGGTGTGGAAGGGCTGCGGGTGGTGGACGCGTCGATCATGCCGACGCTGATCGGCGGCAACACCAATGCGCCGGCCATCATGATCGGCGAGCGCGCGCATGACCTGATCCGGCACGGTCCCCGCGTGGTACTGCGCATGGCGGAGGTGTTGGCGGTGTGAGCCCCGGCCCGGCGCCGGGCCGGACTCGCGCTGGCTCTCGGGCCGGCATTGCGAAGATACTGCGCCGTCAGGCCGCGTTCGCCAGCCGGAAGGTCGACACCGTATCGCGCAGCTTGCCGGCCTGGTCGTCCAGCGATTGCGCCGCGGCGGCGGCTTCTTCCACCAGCGCGGCGTTTTGCTGCGTGACCTCGTCCATCTGGCCGACCGCCTTGTTGACCTGTTCGATGCCGGCGCTCTGCTCGTCGGAGGCCGCGGCAATCTCGGCAATGATGTCGGACACGCGCTTTACTGCATTCTGGACTTCGCCCATGGTCTTGCCGGCGTCCTCGGCCTGTGCCGAGCCGGTGCGCACGGTGTCGACCGAGCTGTCGATCAGGTCCTTGATTTCCTTGGCGGCGCTGGACGAGCGCTGCGCCAGGCTGCGCACTTCGCCCGCCACCACCGCGAAGCCCCGGCCCTGTTCGCCGGCGCGCGCGGCTTCCACCGCGGCATTCAGTGCCAGGATATTGGTCTGGAAGGCGATACCCTCGATCAGGCTGGTGATTTCGGCGATGCGGCTGGAGCTGGTGCTGATCGCGCCCATGGTTTGCACCATCTGCTGAACCGCGGCGCTGCCGTGCTCGGCGACGCTGGCGGCATTGCCGGCCAGGCCGCTGGCCTGGCGCGCATTGTCGGCGTTCTGCCGCACGGTGGTGGTCAGCTCCTCCATGCTCGATGCGGTTTGCTCCAGCGAGGCCGCCTGCTGTTCGGTGCGCGCCGACAAGTCGGTGTTGCCCGCGGCGATCTGGCGTGCCGCCACGCCCACGGATTCGGTCGAATGACGCACTTCGTGCAGCGCCACCGCCACGCGTTCGAGCAAGCGGTTGAAGGCGGCCGCGGTGCGGCCGATTTCATCCATGCGCCCGACCGGCGCGCGGCGCGCGAGGTCAAGGGAGTCGCTGACGTATTCCAGGGTCTGCTCGATCTCGGCCAGGCTGCCATGGATGCGCCGGTAAAGCGTCACCGCCAGGAAACCGGTGCCCAGCACGGCTACGGCGATCAAGACCGAGAACACCATGACTGCAGTGTGGTACTGCTCGCGATTGCTCAGGACGGCGTGCTCGCCCAGTTCCGCGTTGTAGGCGATGTGATCCTCGATCGTCTTGCGCATCGCGGTCGACGCCTCATGCAGTTCACCACTCACGAGCATGGCCTGCGCGGCTGCGTAATCGTTGGCGTGCGATTTCTCCAGCAAGGCGGCGCGTCCGGCGCGGTAGCGCTTGAGGGCGGCCCGGTCAGCCTCGAGCATCTTGCGATCAGTCTCGTCGGAGATATCCGCGCGTTCGTATTTGGCGGCGGTAGTGTCGAAATGCTGGTCCGCACTGGCGAGCGACTGTTCGGCTTCAGTCTTGCCCTTGAGGTCGTCGGTCATGGTATGCCGGTAAAGCGCGATGCGCATGGTGTTGACGTCGTCCTTGAGGCTGACAAGGATGCGCACGCTGTCCAGCGTGTTGTTGTTGAAGTACTCGAAGCGCTGTTCCGACTGGTGGAGTTGCCAGATGCCACCAAGGCCCACCCCGAGCAAGGCGAACAGGGCAAGAGATAAGGAAAGTAGCAGGCGTTGGCTGATGTTCATGTCGGGATGTCGGCGCCCGCCGCGGCAAGGCGCTCCGCTTGATATTTAAAGATGACTATCGGGCACTTATGTATTAAATGTATGCCCTTTATATCAACGGTTTACGGCATCACTGGCCTTGGCTGTAGCGAGGCGGGGAATTAATCCGGGGGGTATGTTGCGAGGCCAGGTGCGCACGGACGAATCGCGCCATGCGCCAGCATGACAGCGTGCGGCCGTGTCAGCTGCCTGGGCGCCTCTGGGCGTTCACGCGCGGCGATGCACCGGCGGCTTCACGCCGGCCATGCGCGCGCCACCACGCCCGCCAGCGCGGCTTCGTCGCCCTCCAGCGTGCCGAACACGCGGCCATGCTGGCGTCCAAGCCGGCTGGCCACGAAGCGCTCGGCATCGTCGGTGTCGGCATGGGCGAGCATCAGCGCCGCCTGCGCGGTCAGCACCAGGCCCTGGGCAAAGCGCCGCGCGCCGGCTTCGAGATGTTCCGGCGCGTCGCGCAGCATCGCCTGCAGCGAGGCGAGTTCGGCGCGCACCGCCGGATGGCCGCCGGCGCGCCGTCCTAGGTCCTGCAATAGCCGCCCCGCGTCCTCGGGATTGCGCTGGAGCGCGCGCAGCACGTCCAGGCACATGATGTTGCCGGAGCCCTCCCAGATCGAGTTGACCGGCGCCTCGCGGTACAGCCGGGCCATCGGGCCTTCCTCCACGTAGCCGTTGCCGCCCCATACCTCCATGGCTTCGCCCGTCACCTCTATGGCGCGCTTGCAGACCCAGAACTTGGCCGCCGGCGTGACGATGCGCTTCCAGGCGGCGGCCAGCGGATCGGCATCGGCCCGCTCGAAAGCATGTGCCAGTTCCATCATGAGCAGGGTGGCGGCCTGGCTTTCCAGCGCCAGGTCGGCCAGCACGTTGCGCATCAGCGGCTGCTCCGCCAGCAGGCGGCCGAACGCCATGCGGTGCCGCGCGTGGTGGATGGCCTGCACCAGCGCCGCGCGGATGATGGCGGCGCTGCCGATCACGCAATCCAGCCGGGTATAGGTGGCCATCTCGATAATGGTCGGGATGCCGCGGCCTTCCTCGCCGATCAGGATGCCGGTGGCCTCGCGGAATTCCACTTCGCTGCTGGCGTTGGAGCGATTGCCCAGTTTGTCCTTGAGACGCTGGATCTGCACCGGGTTCTTGCTGCCGTCGTCGCGAAAGCGCGGCACGAAGAAGCACGACAGCGGCCCGTCCTCCGCGCCCATGCGCGCCACCACCAGGTGGGCATCGCACATCGGCGCGGAGAAAAACCACTTGTGCCCGGTGATCGCGTACTCGGCGCCGCGGCCCTCGCCGCGCACGGCGCGCGCGACGGTGGTGTTGCTGCGCACATCGGAGCCGCCCTGCTTTTCCGTCATGCCCATGCCGATCATCACGGCATGCTTGTCGCGCCAGGGCAGGTCGCGCGGATCGTGCTCGGTGGCAAACAGTTTCGGCCCCAGTTCCGCGAACAGCGCCGCTTCCTTCTGCAGCACCGGGATGCTGGCGAACGTCATGGTGGGCGGGCACAGGGATCCGGATTCGGCCTGCGCCTGCAGGAAATAGCCGGCGGCGCGCGCCACCCACGCGCCCTCCCTGGGCTGCGCGAACGGCAGCGCCTGCAACTGCTGGCTGCGCAGCAGGGCCAGCAAGGCGTGCCATGCCGGCGGAAATTCCACTTCGTCGATGCGCTCGCCGGTGCGGCTGTGCGTATGCAGCTCGGGCGCGTGGCGATTGGCCTCGGCCGCCCACTGCTGGACATCGGGTTTGCCCAGGCGCGCCCCGAAGACATCGAGCGCACTGGCGTGCCAGCCGCCGCCAAGCCGCTCCAGCGCGTCGCGCAAGGCGGGGTCGCCGGTGAACAGGTTGTGGCCGGTGAGGTCCGGGACCTGGTTGAACACGCGGTGGGTGGCAGCTTCAGTCATGAGGTCTCCTGTGCGGTCTTCTGCGAGCGTTGCGCATGGGCATGTCTGATTGCATGGTAGAGCAAGCGGCGCGCTATGTGCGTGGGCTTGCACTGTGTCCGGCCCCCAACACTTTGCGCCGTCATGGCTGGGCTCGCGGGCCGGGCGCTTGCCGTTCGCCGCTTCCCGGCGATACACTGCACGCTCCTTTCTCGACGCTGCTGCGCAGAAGGTACTTTTTGCCCCGGTCCGCCGGAGGCACCCCCGTACCTTGTATTCCCGGCAGCCATGTCTTCCCTTCCCCGTCTTGAAAAAGCCCTGCAGCGCCAGGGCATCCATGTCGAGCGCATCCAGGGTGTCTATCACCTGCGCAACGAACACGCGCAAGCCTCCGTGCTGTTGCCCGCCACGCTTCCCCTGGAAGCGAAAGCCGTACGGCAGTTGCTCGACTTTGCCGCGGTGCGTTCGCCGGACGGCCACCATGGCGTTTGCAAAGCCTGCGCCACGCCGGACTTTCATCCCGGCGGCATCGCGCCGGTCGGATCGATCGTTGCCACCGACGCGGATTTCGTCATTCCCGCCGCGATTGGTACCGACATCAATTGCGGCATGCGCCTGATTACTACAAGCCTGAAGCAAGCCGCCCTGCTGCCGCAGCAGGATGCCCTTGTGAGCAGGCTGACGCGTGCGCTGCTCGATAACGGCCGCGACATGCCGGTGCATAGCGCCGCGTTCCGCGCCCTATTCGACGAGGGACCCGCCGCGTTCATCGATCGCGTGGCGCCGCAAGGCTTGTGGGCGCAGGTCGATCGTGCCCGGCTGGAGGCCGAACTTGCCGCTTGCGTCGGACTGGATGCGTTTGGCGGGAGTGCCCGCTATGCGCCGGATGCGCACGTCGGCAATCGCGAGGTCTTTCGCGATCCCTGTCTCGGCACGCCGGGCGGGGGCAATCATTTTGTCGAACTGCAGGTGGTGGACGAGATCTTCGACAGGCACGCGGCATATCGCGTCGGCCTGGCGCCCGGCGATGTCGTGGCGATGATCCACAGCGGCTCGCGCGATGTCGGCTTCTACGTGGGCCGGCGCTGGATGGACCGGGCGCGCCAGGCCTGGCCCGCAGGCCTGAAGCATCCGACGAGCGGGCTGTACGGCTTGGCGGGCAGCCTGGCGCACGAGTACCTGGTGGCCATGGGTACGGCGGCACGCTATGCCTGGGCCAACCGGGTGGTGCTGGCCGAACTCGTGCGCAAGGAACTGGCCGAGTTGTGCGGCGCGACGGCTTCACGGCTGGTGGTCGACGTGCCGCATAACGTGGTGCTGCGCGAAAACGGCCTCAATATCCACCGCAAGGGCGCGACACCCGCGCATCACGGCGACCTGGCCCTGATCCCCGGTTCCATGGGGGATGCTTCCTATATAGTGAGCGGTTTGGGTCACACCGATTGGCTCTCGTCATGCAGCCACGGAGCCGGCCGCAGTGTCCGGCGCCAGGCTTTGCGCCGCTTGAAAAGCGATCATGCCAACGCCGGGTGGCGCTGCGTCACGCTGCGCGAGGAGCGCAGGGTGGAAGAAGCGCCCGAGGCCTACAAGCCGATCGGTCCGGTGCGGCAGGCACAGGAAGAGGCCGGGCTGATCGAAGCAGTGGCGCGGTTGAAGCCTTGGGTGACCTTCAAGGCTTGAAATCGCGGCGGTGTTCGAATGGTGTTCGAATGGCAGTGCATGCGCACGCTAAGTCATGGTGCGTTGCAGCGTAATGGTGTACATGTTAATGCCTGGGGGCCGCATGGCCCTCAGCCATACCTTGACGCACGACACTCCAGATTGAAACAGGGGTGGTCAAGCTCCGAGCCTTGTGCTTAAATTCACCCCGTTGGATGAAACAGGGGTGCCGTACGGATGGGCCGTGCGGCTGAGAGAGTCCCTTCGAACCCGATCCGGCTAGTACCGGCGTGGGAAGTTTCATGGTTACCGAAAAGCTCCTGCCTTCTCCAAGGCACATGATCCCGGCCCCGGCGCCGCGGCCATGCTCACAGGGCTCCTGGTTTCGTCCATCCCCGCAAGAGAGAGGACGACACCCATGGCCCGCACAAATACCGCCCCCGCCGCATCTTTCGAGTCGCTTGAAACCGATCTCGACAAAAAATTCGCCTATCCGGCATCCAGCAAGACCTACCTGACCGGCAGCCGCCCCGATATCCGCGTGCCGCTGCGCACGATCCTGCAGACGTCCACGCGCACGGACAAGGGCGAGATGTCCAATCCGCCGATTCCCGTGTACGACACCTCGGGCCCGTACAGCGATCCGGACATCCATATCGACCTGAAGGCCGGCCTGCCATCGGTGCGCGGCAAGTGGATCGAAGAGCGAGGCGACACCGAAGTGCTGTCCGGCCTGTCGTCGGAATACGGCCTGGCACGCGCCGCTGATCCGGCCACCGCGCACCTGCGCTTTGCCCAGCTGACCAACCCGCGCCGCGCCAAGGCCGGCGCCAACGTGTCGCAGATGCACTATGCGCGCCGCGGCATCATCACGCCCGAGATGGAATACGTGGCGCTGCGCGAGTCGCTGAACCTGCAAGCGCTGTACGACAAGCCCGAATACAAGGCGCTGCTGCGCCAGCACCCCGGCAATGCGCTGGGTGCCGCGCTGCCGCTGCGCCCGGAAGACATGACGCCGGAATTCGTGCGCAAGGAAATCGCCGCCGGCCGCGCCATCATTCCCGCCAACATCAACCACACCGAACTGGAGCCGATGGCGATCGGGCGCAATTTCCGCGTCAAGATCAACGGCAACCTGGGCAACTCCGCCGTGACGTCGTCGCTGGCCGAGGAAGTGGAAAAGATGGTGTGGTCGATCCGCTGGGGCGCCGACACCATCATGGATCTGTCCACCGGCAAGCACATCCATGAAACCCGCGAGTGGATCCTGCGCAATTCGCCGGTGCCCATCGGCACGGTGCCCATCTACCAGGCGCTGGACAAGACCGGCGGCATCGCCGAGGACCTGACCTGGGAAATGTTCCGCGACACGCTGATCGAGCAGGCCGAGCAGGGCGTGGACTACTTCACCATCCACGCCGGCGTGCTGCTGCGCTATGTGCCGATGACCGCGGACCGCGTCACCGGCATCGTCTCGCGCGGTGGTTCGATCATGGCCAAGTGGTGCCTGGCGCATCACAAGGAAAACTTCCTGTACACGCACTTCGACGAGATCTGCGAAATCATGAAGGCGTACGACGTGTCGTTCAGCCTCGGTGATGGCCTGCGTCCCGGCTGTATCGCCGACTCCAACGACGACGCCCAGTTCGGCGAACTGCGCACGCTCGGCGAGCTGACCGACAAGGCCTGGAAGCACGACGTGCAGGTCATGATCGAAGGCCCGGGCCACGTGCCGCTGCAGCGCATCCAGGCCAACATGGATGAAGAGCTGAAGCACTGCTACGAAGCGCCGTTCTACACGCTCGGACCGCTGGTGACGGACATCGCCCCCGGCTACGACCACATCACCAGCGGCATCGGCGCGGCCAATATCGGCTGGATGGGCACGGCCATGCTGTGCTACGTCACGCCGAAGGAGCACTTGGGCCTGCCGGACAAGGAAGACGTGCGCGAAGGCATCATCACCTACAAGATCGCCGCCCACGCGGCCGACCTTGCCAAGGGCTGGCCGGGCGCGCAGCTGCGCGACAACGCACTGTCCAAGGCGCGCTTCGAGTTCCGCTGGGAAGACCAGTTCAACCTCGGCCTGGACCCGGAACGCGCGCGTTCGTACCACGACGCCACGCTGCCGGCCGAAGGCGCCAAGATCGCGCATTTCTGCTCGATGTGCGGTCCCAAGTTCTGCTCGATGAAGATCACGCAGGAAGTGCGCGACTACGCCGCTTCGCTCAAGCCGGAAGCCGAGAAAGGCATGCAGGAAAAGTCGATCGAGTTCGTCAAGAGCGGCAGCAAGATCTACTCGTAAGGCAATGCAATGGGTGCGGCGCTCGCCAACGTGGGCGCCGCATGCGAAGTTCTGTGCCCTTCCCGATGGACAGGGCACGCCATGACTTAAAGGAGGCCGGCGCGCCGCCGCGCAGTCGCGGCGAGCACCGGCACAACCATCCCCATGACAACGCAGTCGTTTGATGTGGCCGTGCTCGGCGCCGGTCTGGCCGGGCGCCTTTCCGCCTGGCAACTGGTACGTGCCGGCCTGCGCGTGGCGCTGGTCGAACGCGCCGGCCCCGATGGCGCCGGCTCGGCCGCGCATGTGGCGGCGGCGATGCTGGCGCCCCTGGCGGAATCCGCCATCGCCGAGCGCCGCATCGTCGAGCTGGGCACCGCCAGCGTCGACCTGTGGCGCGCCTGGGTGGCCGAATTGCCGGAGCCGGTGTTCTTCCAGGAGGACGGCACGCTGGTGGTCTGGCATACCCGCGACCGCAGCGAGATGTCGCTGTTCACCAGCCGCGTGCGCGCGGTGGCGCCGCCCGAGCTGGTGGCGGAGCGCATGCGCGCGCTCGACGGCAACGGCGTGGCCGCTCTCGAGCCTGCGCTGGCGGGCCGCTTTTCCCAGGGCCTGCTGCTGGCCGGTGAAGGCCAGCTCGACAATCGCGGCACGTTGCGCGCGTTGCTGGCCTGCGCGGTTGGCGGCGGCCTGCATTGCGTGTGGGAAGCCGGCGAAGTCGAGGCCGGCGACCTGCCGGCGCTTGGCATCTGCGCACGCGTGGTGCTGGATTGCCGCGGCCTTGGCGCGCGCGCGGCGTGGCCCGGGCAGCCGGCCGCGCACGGCAGCATGCCGGGTTTGCGCGGGCTGCGCGGCGAAGTGGTGCGCGTGCACGCGCCCGAAGTCAAGCTGCATCGCCCGGTGCGCCTGCTGCATCCGCGCTATCCGATCTATATCGCGCCCAAGCCCAACGATCTGTACGTGATCGGCGCCACTGAACTCGAAAGCGAGGACGATTCGCCGATGAGCGTGCGCTCGGCGCTGGAACTACTGTCGGCGGCGTATTCGCTGCATCCGGCGTTCGGCGAGGCGCGCGTGCTGGAACTCAATGTGCAGCGCCGCCCGACGCGCCCGGACCACCTGCCGGCCATCCGCGTCGACCAGCATGCCCGCATCGTGCGCCTCAACGGCCTGTACCGGCATGGCTTCCTGATCGCGCCGGCAGTCACCGAGGCAGCCTGCCAGGTAGTGCGGGCCCTGCTCGATGACGACCCCGCGGCCTATGCCGTGCCGGCAGCGCTGCGCTGGCCCGGCATGATCGTGGCCGCGCTTGATACCGTTGCCGGCTCGCCGGTGCTGCACTGAACGGAACAGAACAGAACGCCCATGGATATCGTGCTCAACGGCCGTCCGCTGGCTCTTGCCGACAACGCCACCCTGGCCGACGCGGTGGCTGGCGCCGGCATCGCGCCGCCCTTTGCCGCCGCGCTCAACGGCCAGTTCGTGCCGCGCGCCGCGCATGCGGCCACCGCGCTCGCCGCCGGCGACCGCATCGACCTTGTGCAACCCGTGACGGGAGGCTGACCCAACATGACCCTCAATACCGCTGAATCGCGCCGCGACCTGCTCGGCGATCCCTTCGTGCTCTATGGCGAGTCGTTCGCCTCGCGCCTGT
The DNA here is from genome assembly GCF_056398185.1 of Cupriavidus sp. 05L310. Lineage (NCBI taxonomy): Bacteria > Pseudomonadati > Pseudomonadota > Betaproteobacteria > Burkholderiales > Burkholderiaceae > Cupriavidus > Cupriavidus sp. 05L310. The sequence goes on from NZ_JBFTOX010000038.1 coordinate 83,953, forward strand.
TGCTGGGCACCGCGCGCTATCCGTCTCCCGCCACCTTGCAGGCCGCGGTGGAAGTGGCAAAGCCTGCCATGCTGACGGTGGCGCTGCGCCGCCAGGGCGCGGTCGGAGAAGGCGAGGGCGGCCAGGCCTTCTGGCAGATGCTCAGGTCGCTGGACGTGCCGGTACTGCCCAATACCGCCGGCTGCATGGCGCCGCAGGAAGCCATCACCACCGCCATGATGGCGCGCGAGGTGTTCGAGACCGACTGGATCAAGCTCGAGCTGGTTGGCGACGACTACACCCTGCAGCCCGATACGCTCAACCTGCCTGCCGTGGCCGAGACGCTGATCAAGGAAGGCTTCAAGGTGCTGCCGTATTGCACGGAAGACCTGGTGCTGTGCCGCCGGCTGCTTGATGTCGGCTGCCAGGCGCTGATGCCCTGGGCCGCGCCGATCGGCACCGGCAAGGGCGCCGTCAACCCGCACGCCATGCGCCTGCTGCGCGAACGGCTGCCGGATACGCCGCTGATCGTCGATGCCGGCCTTGGCCTGCCATCGCATGCAGCCCAGGTACTGGAGTGGGGCTACGACGGCGTGCTGCTGAACACCGCCGTGGCGCAAGCCGCCTACCCGGTGAACATGGCCCGCGCTTTCGCGCTGGCCGTCGACGCCGGCCGCACCGCCTACCTGGCCGGCCCCATGCCCGAGCGCGACATTGCGCAGGCGAGCACGCCGGTGGTGGGCATGCCGTTCTGGCACGCCGAAGGCGTGGAGGACCGCGCATGACGAGCCACAGTATCCAGGCCGGTGTCGACGCCGCGCTGCACGACACACTGCTGGCGCGCTACGGCGCCACATTCGGCAGCAATGAGAAAGCGTGGCGCGTATGGACGCAGGCCGCCGTGCCCGCCGCGCTCGGCGATGCCGACGTGGTGCTGTTCGACGGCGAAGCCGATGCCGGCACGCTGGCGCGCATCGGCGCCGCCGGCGCCATCGCCATCGAAAGCGACCGCGAGGGCGGGCAATGGAGCGATACCGTGCGCTCGCCGATGGGCACCTGGGTGTTCAACGCCCATGCCGACGGCGACACCGCGCACTCGCCGGCCTTCGTGGCCGTGCTGCTGGCTTGCCTGGCACTGCATTTTCCCGCGCATGACGCACTCTGCCTGGCGCGTGCATGGCAGCCCGGCTCGCAGGAATGGCCGGTGGAATTCGCGCGATTCCCACGCGTGCGCCATGCCGCGCTGGTCGCGCCGGAGTCGCGCGTCGAGCCATTCGCGCCGTGCCCGCCGCTGGGCTTGTATGCGGTGGTGCCGAGTGCCGAGTGGATCGAGCGCCTGGTGCCGCTGGCGGTGCCCACGGTGCAGTTGCGCTTCAAGTCGGACGATGCGCAGGCCGTGCGCAGTGAAATCGAGCGCGCTGCGAACGCCGCGCGTGGCAGCGCGTCGCGCCTGTTTATCAACGACCACTGGCGTGCGGCTATCGACTATCACGCCAGCCACGGCAACGACAGCGCGGCCAGCGGCATCTACGGTATCCACCTCGGCCAGGAAGATCTCGACGAAGCAGACCTCGATGCGCTGCGCGCCTCCGGGCTGCGGCTTGGTGTGTCCACGCACGGCTATGCGGAGATGCTGCGCGTGGCGATGATCGGCCCGAGCTACCTGGCGCTGGGCGCGATTTTCCCGACCACCACCAAGGTGATGCCGACCGCGCCGCAGGGGCTGGGGCGCTTCCATGCGTACGTCAGGCTGATGCGGCCCGTGGTGCCTTCGCTGGTGGGCATCGGAGGCGTCGACGCGGCACGGTTGCCGCAGGTGCTGGCCGCGGGCGTGGGCAGCGCGGCGGTGGTCCGCGCGATTACCGAGGCGGCGGATGTGCCGGCCGCGGTGAGCAACCTGCTGGGAATGTTCCCGGAGGCATGAATGCCTCCGGCCCGTAGGTTGGCCAGGCGGGAACCCGGGCCCGCCACCACTGCCATAACACCCATGCCACCTGCAGACATCCGCCTTGCCACGCCGGCGGACATATCCACTCTCCCCGCCATCGAACGCGCCGCCGCCGCGCTATTCCCTGCGGTTGACCTGCCAGCGGCGCTGCGCGAGCAAGTCACCCCGATCGAAGACTTCCGGCGCGCGCAGCGCGAGTGCCGCCTGTGGGTTGCCATCGCCACCGACGGCACCGTCGCCGGCTTCGCGCTGGCCAGCCTGCATGGACATCACGCCTACCTCGACGAGATGGATGTGCATCCCATCCATGCCCGCCGCGGCTTCGGCCGCGCACTGGTGAACGCCGTAGCCGTTTCTTTCCGTCAGCAGGGCGTGCAATCGCTAGGCCTCACCACGTTCAGCCACCTCCCCTGGAACGCGCCGTTCTATGCGCGCCTCGGCTTTCGCCGGCTCGACGACGCCGGCCTCTGCCCCCGGCTGGCCGCCGTGCTGACGCACGAGGCCATTCTTGGCCTGCGGCAGCGCATTGCCATGCGCCTGGTGCTGCAGGCGCCGCATTGCGTTACGATAGCGCCGTGTCATCCACCCCGGCGAACACCGTGATCTCGCCCCAGTTCATCAGCCGCGTCTGCCTGCGGCGCGACATCGTCGACAGCTTCGAGCGCTATCCCTTCTGCCTGCTGGCGGTGCGCACGCTGGATGCGATAGCGATGCATCCCAAGGTCACCTTCCTGGTCGGCGAGAACGGCTCGGGCAAAACCACGCTGATGGAGGCCATCGCCGTGCTGCGCGTGCTGCTCGATGGTGAGCCGGGCGAAGCGAAAGAGCCGACCTGAATGCTGCGCTGTCCCACTCTGGTCGCTTCCTTGTTGATGCTGCTTGTCACATTCAGTGCAGGGGATGCGCGCTGGATGGACGGCGTTGGTTTTCTTGACCACGCGTTGCAGGGCGGTGTCCTTGTCTGGATATTCCTGTTTTGCCTGCTGGCCTACATTCCGCTGCTGGTGCTGGTCGCCAGCTACGCGCTGCGCGATCTGATGGCGCTCTACCTCTATAGAACCCGGCGCGCAGTCGTCAGCCTGCTCTTGTTTGTCGTGATTCCGTCCATTGCGCTTTACCGCTTCAATGCGTGGTTCGTCCGGGAGATCCTGTAGGGCACAAGAGCGTGCGGTGAACGGCCAGGTCCGCACCATGCGCATCGCGTTGGCGTTACGATTGCGGCCGGCGATGCCGTGGCCGAAGGCCAGGCCGTGGTGGAATTCGCAGAACTCGAACAAGGAAACCCTGTTTTGGAAAGTCCCGCTCAGATTGTCCCGGTTGCGCCGGGCACGCCCGAGAAGCCCTATTTCGGCATCGACGTGCCGCTGATGCGCCATCTCGGCCTGCAACCCGTGCAGATGGAGGCGGGCCTGTGCCGCACGCGCCTGCCGGTCAGCCCGTTCCTGGTCAACAGCCGGGGCGACGTACATGGCGGCACCTTGATGGCGACGCTGGATTTCACGCTCAGCGGCGCGGCGCGCTCGCATGCGCCGCTCGATACCGGCGTGATCACCATCGATATGTCCACGCACTTCCTGGCCGCCGCGCGCGGTGAACTGCACCTGGAAGCGCGCTGCATGCGGCGCGGCGCGCGCATCGCTTTTTGCGAAGGCGAAGTGAAGAATGCCGCCGGCGAGGTGGTGTGCGTGGCGCGCGCGGCGTTCAAGCTGGTGCCGCTGAGCAGCGGCGGCGACTGACGCTTCAGGCGTTGCCGCTGGCCGGACGATAGACTTGGGCGAAGCGCGCCTGCTGGACGATGCCGTAGTCGTTCGGGGCGTACTGCATCAGCCAGTCGCCGGCCGCGCCATGCAGTACGTCGCCGCCGGTGGAGCGGGCAATGCTGAAGGCTTCGTTCATGCGTTTGGCGAGCACGACGCCCGGGATGTTCCGGTAGGCGCCGTCCTGGCCGTGCGTGCCGGTTTGCAGCGGTTCGTACTTCGGGTCGAAACGCTCGCGCGATACGACCCAGCGGTCGCCGGTGGAGCCGGTGATGATGGCGTCGCCGGGCTGGTAGCGGTTGGGGCCTTCGAGGCTGATGAGTTCGCCGGGTTCCTTGGCGAAGGCTACCTGGACGACTTCATGCTTTTGGTAGGGGGCGGCGGCGGGGTCGGTGCGCAGGTCGATGTGGGTCAGGGTGGGCATGGTGCGATAAGGGCCTGAAAGCTCAAAGTCAAAGTCAAAGTCAAAGGCAGTTTCACTCCCCTGCGGGGAGCGACCTGCTTTCTTGGCTTGCCAAGAAAGTAGGCAAAGAAGGCGCCCCATACGGCCTCTAACGCCGTCACGGCTCGCTTCGCTTCGCATTGGGGGGGCTGCTCGTGTTTCACCCCAGTACCCGCGGCGCAAAGCCGTGGTTCAGCGGCCCGTTGCCCGCCCCAAGCTCAAAGTCGGCGCCCGCCACGATCGCATCGGCCACAAAATCCAGCGCCACTTCCACCGCATCTTCCAGCGTATCGCCGCGCGCGAGTTGCGCCGCGATGGCCGCCGCCAGCGTGCAGCCGGTGCCATGCAGGTTGCGGGTTTCAACGCGTGGATGGGAGAACACGCGCACGGTGCCGTCGGCGCCCAGCAGCAGGTCGTCCAGGCCGGCATCTTCCGGCTCCAGGTGCCCGCCCTTGAGCAGCACCGCCGGGCAGCCCAGCGCGGCCAGGTCGCGTGCCGCCTGCTCCATTTCGTCACGCCGGGTGATCTTGCGGCCCAGCAGATAGGACGCTTCCGGCAGGTTGGGCGTGACCAGCGCGGCGCGCGGGAACAGCAGGCTGACCATGGCCCGGGTGGTGGCGTCGTCCGCCAGCGTGGCGCCGGAGGTGGAGATCATCACGGGGTCCACCACCAGCCGGCGGATGCCGTGGCGGTCCACCGCGGCGGCTACCGCTTCGACGATGGCCGCCGTGCCCAGCATGCCGGTCTTGGCCGCATCCACCCCGATATCGCTGGCCACCGCGTCGATCTGCGCCGCCACCATGTCGGCCGGGATGGCGTGCACGCCGGTCACGCCCAGGGTGTTCTGGGCGGTGATGGCGGTGATCGCGCTCATGCCGAAGCAGCCCAGCGCGGCAAAGGTCTTGAGATCGGCCTGGATGCCGGCGCCGCCGCCCGAGTCGGAGCCGGCGATGGTCAGGGTGCGCGGGGGGCGGTGTGTCGTCTGGGTCATGTATCGGACGGGCGGCAAATAAAAAACGTGTTGGCGGCAATGCGCGGCGCCTTTTGGCAGGCTACAATACCGCCACTCCGAGGAGCGTTGCAACGAATGGGCCCCATTGTGCCATTCGCCAGGCTCGGACTGTCTTCAACGGCGCTCGCTGATCCGTGGCACATACACGGAGGCGAGTCGACCTATCCGCCCGTTATGCAAAGTGGCTTTTTCCGCCACGGCATGGCGCGGCCGTATCCCCCGCACTTGTCCTTCGTCGCCACTCTTCATCGGAGTGAAACATGAACGCAGTGACTGACCTCAAGAACGACTACCTGGTGGCCGACATCAACCTCGCAGGCTGGGGCCGCAAGGAAATCGCCATCGCCGAGACCGAGATGCCCGGCCTGATGGCCATCCGCGACGAGTTCGCCGCCGCCCAGCCCCTGAAGGGCGCGCGCATCGCCGGCTCGCTGCACATGACCATCCAGACCGCCGTGCTGATCGAGACGCTGGCCGCGCTCGGCGCCGACGTGCGCTGGGCTTCGTGCAACATCTTCTCGACCCAGGACCATGCTGCCGCGGCCATCGCCGCCTCGGGCACGCCGGTGTTCGCCTTCAAGGGCGAATCGCTGAAGGAATACTGGGACTTCACCCATCGCATCTTCGACTGGGCGGATGGCGGCACCCCCAACATGATCCTGGACGACGGCGGCGACGCCACGCTGCTGCTGCACCTGGGCGCCCGCGCCGAGAAGGACGCATCGCTGATCGCCAAGCCGGGCAGCGAGGAAGAGACCTTCCTGTTCGCCGCGATCAAGGAAAAGCTGGCCAAGGACCCGTCCTGGTACAGCCGTAATCTGGACGCCATCAAGGGCGTGACCGAGGAAACCACCACGGGCGTGCACCGCCTGTACCAGATGGCGCAAAAGGGCGAGCTCAAGTTCCCCGCCATCAACGTCAACGACTCGGTGACCAAGAGCAAGTTCGACAACCTGTATGGCTGCCGTGAATCGCTGGTGGACGGCATCAAGCGCGCCACCGACGTGATGATCGCCGGCAAGGTTGCGCTGGTGGCCGGCTACGGCGACGTGGGCAAGGGCAGCGCGCAGGCACTGCGCGCCCTGTCGGCCCAGGTGTGGGTGACCGAAGTCGACCCGATCTGCGCGCTGCAGGCCGCGATGGAAGGCTACCGCGTGGTGACCATGGAATACGCTGCCGACAAGGCCGACATCTTCGTCACCTGCACCGGCAACTACCACGTCATTACCCATGACCACATGGCCAAGATGAAGGACCAGGCCATCGTCTGCAACATCGGCCACTTCGACAACGAGATCGACATCGCCTCGCTGGAAAAGTACGAGTGGGACGAGATCAAGCCGCAGGTCGACCATGTGGTCTTCCCCGCGGTTGGCGACCAGCCGGGCAAGAAGCTGATCATCCTGGCCAAGGGCCGCCTGGTGAACCTGGGCTGCGGCACGGGCCACCCGTCGTACGTGATGAGCAGCTCGTTCGCCAACCAGACCATCGCCCAGATCGAACTGTGGCAGGAACGCGATAGCGGCAAGTACCCGGTCGGCGTCTACACGCTGCCCAAGCATCTGGACGAGAAGGTCGCGCGCCTGCAGCTGAAGAAGCTCAACGCGCAACTGTCCGAGCTGACCGAGCAGCAGGCAGCCTATATCGGCGTGAAGAAGGAAGGCCCGTACAAGGCCGATCACTACCGCTATTGATCCGCTGATCAGCAGATCGGCTTTTGATCTGTCTCTGACCGATCCCCGGATCGTCAACCCGCGGCGTGCCCACGCCGCGGGCGTGCTGCCCCGAATCCGTTTCACCCAAGCGAAGGAGTCGTCATGAGACTGTTGGCCGTCTGGATCATCAATGCCGCCGCGCTGTTCCTGGTGGGTAGCCTGATCGATGGGATTCATCTTGGCGGCTTCGGCTCGGCCATGATTGCCGCCCTGGTGCTCGGCCTGGTGAATACCTTGATCCGCCCGATCCTGGTGATCCTCACCTTGCCGGTGACGCTGCTGACGCTTGGCCTGTTTATCTTCGTGATCAACGCGCTGCTGTTCCTGTTCGTGGGCAAGCTGCTGGCCGGTTTCGTGGTCACCGGCTTTGGCGCGGCCTTGCTAGGCTCGATCCTCTACAGCGTGATCTCCTGGGCGCTATCCAGCCTGCTGCTGGGCGAGCGCCGCAGCGCCTGACGCCTGCTGGCGTCCCATGCCAATTTTTCAGCGCGCCGCGCCATAGGCGGCGCGCCACCATCATGCAAGACCGCTACTTCAGCTTCGAATTCTTCCCGCCCAAGACGGCGGAGGGCGCCGAGAAGCTGCGCAACACGCGTGCGCAACTCGCTCCGCTGCATCCCAAGTTCATCTCGGTGACGTTCGGCGCCGGCGGCACCACCCAGCAGGGCACGCTGGATGCCGTGCTGGAAATCCAGCGCGAAGGCATCGAGGCCGCGCCGCACCTGTCGTGCGTGGGTTCCTCGCGCGAGAGCATCCGCGATATCCTCAAGACCTATCGCGATGGCGGCATCCGCCATATCGTGGCGCTGCGCGGCGACATGCCATCGGGCATGGGCGAGATCGGCGAGTTCCGCTTTGCCAATGAGCTGGTGGAATTCATCCGCGCCGAGACCGGCGACTGGTTCAATATCGAAGTGGCGGCCTATCCCGAGTACCACCCGCAGGCCAAGTCGCCGCGCCACGATCTCGAGAATTTCGTGCGCAAGGTCAAGGCCGGCGCCGACTCCGCCATCACCCAGTACTTCTTCAACGCCGACGCGTACTTCCGCTTCGTCGACGACGTGCGCGCCATGGGCGTGGAAGTGCCGATCGTGCCGGGCATCATGCCGATCACCAATTCCTCGCAGCTGATGCGCTTCTCCGAGATGTGCGGCGCCGAAGTGCCGCGCTGGGTGGCCAAGCGGCTGGAAGGCTTTGGCGACGATCGCGAATCGATCCGCGCCTTTGGCCTGGACGTGGTCACCGCGCTGTGCGAGCGTTTGCTGGCGGCCGGCGTACCGGGGCTGCATTTCTATACGCTCAACACGGCCAGCGCGACCAAGGCGATCTGGCAGCGCCTGAAGCTCTAAGGCATCTCTCAGCGCCAGACGCGATGCCACGCCGCCCCGATCCCTTCATCGACCATCTGCTCGAACTGATGGGGCCGCTGGCGGCGCGCATCGGGCCGATCACCTCGCGCCGCATGTTCGGCGGCCATGCCTTGTACTACGACGGCCTGGTGTTCGCGCTGGTCCTGGGCGGGCGCTGCTTCCTGAAAGTCGACGACAAGACGCGGGCGCGTTTCAAGGCCGAGGGCGGCGAGCCGTTCCGCTACAACCGTGCCGGGCGCGAGATCGCCATGCTTCACTACCTGAGCGCGCCGCCGGCCTGCCTGGAGTCGGCCGAGGCCATGACGGCCTGGGCGCGCCTGTCGGTGGAATCCACGCTGCGGCTGGCCAACCAGGCTGGCTGAACGGCGGACCGGAACCCGTTCCGGCACCCGGCCGCGCGGTGGCATACTTTGGCTCATGGTCACCGCCGTCACCGCTACGTTTCGTTTCTACGAGGAACTGAACGACTTCCTGCCGCGTGCGCAGCGCGGACTGGACTGCGTTTGCGCCTGCGCGCGCGCCGCCACCGTCAAGCACATGATCGAGGCGCTGGGGGTACCGCACACCGAGGTCGAGCTGATCCTGGTGAACGGCGAGTCATGTGGATTCGAGCGCCCGCTGCAGGATGGCGACCGCGTGTCCGTTTATCCCAAGTTCGAAGCCTTCGACGTCACACCGTTGCTGCGCGTGCGCGACGAGCCACTACGCACCACGCGCTTCGTTGCCGACGCCCATCTGGGCGGGCTGGCCCACCTGCTGCGGCTGACCGGCTTCGACACCCTCTACGACAACCATTTCGCCGATAGCGAGATCGAGGCCATCGCCATGCGCGAGGGACGCATCGTGCTCACGCGTGACCGCGAACTGCTCAAGCGCCGCGGCGTCACCCACGGCTGCTATGTGCGCGCCATCAAGGCCACGCCGCAGTTGCGCGAGATCTTCGCGCGACTGGACCTGGCCCGCAGCGCGCGGCCGTTCTCGCTGTGCCTGGATTGCAATGTGCCGCTGCGGCCGATCGGCAAGGCCGAGGTGGATGGCCGCGTGCCGGCGGGCGTGTTTGCGCGGCAGGAGCGGTTTGTGACTTGCGGGTGCTGTCAGAGGGTGTTTTGGGAGGGGTCGCATTGGCGGCATATGAGGGATTTGGTGGATGAGTTGGTGCCTGCGGGGCGGATTTAGTTGGTGGCTTGTTTGTTTGAGGCGATGGCCTTTGGACCCGAGAGCCTTACAACATCCCTCTGCTGGGGTGGTCGCAGTTTCTTTGATCGGCGATGGTTATTGCACCCAAGTGCGTACGACATCCCCCTGCGGGGGACGCCGGTCACTCTTTTTTGCTTCGGCAAAGAAGACTAACGAGAAGAAAGCCGACCCTGCCGGGGGCAGAGCAATCGCGGGTGCGCAGGGTGCTGGTTTCGTCGTATGGGCAGCGGTTCTGCTGGTATCTGCCGTTACCGGCTTGCAGGGCAGCGCAATGGCGTGCCCCATGGGTTTCGTGGTGCGGCCCCTGACCTCGTGTGCAGTGCCCATTCCCACATCTGCCGTTCGCGGTGCGAGGGGCTGCGCCGTTTCGGGTGTGGCTGGTTTCGTGGTTTTGTCTCGGAGAGCAGGCGCGGTGATGTTCGAGCGTGACCCTCGCGAACCGGGCCACCACCACGAAACCAAGGGCATTGAGAGCAAGGTGCCGCTCGCGCCGGTACGGCAGGGCATCAAATGGCAGGGCGCCCGCCGCCAGAGACAAAACCACGAAACCACCAAGGCGGGCAGCGTCGTGGCGCTCGGCACCGCGAACGGCAGATGGCCGAATGGTCACCGCGCCCGAGGTTGGGGGCCCCACCACGTGACCAATGGGTAATGCAGTGGCGATGTCCTTCAAGCCGGTGAGGCACGCCAGCCAACACTCAGGGCCGTACGACGAAACCACCGAGGCCCATCAGCCTTATTGCTCTGCCCCCGGCAGGGTCGGCTTTCTTCTCGTTAGTCTTCTTTGCCGAAGCAAAGAAGAGTGACCGGCGTCCCCCGCAGGGGGATGTCGTACGCACTTGGGTGCAATAACCATCGCCGATCAAAGAAACTGCGACCAACCCCACAGGGGGTGAGCTTCCCCCGAAATTTCGCCTTCCAAGAGGTGAGGTATAACCTCAACCAGTTGGAAGGAAGCGAAATGCGAAAGATACCGAAACAGGAATTCACTGCGGAGTTCAAGGAACAGGCCGTCAGGCAACTGCGTGCCGGGAAGACGACAGGAGAGCTGGCTGCGGAATTGGGCGTGTCTGATCAGACACTGCGCAACTGGCGCAAGGCCGCCGAGGCCGGCAAGCTCAATGGGGCTGGTGCCAAGCCTGTGACTGCTGAACAGATGGAGCTGTCGCGCCTGCGCGCGGAGAACAAGCGCTTGGCGATGGAGCTTGAAATCGCAAAAAAGGCAGCGGCGTACTTCGCGAGGGACCTTCTGTGAAGTACGCCTGGATCGAGCGGGAACGAGCCACCTATCCGCTGGTGATTCTCTGTAATGTCCTGACGGTTAGTGTGAACGGCTATCGGGCCTGGAAGCGCGGCGGCACACCGTCGCGCAAGCGCCTGACCGATACGCAAATGATGGCGTTGATCCGCGCGACCCATGCCCAGCTCAAAGGCGCATATGGATCGCCACGCATGCTCCGGGAAATCCGTGCGCGAGGCTTCCCAGCCTCCAAGGAACGGGTCGAGCGGCTGATGCGCGAGAACGGCATTCGCGCCCGGCACAAGCGGCGCTGGCGGGCAACGACGAATTCCAGGCACTCGCTGCCGATCGCGCCGAACCGACTGGAGCGCAACTTCACGCCCGCCGCGCCAAATCAGGTTTGGACGGCGGACATGACCTACATCTGGACCGACGAAGGCTGGCTGTATCTGGCCATCGTGCTTGACCTGTTCAACCGCGAAGTGGTTGGCTGGTCGATTCGGCCCCGGATGACGGCAGATATCGTGACAGATGCGCTGGCGATGGCTTGGTTCCGCCGCAAGCCCGCACCGGGATTGATTCACCACTCGGACCGAGGCAGCCAGTATGCTAGCCAGGCCTTCCAGGCCAAGCTGGTGGATTACGGCATGGTCTGCTCGATGAGTCGCAAAGGGAACTGCTGGGACAATGCCCCGAGCGAGAGCTTCTTCAACAGTCTG